>JABIGL010000060.1 GCA_018650185.1 Chloroflexota bacterium
GGATCGCCGCCGCCGTCGACACCCAGCAAGACCGGAACAACCACGGCCGAGTTGGCATTGATCACAAGCGACCTTGATCCCGACCCAGAGTTCTACGCGATCAGCTTCAACGAGGCTGTTTCTTCCGGCAAGCCGACCGTCGTCGTCTTTTCAACTCCGGCCTACTGCCAGTCAGCGACGTGCGGCCCACAGCTCGACGCGGCGGCAGACGTGCGGGATCAGCATCCCGGGCTGGCTCACTTCATTCACGTCGAACTCTTCGACAATCCGGCCGAGATGCGTGCCGATGGCGATGCTTCGCTGGGGATTGAATCCCCTGTTGTTGAGCCGTGGGGACTTCCGTCAGAGCCATGGACCTTCGTTATAGATCGAGAAGGACTTGTGTCAGCCAGGTTCGAGGCCTTTACCACCGCCGACGAGATCGAAGCGGCGGTTCTGATAGCTGCCGGGTCCTAAATCACCCCGAACGCGTAAAGCCCCTCGCCATATGACGAGGGGCTTTCTTTATGCCTACGCTCTGGCTAGAGCGAGTCGATGTAGGCCACGATTGCCAGCAGATCGTCGTCCGAAAGAGACGGGTTGCCACCCTTGGGAGGCATGGCTATGCCGGTCGTGTTGCCTTCGTCACTTGGTCCCCGTCCGACCTTGATGAAGTCCACCAGTTCGGCGTCGCTCAAACCATCCATGAATGCGCTCTCTACGAGATCCTTGCCAAGACCGGGCACACCCCGTCCATCAAGTCCGTGGCATGCAGAGCAAGAGCCGTACTTGGTCTTGCCCGTTGCGATCAGTTCTGCAGGATCGGGCCCGGCGTCCACCGTCGGCGCGGGTGCGGTCGTAGCGGTTGGTGCAGGTGCGGATGTTGCGGCCGGACTGTCCGACCCGCCGTCATCGCCACCGCCACACGCGACGACGAACATTACGCCGACGATGAGAGAGGCCAGGAGAGTAAATTTTTTCATGTGTATTGGTCTTTCTACAGGTATAAGGGCAACTGTCGGTTGCAGTCGATATAGGGTCTGGTTACTGGTTTATCTCTATAGCGTGCCTTCCGTCGTCATCGTGAGCAAGGTGTACTTCCCCGTATTCGAAGGCCGTCACCATGCCATCCCAACTCCGTATTTCATCCTCATGGGATTCCTCCAGGAGGCCCGCAAAGGCCCGCGCACTGGCCACGTTCGTAAACGCCACAATCCCGTGTCCCATCGGCGTTAGAACCTCCTCCGCCGCTAACAAGATCGCATCCTCTGAACGAATCCACTCCGCTGTATCGAAGTCGTGAAGCCAGAAGACCTTGACGTCTTCATACCGATTAATGTGGTGCTGAATCATGTCTCCGGCGTCATCAAACTTGCGCACTTCGCCATCGCTAGTGACGTAAGCGGCCGCAAACCGGGCTTCCGAGATGATCATCCCGCATTCGTGGCAAATCTCCTCGCCGTAAGCAATCTCCGGTGGAGCGTCGAAATCGACGGTGCTCGAGCAAGCGACCGCGCCCAGTAGGAGTAAGGCGACAACCGCGGTCGCCAGTCTCGCCATCAGAGTCCTCCCTTGCGTCGGAAGATGAAGTAACCGATCACGAACGGCACCACCGTCCATGCCGCAAGTACCGCTATCAACAGCGGCAGCAGGCCATCTCCATATTTCCGCACCGCGTAAATCCCGGCCGGGCCAAGAACTTCGAGATCGCCCCGCATTGATAGAACGGCGGCCATCTTGAACACCTGCAGTGGGTTCAAAAGAGACAGCGTGAACAGCGTGTTGATCTCGATGTCCAGCACAACGGCTGTTCCCATCAGGCCGAGATCGCTTATGAAGGCGAGTCCGAGCCACGCAAACAGTGCTATCCCGATGGCCGTCGCGCCTTTTCGTGATCCGGCGGAGATCAGGAACCCGATACTCAGGGTGGCGAGCCCCAGAAGGAGTGTCAGTCCGACCAACTCCAGGTAGTCCCCGCCGCTCGCAGAACTGCCCCGCCATGCGATGACAACCCCGCTAAGCCCAAAACCGAACGCTAGCGCCGCCGCAAGTGTCAAACCAAGCCCGATGAACTTGCCGATCATCACCTCGGCGATTGTGACCGGCTGCGCGAGCAGGTAGGCAAGTGAGCCGCGTTCACGCTCACCGGCAAGCGCCATAGCGCCAAGTGTCAGCCCCATCAACGGGACTATGAGCAATACCAGGTTAATGAGGGCGGCGGCGGTCCGACTGAACCCGGCGAGACCGTAGCCTCCAAGACCAGACATGGCCGTCCACGAGAGCGCCAGCGCCAGACCGGCAAATGCGAAGGCGTAGAGCGCGAGCCAGCGGTTGCGTATGGCGTCACGTAGTTCTTTGAAAACGAGGGTCGCGATGGTCCCAAACTGGACACCCTCAAACTTGAAGAAGCCGGCCGTCTTGACGCGCAGGGTCGTACTAGTCATCGGACCACTCCTCTCCGCCTTCCAGTTCGAAGTCGGAGACCTCTATTCCAGCTCTAACCAGGGCTTCTATCGGTCGGCCTTTTTCGGGTGACTCCAACCGAACCCGAACCCCGTGACCGTTTCGTGAAGCGTCAAATCCGCTATCTGTAAGCAGGTCTGTGGCCTCTTGAATGAATTCCTGGTCAAGGACGATTCGGAGCGTGGGTTGCAACCCCATGCGCTCGGCGAACTGATCCGGGGATTCATCCGCGGCCAGCTTCCCGTTCTCAAGCACAAGCACCCGGTCCGCCAACCGGACCACTTCACCCGGGCGATGGGATGCGAATATCAGGGTCTTTCCGGACTGCCTGAGTTCGTCCAGAACGACGATGAACTCTCTTCTTGCTGCCGCATCTAGATTGGCTGTTGGCTCGTCCAACAGCAGTACCGGCGGATCACCGACCAGCGCTACGGCCAGGGCAAGCCGTTGTCGCAAGCCCCCGGAGAGCTGTCGGACCTGCTTTTTGATGTGGCTGGACAGCTCAAGTCGCTCCAGCATCTCGCGACCGCCGCTGTCAGATACGCCCCTGAGTCGGGCGTACAGCCGTATCGTCTCGTCCACGCTAAGGTCGTCGTGGAACGATATCTCCTGTGGCACGAGTCCGATGTTCCGACGCGCAGCCTTGCCCTGCCGTTTCACGTCGTACCCGGCGATCCGGGCGACGCCCTTATAGGCGGTTAACCCCAGCAGGCAGCGTAGAGCCGTCGTCTTGCCCGCGCCGTTGGAGCCCCAGAAAGCGACCGATTGGCCGGGTTGGATTACAAAGCTCAGATCGTTAACGGCGGCGTGTTTGCCGTACCAGCGTGACAGCCCTTCGACCTCTATAGCTGGTATCTCAATCGGGTCTGATGGGCCAGTTTCTGGCGGCGTCCTGAATGAAGGGTCACCGGCGCGACTAGAGCCTGGGTCGGATGCACCGCCGAATCCCGTGAGTCTTCGGCTAAAGAACAGCCCCCCGCCGATTGCAAGCAGTGATCCGGCAGCCAGGGCAAGCCCGGTGCGGGATCGACCGCCTTCCAAACGGGGTAGTTGTGTGAGTGGAATGGTATTCATCATGGGCGCCTCGTCGGTGAGTTTCGGTTTCGGCCGGATGAAAGGAACGGCGCGTGCGGCGAAATCGATCGCCTGGGTTGATGGGCTGTGGATGAAGAGCCGGAACTCCGGACGCTCTTCGGTCAGGTTCTCGAACAACCGCTGAGCGTTGTAAGGCAGATCGCCGATACCGTCGCCATCGGAGTCGTACCCCGCGTAGTCGCTCCAGTAGTTGCCCCTGCCGTCCGGTGCCCAGTAGTTGCCGACCAGCTTTCCGCCGCCGTTGATCGTGACCTGCTCCTGGTTGTCCATGAAGCTGTTTCCGGAATACTCGTTGCGCTTCACTGACGGCATGAGCCGCACGCCGATGTCATTTACGGCGAATACGTTTTCTTTAAATATGAGGCGCGAATCGATCTCACGCGGCGAGTTGTCGATCGACGCCCCTACCCGGTTGTCCGCAAACAGGTTTCCGGTGACAACGGCGTCATCCAGGTCCTTCATGCCGATTCCGTATCCACTTGGGCCCCGGTTCGATTCAACGACGTTGTTGCGCATCTCCAGTCGGCGGCTGTACATGAAGAACGCACCGACCGAGTTGCCTGACAGGATGTTGTCCTCGACTACCGCATCGTCGTCGTACATGAAGTGCAGACCGTAACGACCGTCCGTGATCTGGTTGCCGCGAATCTGGAGCCGTTCGGAGTACCAGAGCACCACGTCACGGGCGTTCTCCACGATGTTGTTTTCGACCTTCGTGTCATGGCTGAACCAGATGCGTATGGCGTCCCCACGACGTGCAACGTCAAGGTCCTTACCGCGGACGTAGTTGTCGCTGACCACCGAGTCTTTGGCTTCGCGCAGGTAAATTCCGAACAGCGCGTCTTCAATGCGGTTGCCCAGGACAAAAGTTCGTGGCGCTTCAACCTCGATACCCGCATCTTCGTTCACGAGCAGGGTTCCGCTCCCACGGATCTCAAACCCGGAGATCGTAACGTCCGGTGCCTGAATAGAGAGGACCGTGCCTTCGCCGCCACCATCGATCACGGGCCAGTCGATGCCGATCAACGACACACTGGTGTTCACAACCAGGCCACCGTCGTGACGCCCACCCTCCACGGTGATCGTGTCACCGTCCGAAGCTGCGTCCAGCGCAGCCTCGAGTGTTGGATAGGTCCCACCATGACCGGTAATTGTTCCGGCGTCGGTCTCCGAACCTGCCTGTACGGCAAGGGACGAAACCAGGAGCAACAGGAGGGCGGTGAGCGCAGCAGCCATGCGCATTCGCCGGATCAACCGTCGGCCCCCGCTGATGCGGACGCCGTTTCGGCGTGCTTTTTAGCTTCTTCCAGGAGGGGTTTGTAGGCGCGTCTGTGCAGCACCAACCCGACGATCACGAGCACAGATGCGACGAACGCCAGGTACAGGCCGTTCTCCCATATTGCGTTTGTTTCGAATTGGGCTATCTCGCCGCGCCCGATGAGAGGCGGCGTAAATGGCTCAATAATGTTGGACAGCGGCGCGAGCGGATCCAGGTCATGCCCAAATTTCCGCATCCAGAACCATAGATCCGCCAGGAATATCACCGGGTACAGGATTGCCGGCCATGACAGCACCAGTGCGCAGGGATTGTGGACAAATACGCTGGAGATCACGAGTCCGGCCACCACAACGATGGCCAGGAAGCTCATAGAGCGTTCTAGCTCTCCGGCGTCGCTGATGGGCCGCATACCGATGTAGTGGTTGAGGCCGTCAACCTCCCCGATATCGCCCTCAAGGTGGTCGACGTACACCGTCAACTCCAACCCCTTCGGATATTGCGGCGCTTCAAGGTCCATGCGCCAGTACGGCATGAACGTCGAGATCAGCAGTAGTAGTGCCGCCACGCCCAGTAGGGCTGTCGGAAGAAGAAAGCGTACCGGGTTCTTAAACAGAACTTCCCGCGGGATATGCGGGCCAAATACTTTTACTTTTAATCGGTCAATCCGGTCACGGGTCATATAGCAAAACCTCCCTACGTCGGACAGGGGTAGGCCACCCCGGGAGGACGTTGTTCACGCCCTCCCGGGGACCATGCTCACCGGGAGGAGTTCTCGGCGAGTTAACTACCGGGTTTTCACGGCTCCACCAGGAAGTAACCGGCCATTTCTAAGTGCAGGGCGGAGCAGAACTCCGTGCAGTAGAAGGCGAATACTCCTGATTCATCCGCTTCGAACTCGAACGTTTGCGTCTCACCCGGTTCCAGGCTCAGGTTGATGTTCTGGCCAGGGAGGGCGAAACCGTGCGTAGCGTCGAACGCACGCTCGATGTTCGTGATCGTCCAGGTGACGTGGTCACCCTTTTTCACGTTCACGCGTTCCGGCGTGAAGTGGCTACGTACGGCGGTGGTCTTTACCGTGACGTTGTTACCGTCCCGGGTCACACCCTCTTCGCCGACAGCAACACTGTTGGGGTCAACCGACTGCGTTGCCGGGTTCCAGCCGACCTCCGGATAGACCTCCCAGGCGTTGATCTTGTCCGCCTTGATGATCTGCGCGTAGTGCGGCTCACCGATTCCGACAGGTGAATCGTAGAGCAACTGCATCTCGGTGCCGGGTTGCTCGATGTCGATCAACTGCAGGTTCTGCGGAAGCAGAGGTCCGGTGACCGCAAACCGGTCAAGGGCCCACTTGTTCAGCGAAACCAGGTAGTTGCCGTCAGGGCTTACCGTGTCACCCTCAGCGGCGGCGATGTGTCCGACGTTGTAGTGAACCGGGATGGCCTCAACGAGTGACCAGCCAGGGTCGCTGTTCAGGGATTCGTACGGACCACCCAGTGACCACCGGGCGACCGTGCTGTCCAGGAACAGGCTTGTGTATGCGTAGCCTTTGTTGTCGAACTGCGTGTGCAGCGGCCCGAGGCCAACCTCGACCTGTACCTCAACGACGTCGTCAAACGCCAAGATCGGCAGACCGTAGTCGTCCGTTGTTTCGGTACCAGCCGCGATCGCAGCCTTGATCTTCTCGACCGAGTAGATGGTCACGTGCGGGTCCAGTTTTCCAGACACCACAACGTACTCACCACCCGGGGTCACGTCCGCACCGTGTGGGGACTTGGGCTCAGGCGTCAAGTGGAGGATGCCCTCCGCAGCCGCCGTCTCAATGCTGATCAACGGGAAATCGTTGAGCACTGAGTACTTGCCGGCATCGTATGCGGCGATGGCTTTGTCCAGGTCAAAAATATGGAGGAAGTCCATATCTCCGGCTGAAGCTCCAGCCTCAAACGGCGGGTTGCCGTCTTCGATACCACCCGTGGCCCGTTCAGCGTTGAACGATCCACAGAAGACCAGACCTTCACTGACAAGTTTTCCTGAGTCACACAGGTCCTGCCAGTAAGGCGGAGTCTCCACAGCAAAGGACTGATCTTCCAGGATGCGGCCGGATGCCCGGTCAAACTTCCAGAAGGTCGTCACGCTGCGGTACTTTTCGTTGTACTCCTCGATCGGAGCGTATCCACCCGCCAGTGGCGCAGCGAACTGTCCACCCTCGATCACCCACTCTGTATCGGGCGTTACGAAGGTTGCGCCGTGGTTGCTCAGTGAGAGCGGGTTCTTGACGATCTGCTTCGTCTCGAAGTCTCGAAGGTCGATAACGGCAACACGGCCGTTAGCCTTCTCGTTTACGAATACGAACTGACCGTCGTAGTCCCCGGCGGTTTCGCTAAGGGACGGGTGGTGTACGTCACCCCACCGGATGTCTTTGCCGCTGTCCAGGTTTCCGCCGTCAAGGATCGCTTCCGTTTCGGAAGATCCAACGGCCCAACCCTGCCACGGCTCCGGGGTGAACACACCGATGACCTTAAGTAGCCGCATTGAGGGAATTCCGTACACCAGTAACTGGCCGGAATGTCCACCCGATGCGAACAACATATATTCATCGTGTTCGCCCGTAGGTACGTAGGTCTTCAAGGCGGCGGTAATGTTGTCCGTCGTCAGACCACGTTCGGCGGCGATTTCTAGCGCCGAGGCCGGAAGTTGTCCTTCCGATCCTGAGGGCGCCGAGGTCGCCGTCGGCTCTTCGTCGGCGTCGCTGCTACATGCGACGGCGCCGATCATGGCGAAGGCCGTCAGAGCAGCTATCGCCAGTACAAGCCGGGACCAGGTCCCGCTTGAGCGCCGATTCCTCTTATGCCTCATATTTTCTTGCTCCCTGTACTCGTCTAATGAGTCAGTCGTGCCAAGCGAAGCTAAATTTCGGCACGCGTAAACCGTGCCTACTACCTTCTGCGGGTCGATCAGACGCGGAGAAGTCAGAGACTTCTCTTAGTAGATCGAATTACTCCCGGCTTAAGGAAAATTGGGGCGATGGGAACCGACAACACCCGGACTATTTCCGCCGACCGAGATGATCCAGCGGGTCGCATCTGTGCCGACAACGGTCTCCCATCTGTTGGCCGCTATGTACTCGCTCGGATCACCTGATTAAGCGTTCCAAATCCACGTGTGAATCTGTTCACACACCCCTTGGATATAGATATTAGGAACGGGAATTACGTCCGGGATGAACACGATGTGATGTTTCAGAGCGTGAATATGAGGTGGGCGTGAGGGCGACGATTTTCACCCGTATGGTTTGACTACCAGCCGGACCGGGTTCATCATCCCCAACGGGGGAGAGACACTTATCTGACTGCCGACCTGGCGCGATAAGCGCAGGTTGCACGGGCAGGTAATATTCCGGGCGCATAAATACCACGGAGGTGGACGTTGATTGATCTGAAAATCCCTGGCCGGTACCTGGTGCTTATTGCCGGTCTGGCCGTGGTTTTGCTTGTGGTCGGCATGTTTGGGCAGACCAACGTCCGTGCGGCGACCTCGACCCAGTTAATTGTTAACGGCGACTTCGAGACCGGTGACCTGTCTGGATGGACCGTCACTCCCAGCAGATCCGACCGCCCGACGAGAGTGAACTGGGTCATCAATGACGGCACGGTGAATCCGCTTTACGGTGCGCACACCCCGTTGGGTCCCATCGCAGGGTCATACGATGCGTTGAGTCTCGGCCACCAGGGAAGGTCATCTGAGCGACTCTGGCAGCCGATCAGCATGCCGTACGGAATTGTCGACGCCACGATCTCATGGTCTGACATCATTCGTAGTGGAATAGATGATCCGCGCGGCGCGTTCAACGAGGGCCCTCCCGGATCATCTGCGCAGGAGTTTCGTGTGATATTCACGGATAACCTGGGTGCCCTGCTGGGCGAGGTATGGTCTACAGATCCCGGTGATCCTCAGCATCAACCAGGCCCGAACGCTCGTTCGTTCGACATCACTGCGCTGGCACAGAGCCTCGCCGGTCGAACCGTGTTCCTGGGATTTGAGCAGGAACAATGCTGCTGGCACTTCAACACAAACGTCGATGACATAAGTTTCCTGGTGGAGACGGTGCCGGACACGACTCCCCCTGAAATCACCCCTGTTGTGACGGGAACCCTTGGCAACAACGGTTGGTACACATCAGACATAGATGTGTCCTGGAACATAGTGGAGTTCGGTTCGCCGACGACGAGCATATCGGGATGTGGCTCCACATCAGTGACCGTCGACACGAACGGTATGACCTTCACATGTAGCGCAACGAGTGGCGGCGGTTCGGCCAGCGAGTCTGTGACCGTAAAACGGGACGCCACCGTTCCGGTGATGACTTCAACATCGACATCCAGTCCGAACGTATATGGATGGAACAACACGCCGGTCGTAGCCACTTACACGGCTTCCGACGCTATGTCCGGCATTGACCCCGACGCAAGTGACCTTGGCGACGACGTGCTTTCCACGAGCGGTGTAGGACAGCTCACTAGTGGAACGGCGGTGGACCTTGCCGGTAACTCAAGCTCCATCGTCGACGGGCCGATCAACATCGACCTGGAAGCACCGTTACTTAGTTGTGATATCAACCCGAAAAGCATCTGGCCACCAAATCACAAGATGGTGGACGTTACGGCTACGGTCAACCTCACGGACGCGTTGTCTGGCCCCGACGGGTTCGTGCTGAGCTCGGTATCGAGCGACGAGGCCGATAGCGGACTTGGCGGCGGAGATGTGCCGAACGACATCCAGGACTTCGATATGGGCACCACAGATACAGAAGGTCAGGTAAGAGCCGAACGGGACGATGCATCGGATGGCCGGACGTACTCAGTCGTCTATGTCGGTAGCGACTTGGCGGGCAACACTGCACAGTGTGATCTTCCCGTCCAGATACTCCACGACAAAGGACGGAACGACTAGGCACTGATCCCGGGACCATGAAGACGCTGTGAGGGATGACTACTCGGACAATAGCTCTATCTGGCGTGCGCGATGAGCAGCGGCTTCTTCAACATCGCCCTGATTTTCAAACAATTCTGCTAGTTGGCCATGTGACAGCGCAGCCCAATTACTTTCGCCGTTAGCCGCTATCGCCTGCTCGAAAGACGCTATGGCGCCAGACGGATCTCCAAGCCCATCGAGGGCGATTCCACGTACCCACCATGCACGATCGAGCGCCGCTGGGTTCAGCTCGATCTCAATCGCCCGGTTTGCCGCGGCCAACCCAACTTCAAAACCGCCGACGATTACGGCCGCATTTCCAAGAAGAGCCTGTGCTTCAGAATAGCTTGGACGTGATTCCGCGAAATCGATATAACGATCTATCACCTCGTCCCGGCGTTCGGTCTGGCCGTCCTCAAAAAGATCTAACGTCGCCAGCGCAAGCCTCTCACGCAACAGGAAGTCATAAGGATCACGGTCTGCCGTGTCGGCAAGGACCTCGTACCCGATCTCAAGCAGCGTCCTCCTGTTTTCAGGATCGGTTTCTTGCGACGCTACCCCGAACAGCATCTCATGGAGACGTATCGGGTACTCGGAAACATCGGGAGCGAGGCTGATCGCGTCGCGGTACTTCTCCAATGCCTCCTCGCCCCGATTCTGAGCCACGAGATCGTTAGCCTCCACGGCCGCCAGTGATCCTCGCAACTGCTGAATGTCCTTGAACAGGAATACCCCGCCCGCCACCGCAATCACGACAATGGCGATCACGAGACTGGTCAATTTTCGTCCTCCCAGATCTGAGAAACCAACCGCTCGTCGCCGCCGTGGGGTCTGAGTCGTTTCCGACACATCGGCGACCGATTTCGACTCACTCAAGGCGACCGCCAGCCCCATCAATATCCAGTAACCAGTCAGATCCGCGATCTGTGCCACACCGGGACCCTGTTCAATCGCACGTCCGAAAAGAGCCGCCAATATCCCTATGGCGGCCACGGTTGTCCATGGATCCGGACGAACTCCCGAGGCCGGCCAGAGGACGCGTATCAGGGTCACCAGGATTAGACCGACGAGAATGACTAGGGTCAGCAGGCCCGCTAAGCCCAATTCAAGAAGAACCTGAAGGGGATAGTTGTGGGCGTGGTCCGCACTCCTCAGTCCGTAGGGTTCTGCCGTCAGAGGGAACGAATATGTGTACATTTCCGGGCCGAAACCGAAAATCGGGCGGAGCGCGGAGTGCACACCAGACTCCGGTGGGTACACTTCTCGGTTCCGGACAAGTTCCAAAGCTCCTCTCCAGATACCGACACGACCCGAGAATCGGGCGTCGGATGCTGCTGAATTCGGAACTATCACCTCCGTGGCCTGGGTTTCCGGCGGAAGTTCTGGAATCGACGCACTGGCCGAGAAAGCGGTAACCAGGGAAGCCGTCCCACGCGTCTCCCCCGCGGGAAGCCCGATCAGCACCACCCCCACGAGAACACCACCAACCGCTACTACAGCGGCGCGTTTCAGTGTGGCCGGTTCGAGGCGCGCGATCGCCAGGACTACGATCAGAAAGGCCCCCAACGCGGCGCCGAATATGGGACCCCGTCCACCAGCAAACCAAAGCGCCGATATCTGGAGACCGATCATCACAGCGAACAGGGCCAAGCGCCGGCGGTCGTTCACCGGACCGAGTAGCGCGGCCGCAGCCGTCATAAAGAGCGACATCACCAGAAAAGAACCGAAGAAAATGGAATTCAGGAAGGTTGACCATACTCTTGTCGCGTTGGCCCCCGGCCCTATCGGATCCCAGCCAAAATGTTGTACTGCGCCGTACGCCGCCACCACTGTCCCGACACCAGCGAATACGTAAACGATTCGCTGGATCTGGTCCCGTTCTCGCGCCCTTAACGCGATCGCGAAGAAAAGCACCAGCAATATGAGAGATGAGTAAAGTTCGTATCCGAGGTCGGCGAAATCCTGACCCCACAGGCTGACCTGTGGGGCCCGCGAGAAGACCGTGGATAAAACGAAGACGCCGGCAAATACCGCCGCAGCCGCTACCGACCAGCGGGCTGGCGTCCTCCCTAACCATGTCTTGATGTGCGACGGCGACCGCCACCGGTCACCGGTGAGGGCGAGTTCAACCGCCCAGGCGATAACGATAACGACGCCCGCAAGGTGCAGGGCGAACTGTTTCGGTTGCTCATGAAAAGCGAGTACCTGCTTACCGTCGTACAGAAGCGGGACGAAAATGAGTGCGCCAAGCCAGGCTGCCTCAATGACACTAAGAGAAGTTATTCGTCTCCCCGAATTGATCGCGGCATCGCTACGCCGAGAGTGTCTTCGCTGCACTACGTTTGTCGCTCGGGGATGCAGGTTGTGCTCACCACAGTGCCGACGAACTGCGTCAGGTGTGCGAAAGTCTCGGTCGACTCAATCAGAGCTGGATCCCCACCGGTCTGAGCAAATCGGCTATGTCTTGGACATGGGTACCCAATCCGAGTCTCTACCGCTGAGATATGTATGGGCATCGGTGACATGGTTGCAGATGATACAGGCACGGGCCATAAGCCGAAGATGATCATTTGGCGGCGCTCGCAAATCACCAGGCTAACAATCAAGGTGCCTCTCAAGGTCTCCTGTGTGTCAAAACTGAAAATAGATGAAATCAGCGTTGCCTTCTGGATTCATCACGAGGATCGCGAGAAGCATTGCTGCTCCTACCAATGCGCTGGCTGCTTCTACACCGTTTTTTGATATCAGCAGACCCAGCTTTTCGCGGTTCGCCTCATAGATGTAGAACGCCCACAACGGGAGTGAATATACGACTACCTGTCCCAGCAGGAACCAGGCGACTTTGATTTGATCAAGCGATGCAGCAAAGGGGTCCAACTGGAGCACACTGGAAATCTGGCCAAGGTCCTGTTCACGAAACAGGAGCCATCCAAACATCACGATCCACAGCGTTATGCCGACCGATACAATAGTCCCGATGGTTCCCGAAAGCAGGCTCGCGTAACGGCTCACAGACGCCATCCTTGTCCCCTGAACTGCCACGCCGTGATAAAGGCCCCAGAGCACAAAATTCCAGCTTGCACCGTGCCACAACCCGGTCAATCCAAATGTGACCATCAACACAAGGATGTTGGCATAGTAGCCGCGCCGCGCTCCACCCATTGGGATGTACACGTAGTCTCGGAACCACGATGAGAGCGACACATGCCAGCGCCGCCAGAAGTCGACGGGCGAACGGGAAAGATAAGGCGCTCTGAAGTTCTGTGAGAGTTCTATTCCGAACAGTTTCGCTGTGCCGCGTGCGATGTCTGTATACCCAGAGAAGTCGGCATAGATCTGGATACCGAATGCCAGGACTCCGACCCATATCAGGAAGAAGTCCGGTTCCTGTAACGAAAATATGCGGTTGACTATAAAAGCGACGTTGTCCGCAATTACTAACTTTTTGAAGAAGCCCCACAGGATCAACATCACCCCGTCAAGCGCAACATTGGGAGTTAGTGATCGCCGGGCCTCGATCTGCGGGAACATCCGGGAGGCCCGTTCGATCGGCCCAGCTACAAGCTGAGGGAAGAACGACACGAACAGTGCCACATCAACCGGATTAGTTCTGGCCGTGGTACTACCTCGATAGACGTCCACGATGTAACCGATGGTCTGGAACGTGTAAAAAGAAATTCCGATAGGCAGGAATATCTCAAGACCGCCGTCCAGTCGACCCAGCCCGATGCTTTCAAGCGCGTCCCCAAAGCTATCGACGAAGAATCCGAAATACTTGAAGACGGCAAGCGTGGATAGCGCGGCGACAACGCTAATCCAGAGGATCGGTCGTTTCGACTCCGGGTAACGCTGGATCCCGATGGTGCTGACGTATGAGAGCAGGGTGTAACCGGCAAGCAGGAATAGTAGCCAGGGGTGTACGTACCCGTAGAACACATAACTCGCAGCCAGCAACAACGGGTTACGGACTACATGAGGCAAGGTCCAGTACAGAACCAGAAGACCCAGGAACAGGGCCAGGAATTCGAAACTCTGAAAGGCCATCTACCGGTTCAAATCCGGGTCAGTGAACACATCCGTCATGAGTAGCAATATCAGCTTCGTATAGTCAGTCTTTGACTCGGAAGCGATGTGATCCTTGTCGTAGTACATATCACGGGTGAGACCACTCACATTTGTCATGTCCGCGTATCTATGGCCTGAATCTTCGATCATGAGGCGCAGGTCTGTGAAGTAATCACCCGTAACGGTCCCGGGGGGTTGTGATCCGTCCAGCTCTGGTCGGTGCTTGATACGAACAAAAACCAGGGGAATATCGTTTGCCGTGCCCTGAGCAAGGATCAACGGAAGGAAAGACCGCGAGGCCTCGGTCGAAAAGTCCACTGATCGGGGCTTGACCGGGCCAGAGGGGTTTCCACCAATCCCCAATTGATCGGCCTGTAACTGACGGGACAGTTGTTCCCTAAATGTTTCGTTGGTCAACCCGGCAACAATGTCGGACTCTTTACGCAAACTGAAAAATCCGAGTTGGTTTCCGGTCTCCAGACCGCTCAGGTCAAGTAACGTCTCGGCCGTCTCGGCGGAACCTGCCCCTACCAACTTGAGGTATTCCTCAACGGCTACCCGCGTCTCCGGCCGTCCGGGAAACATGACGTCCACAACGTCTTCGGCCCGCTCTGCGAGAGACCGACTGTTGGCAACGACCGCATCGAAGTCCGGTTCAGTCTCCGTTGAATACGCCAGATATTGCCGTTCGTACCTCGGCGCACTTCGTCGATGCTCCTCGGTAAGTTCGTCATTCCTGAAGAAAAAAACCACGGCTTCAGGATTGATCCCGGAGGCCACGACCTCATTTTTGAGGCGCAGGTACCAGAGGGCGGGTTGCGACGAGGGGTTCTGGAGGACAACGCTAACCCCACCGTTATGCGTACTAATAATCGTTCGCGGATCGATCCTAGTTTCGGTTATCGAGTTCCCGATAAAGAAAAACCGAGTGTCCTGCCTGAATCTGCGTATGGCGTTACCCGGCGATTCGTCCGTGTTCCTCAAATGCATCAACAGCACCGGAACCAGGACCATAACGACCAGCACTGCGGCGAGCTTCACCCATCCGAGCACCTCGGACCTATCGCTCAGCCTCGGTTGGATTGCATCGGGACGTTGCAACTATCACCCGTGATTTCTGTGGAGGGGTTCAAATCCGGACGCGCGTCTAACCGTCGGGACCGACGATTGGAGGTCGCCATCAAGTGCACAGTTGATACCGGGACGATCTTATCCCGTGCACCATCCGGGGCGAGTGACGTGATGATACACGCCGACCCGCACCGTCAAATACAGGGCCAATCTGCGATCCAAGTTCAGGATCCGTAGGGAAGTCATTGGCCGTGGGCACTTTCATACCCGGAGCGCCCAACACCGGTACAGCGCCTTCGACTCTCTCGCGGGTAGCCGGTGGACAGATTGCGGTTTGTACCGATGACGATAGACGTGATTGACGGAAGATTAGGAATCCAATCCCCATCATTGAGATACGAACATTGACTGCCTGTTACACAAACGAACGTGATCTCGCGGGTGAAGCCCTGGTGCTGAAAACAATGGCGCAGGGCCACAGCCTGGAGTGTGCGTGGAAAGCGGTCTTTCCATCTGCCACCGAGATGTTAGAGCCGCCAAAATGCATCGACGAATTGGTTCGGATGACATTTGGCGATGGCTACGCTTACGATCCGGATCTCACGCCTGTAATGGAGCCAGTACACGCTACCTAGGCCATCCCGGTGATCGTAATCTCCACTGCGGCCGTAAACGTGTACCGGCCCCGGAAGCTTTACTGCTTCCGGGGCCGGTCTTATTGAATCTGGTGGAGCTGGCGAGGATTGAACTCGCGACCCCCTGGTTGCAAACCAGGTGCTCTCCCACTGAGCTACAGCCCCATTTGGGTTGCCGCACGTCGCCTAGCGAAATGGGCCTGTACAAGCATAATCTCCGGTTGACCCCCCGCGCCATCTGCGAAACAATCAATACTGCGCAATTTGCCAACGTAGCTCAGGGGTAGAGCAGCTGTTTCGTAAACAGCAGGTCACAGGTTCAAATCCTGTCGTTGGCTCCATTTGCAAGATTACCGTTAGAGAGGCGTCCACCACCGGGCGCCTCTCTTCGCGTCTCGCCACAAACGCTCTTCCTAAGAGTCTTACTTTCTTCATATCGTCTGATTCGCAGCCCTCTTCCGCGCCAGAAACCCGGGCCAACACGATTGAGCGCATCCAGTCGTTGCACAAACGTGCCGGTTTCTACCAGCCGCATAGGTAATCACACCGGTCCATCCGCTCTGCGATCCCCGCACAATTCAGGATGGACGAGAAGCTAAACCGGTGTAATCACGCGCCAGTTCATCGTCCTAACGTGAATACAGCAAGATTCCCGTCCGAACCTGGTTGTCGTACCGGAGGCGCACCCCCGTATGGAGATCCCCGCCCAGGAAACTGGATCTACCAATCCCGCGCGTCGAGATACTCCTCGGCGAGTTCGCCGTAGTCGTCTGCCCTATTTCATCGCAGGCGCGACACTCACGATGCTGCTGGCGATGACGATCGGGACAGCAATCATCGTGCGCACTATCGTCGCAACCCAGAGCGACGACCGGTTCGAAGCGTTTTCGGCACGCGCATCAAACTCGATCGCAGCCGAATTGCGGGCGGCGGGTCTTGAGGCGGACGAGGTATCCGGGGTCCTGGTCGGTTCGCCTGAAATTACGGCGGACGCGTTTACCGAGTTCGCAAGCACGCTACGAGACCAGGAGATACTTGCCCAGACCATCGGCTTTGTACCTCTGGTCAAAGCCGATGGCGCTGACGAATTCGAAGCCTCGCTCCGGTCGCAGGGATTTACCGCTTACATCCTGGAACCCAGTATTCAGGGTGCTGATCAGTTTCCTGTGGCCTTCATAGATCCTCCTGAAGGCATACCGGCTGACTTCGGTGATGACCTTTCCAGGGATCCGATTTTTGCACAGGCGATGGATGAGGCTCGCGATACCGGACGAACGTCAGCTACCGCACCGTTCATAAACAGCGGTGTGACCTCGTTCGCCATGTTGGACCCGATCTATCGTTCAGGTCAGCGGGTACAGTCGATCGATCAACGGCGCGGCGCACTGATCGGGTTCGGGTTGATGATTTACGAGACAGACCAGTTAATGGCGGGTCCAATCGCCCGGGCTGACCTGTCGGAAATACAGATATCGGTCACAGATCTCGGTCCAATCTCGGCACCGGCTACAGCCGCACTAGGGCTTTTCGTATCTCCCGTAATCACCGAGGATGGTGGGAGCCGTGCCGTCACATCTATAGAAGTTGGCGGAAGGGAGTGGCGGTTTGATCTCAAGTCACCTCCCTGGTTTGGCGTTAGCGCGCTCGAACGCAACGTGTGGATCATCGTACTCGGCGCAGGGCTAGCCATCACGACTATCGCCACAGGTGCCAGTTACTCTCTTGCGTCTTCGCGTCAGAATGCACGATCAGACCTGCGCTTGATGAGCACGCAACTTTCGGTCTTCCTTGAGTCCGCACTTGAAGGGATCCTGCTTGTTGATCCGGAAAGGCGGGTGGTGTGGACGAACCAGGCGTTCGCTAACGCTTTTGGCTATGCTGACTCGGGATCGCTTGTCGGCCTTACCAGTCCGGAGTTAGAAAATAGCGCCGAGGCGTCTGTGTCCGATTCAGGCGAGCTGGTCAGCCGTATTCGGGACATTTACGCGGACGAGGCCCTTACGGTTCCAGCTGAGGACATAGCGTTCACGGACCCTTCACCGGTCACATACTCCCGGACCTCCGTACCGGTGACGGATGAAGAGGGGAATTACCGCGGTCGACTATGGGTATATCGGGACGTGACCGGTGAACGGGCGGCGGAGCAGGCCAAGGGCGTGTTCGTCTCGATGGTCTCCCACGAACTTCGAACGCCTCTGACGTCCGTAATCGGTTTCCTTGAACTTGTAATCTCTGGAGCGGCCGGTCCAATCACTTCTGAATCCGAACGCCTCCTCGGCATGGCCCGCAGGAGTAGCGACCGGCTGAAACGGCTCGTCAACGACATCCTGGACATCTCCCGGCTGGAAGGCGGCGTGAGAGTAGACCTCACCGCTGTCCCGCTGGTTCCACTGATTTCCGAGCTACTCGACAACGTCCGGGGTGAATTTGACTCACGGAACCTGACGCTTCAGGTGAACGTACCGCCCGGATTGCCCGAGATCTATGCCGACTCAAGTCGCTTGTTCCAGGTGCTCATGAATCTGACGACGAACGCGTATCGCTACACACCGGAGGGCGGAAAGGTCATGATCTCAGCGCGGGAGCGTGACGACATGATTGAGATTTCCGTGACCGATACCGGAGTAGGAATCCCGGACGAAGACAAAGACCGCATTTTCGAACGCTTTGTGCGGGTGGAATCCACTGCACGAAAGTCGCCGGGTAGTACGGGGCTCGGACTGGCGATAGCCAAGTCATTGACCGAGCTGCAGGGAGGCATAATCGAGATGACCTCCGAGCTCGAGGTCGGGACGACGTTCCGGGTGCTTCTCAAGCAAGCCACGGCTGCAGAGTCCACCCCGCCGTCACGCATAGCCGCCTAGGCGCATAGGCGGGACCGCTATCGGGTAATCCTTCGGCCGCTCGGTGTTACCGCAGGGACGCGACTATCTTACTTGTAGTAAGTCGTTGTACGGGACGAAACTGGCGTCTGTTGCGTGATCAGAGCATCGCGTATCGAAGTGCACCACACCGGTGGGTATAGCGCGCTAAACGATCGGCATCGGTGTACCTGTGAAGTCGGCGACAAGGACGGCCTGAAGCGTCAGGACCGATGTACCGGGAGTGATCCCCAGAGGATCAGGCGGCCGCGGCGTACCTGTAACCGAATCCCCGGACCGTCTCTACGAGCTTCGGTCGTCTCGGATTCGCCTCGATCTTACTTCGCAGGTGGCTGACACATAGCCGGACGCTCTCCGGTGCGGCTTCCATTGCATCCGCTCCCCACACGAGGTCCAACAGACGGTCCTGGCTCAATACCTGGCCACGGTGCCCTGAGAGCACGGAGAGCATTCGATATTCAAGCGGGGTAAGTGAGACAGGCTCGCCGCGCACGACCACCGTGTGCGCTCCGTGGTCGATCAGCACTTCGCCGTCAGTGAAATCACTTCTGTCCTCACCGACAGCGGGCATCGCCGCCCTACGGAGTACGGCCGCGACGCGGGCCTTAAGCTCATCGGCGCCGAAAGGCTTGACCATGTAATCATCTGCACCCATGCGCAGACCTTTTACCCGGTCGGCTTCGTCCCCGAATGCGCTTAAAAAGATTACCGGCATTTCAGATACTTCCCTGATACGCCCGCAAAGGTCGATTCCAGACATACCCGGTAGTCCGATGTCCAGAATTGCAAGATCCGGTCGGCGTTGAAAGAAAGCGCGTAAGCCTTCCTCTCCGCTTGATGCGGTCATCACATCAAGGTTCTCGAGACGCAGGAGCGTCGAGATCAATTCCAGGATTTCGGGCTCGTCTTCCACAACCAGCACGCTTGTGTTGCTATTCATATGACTGGTCATCTCCGACCCGTTTCGACACCGTGACACACAGGTTATTAAATGCCACAACACAAAGCTACAAAACAGATACAAAAGGGACACACGGTGAAAACACGGGTTTGGCAGGATGAGGTTACGCGAAGTGCACCGAGGCCTCGCCGGGCGGAAACGACGATCAGGAGCGATCAATGGCTGTATCCAGCAATCAAGATGTGAATTCAACCGCCCGCGGTAGCTCTACGCCCAAACCGGGTGCAAGGGGCAGAATTCGCAGCGCGGTTGACCGTCGTCTGACACGCATGCGAGAAGGCATGCCCTGGGCGCGAAACGCTAATGCACAGCTTGTAGAGTCCTACGGAAGCATCGTAGACCTCGATCTCGGCTGGAGAATGACCGACTCTACCCTGCAGCAGCATCACTCCGGCCAGATTGTTCTCGATGAAGAGCAGCTAGATAACCTGTCATCCCTCTGGGAGACGCTTACGGCAGAGATTATCCACATGCCCGGACGTGAGGACCCGTCTAACTCCAACGAAGTGGCTGACGAGCTGGCAAAGGCCGTGCACGATCGATTGCACAAAATGGCGGAAGAGATGCAACGGGATGAACGCTCCGCCCTTCGCCTGACGCACGACTACGAGACGCTGGTCGACCTGGACCTGAGCTGGAGGATGGTCGAACAGACTCTCGCTTCTGCCGGTCAGGGTGATATAGAACTGGACCAGACGCGGGAAGACGCACTCCGGGACAACTGGCGTGAACTCACCACGGAACTGGTCGCCATCCTTGGCCGCCACCAGGATGAGGTTTCAGAGTCACCGAGCCAGGAAGCACTCGACAATCTGTTCGAGTTCAAACAGGCTGCATAAAGCGGCTACCCAACAAATTGATAGACGCTAAAAGAGGCGGCCGGTTGGCCGCCTCTTTTTTATTCCTACATCTGGTGGAAATCAGTCCGAGGACTCTAGATCCTCTTCATCACGTAGCTCCGGGTCGGTAGCCACCGCTATCGTTTTCAACAGACCGGCCACCGCAATGATCGCCCCTCCCAGGAACAGCGGTACTCGAGCTTCCGCGCGCTGAACAAAGGTCCCGTCCCCGATCTGCAATAGCGCCAGAATCGCTCCGGCTATGAGCAGCACGATCCAGGGCAGTAGATTTCGGGTCATTGGAGATCCCATTTATAAGACCCTTCCTGGAGTAAAAATATCGGGTGCTTCAATAGAGGACCCGCTCTACTTGACGACCAGGTTCACCAGCTTGCCCGGTACGTAAATCCTTCTGACGATCTCGGTATCGTCCGTGTAAACCTTCACTTTGTCAGATGCGAACGCGGCCTCAAATGCTTCAGCCTCTGAGACATTGGCCACAAGCTGCAAACGGTCCCGTACCTTGCCGTTGATCTGAACGACTACGGTAATGACCTCGTCAGCCGCCAGATCATCGTCCCAATCCGGCAATGACTGGCTGTGGATACTGAACGAGTGGCCGACCCTCTCCCACAGCTCTTCCGCGATGTGTGGAGCGAGCGGGGCCGTCAGCAGCAACATACGATCGATGGTGGCGGACCAGGTGCTTGCGGAGATCGATCCGCTCTCCCACTGCCGGTTCATCTCAGTGCTCAACTCCATCAGCGCTGAGATAGTAGTGTTGAACTTGAATCGCTCAAGATCCTGAACGGCTCGGCGCGTCGTCTTGTGCGCGGCGCGAACCAGTTCCTTCTCGGCGGCCTCGTCTCCTGACGAGGAAAGGCCGGACGTGTCCCGCACGCAAAGATCCCAGACTCGATTCAGCCAGCGAGTGATCCCGGCAAGGCCGTCGTCACTCCAGTCACCACCCTGGTCCCACGGTCCCAGGAACATCAGGTAGCAGCGAATGGTGTCTGCGCCGTAACGGTCAATAAGCGGGTCAGGCGCGAGGGGGTTAGACCGTTTGGAGATCTTCTGATGGTCCTTTATCAGGAGTCCCTGGTTAAACAATCGCGAATACGGTTCACCAAAATCGACCATGTTTAGATCGCGTAGCGCCTTCGTGAAGAAGCGTGCATACAGCAGGTGCATCACGGCGTGCTCTGCGCCGCCCATGTACTGATGTACCGGCAACCACGACTTCACGGCGTCGGCGTCAAACGGTGCGTCCGCTAACTGCGGGCTCGCGAAACGCATGTGATACCAGGACGAATCCACAAAGGTGTCCATCGTGTCCGTCTCGCGCCGGGCCGGCTTGCCGCAATCGGGGCAGGTTGTGTTGATAAAGTCAGGGTCGTCCGCCAGCGGTGATCGGCCTGTCGGCTTGAAATCTGACTCTTGCGGCAGCTCAACAGGAAGGTCCGCTTCCGGGACGGCTACCGTTCCGCAGTCATCGCAGTGGATGATGGGGATAGGCGCGCCCCAGTAACGTTGCCTGGAGAACTGCCAATCTCGCATTCGGTAGGTGATCCGACGATTTCCGAGGTCATTGGACTCAATCTTGTCGGCAATTTTCTCGATGCCTTCTTTGCTGGACAGTCCGTCAAACTCCGCCGAGTTGATCTGTTTTCCGGGAGCGAGGTAGGCCCCGTCGAGGTCCGATCCATCCCAGCCGTCGGGAGCGATCACGACCCTGATCTCAAGACCGTATTTTTTGGCGAAGATAAAGTCCCGTTCGTCATGCGCCGGTACACCCATGACGGCACCGGTGCCGTATGTGGCGAGAACGTAGTCACCAATCAAGATCGGCACACGCTCTCCGTTCAGCGGATTTACTGCGTACGCGCCGATCGGAACGCCGGTCTTCTCGCGCTCCGTGGATGTCCGTTCGATCTCGGTAGTACGTGCAGCCTGGGCGACATACTCGGCTACAGCTTCCCTCTGCTCAGGCTGAGTTAGTTGCTCAACCAGCGGGTGTTCAGGAGCGAGCACCACGAAGGTCACTCCGTACACGGTGTCGATCCGAGTCGTGAAGGTAGTCAGGTGTTTCTCGGCGAGGCCGTACTCGGAGATATCGAATTGGAAATCGACGCCCTGGGACCGGCCAATCCAGTTGGTCTGCATGACCTTGATCTTGTTAGGCCAGTCGATGTGCTCCATCTGAAGCAGTTCGTCGGCGTACTCGGTGATCTTGAAGAACCACTGGTCCATCTCACGACGCGCGATGACCGTGCCACAACGCTCGCATGCGCCATCCAGCACCTGTTCGTTTGCGACCGTGGTCTGGCAGCCTTCACACCAGTTGGCAAAACCGCGTGACTGGTATGCCAGCCCGGCCTCGTACAACTTGAGGAATAGATACTGGTTCCAGCGGTAATATTCTGGCTGATGGGTCGCCAACTCCCGGTCCCAGTCATAGCTTCCGCCCATCAGCCGAAACTGACGACGCATGTTTACGATGTTGGTCTCGGTATAAATGCGTGGGTGGATGTTTGAGGCTATCGCCGCGTTCTCTGCCGGCAGTCCGAACGAGTCGAATCCCATCGGGTGAAGGACGTTATAACCCTGCATGCGCTTGAAGCGGGCGTGCGTATCGGCCCCGGAGTACTGGTACCAGTGGCCGATGTGTAGTTCACCGGACGGGTACGGGAACATAACCAGTGCGAACCAGTTTTCCTTGCCGGGGACTTCATCGGGGACCTTGTAGACGCCCTCCCGCTCCCACCGATCCTGCCATTTTTTCTCAAAGGTGGCAGGTTCGTAGCGGTCCCTGTTACCGGCCGAGTTCGAATCTATTTCTTGCCGGCTACGCGTGGTGGCCAAATTGTTAATTCCTGGGAGGTGCCTGGTCATAAGTTCGGTACCGCAAGCAATATCGGCCCGAACTGTATTCTCGTCGAGACGGCCATTCTAGCAAGTAGGTAAAGAGGCACCCGGACACGCGACCAGTCCAGATCATCGAAGAACACAAAAAAACCCCGGAACCCTCGCAAAAGGGAACCGGGGTAAAAGATCGCGACCACCAGGGACCAGCCCTGACCGTTCGCCATAGGCGCCGGTTGGTCGCTAACCGGCCGACGGTAGGATCGGCTCCCGCATGACGGGTAGCCTCCACCGGCGGACCAGGTTCAAATATCAGGCTGCGGCGTCGCCGTCCGGGTAGCCTGAGACCGTCAGCACAACACGGCGGTCTGTGCGGTGCGGAAGCACCGGGTCGCCCTGTCGAAGAGCAACGTTTCGTGACCATCGAGTCATAGGCCAGTCGACGTGGATAATTTCCGTGTCGTTCGCCTGTTCTTTATATGATTTCTGCTGAATCATCAGTTTGCCTTTTGTTCCCCTCGTGGTACCGGTAGCCATCCGGTATGTGAGAACTTTAGGGAGTCGCCTATCTAAGGGCAGTGGTGACAATTACGCTTTCCCCCGCGTGACGCCCGGCCCCGATTTATGGGGGTTAGCATCCAGTTCAGCAGGTTATTCAAACAATCTTTTCGTACGTAAAGCGCCCCGAATCCGCACCTGCTTGGCCCAACACGCGTCAAACTCTACGACGCGCGTGTTACAACGTGGGGGCAGGCGGACCGACGCCGCCCGAACATATGGAATTCACAGGAGAGAGACATGGCCGATGTAAAAATCAACGACAACGGGCCGTACGTAATCTCTGGCGATGTAACGATCGTGGACGCAGAGGGCAACAAGTTCTCTTGGACAGGCTCTGCGGCAGCTCTTTGTCGATGCGGCCAATCTGATAACAAGCCGTTCTGCGATGGCACTCACAGAAAAGTCGGGTTTTCCAGCGAACCCCGACCTGAGTAAGCCGGGCCGCTTCATGCGCTTGAGGCCGGTTACAAACAAGATGGGCGGCCCATATGGGCCGCCCATCCTCGCGTTCGGGACCAGGCGCACAAGAAATCCATCGTTCAAACGACACCGGGTTGAATCCGCTGGCATTAACCTCTACATATACAGAGGTTTTCATCCCGGGGTCCGACCGGAGGCTTAATTGGCAGATGCGGATACATCCCGCTCCTTAGCTCGCAGGGTATCGACGTTCGAGCTGGCGGCGACCGGTGTCGGGGTGATTCTCGGTGCTGGGATCTACGTCCTTCTTGGCGAAGCTGCTGGACAGACCGGCGGCGCGGTGTGGATCCCATTTGCGCTGGCGGCGCTGGCCGCCTCCCTCACCGGACTCACCTACGCGGAGTTGGCGTCGTCGTTCCCGTCCTCTGCCGCCTCATTTGAGTTCGCACGCAGGGCCTTTGGAAACCGCCTGGGATTTGTAACTGGCTGGACGATGCTGTTCGCCATGACTATCCCCGCCGCCGCCGTCGGGCTCGGGTTCGCCGGGTACATGGGTGAGTTTGTTGGATTGCCATCACGGTTGATGGCAATAGTGCTGATCCTGCTTTCCGCTGCGGTCCTGGTCAGGGGTGTTACGGAGTCGGTCCGTATCGGCGTGTCGTTCGCCATGATCGAGGCGATTGGACTGCTGCTCGTAGTGACGGTATCCGTGCCGTTTATCGGTATCGGACCCGACGGTGGCTCCGTTGATTACCTGCATTCCCCGGACGGTTTGGGTGGTGTGTTTGCGACAACTGCGCTGGTGTTCTTCGCTTTCCTCGGGTTCGAACAGATCGCAAATCTTGGAGAGGAAGCGAAGAATCCTCAACGAGGCCTGCCCATCGCGATCGTCACGTCGATCCTTATCACCAGCGTCGTTTATATCCTTGTGACCGTTTCCGCTGTCAGCGTCGTGGCCTGGGAGGAGTTGAGTGAATCCTCGGCGCCGCTATCACTGGTCGTACGGAAGGCGACCGGAGCAGACCTGGCAAATGTGCTGTCTGTGATAGCGCTGTTCGCCACAGCAAACACCGTGCTCTTCACTATGCTGGCTGGCTCTCGCGCTGTTTACGGTATGGCGCGGGACGGGTCGCTCCCGACAGCACTGGCAGGTGTGCGACGCAAGCAGCGGACTCCGTGGGTGGCAGTCATGGTGATATCGGTCGTAGCCATCTTATTCACGTTGATCGGCGACATCGGCGATGTGGCCGATCTGACGAACGCCTCTGTGTTGTTCGCTTTTGCCGTAGTCAACGCTGCGCTGATTCGCATCAGGCTCCGTGGGGACGTGATGCCGGGGGCATTTCACACACCATTGTCATTCAGGCGTGTCCCGCTGGTCCCGGTGTTGGGGCTTGCGATATCCATCGGGATGATGGTCTACACCGGATTCGAGGCGGTCGTTTTTCTGATTGGTCTCGTTTTGCTCGGGCTGATCATCGATCTCGTGCTCAACCGTCGACGGTCTGGAACCAACCATCCCGAAATCTTATCCACTACGGGTTGAAGACGTTGATGGGAGAGCCTTTCAACCAGGCTTCCACGTTCTCCAGCGACGCCTCCATGAAGTGGCGGATAGCGTCTCCGGTTGAATAACCCAGGTGTGGCGCAAGTAGGACGTTGTCCAGCTCCAGTAGCGGGTGATCCGAAGGAAGCGGTTCGATGTCGTAGACATCCAGGGCAGCACCGGCGATCTCGTCGTTCCTGAGGGCGTTCAGCAACGCTTGTTCCTCGACAATGGGCCCGCGAGACGTGTTGACCAGGTACGACGTGGGCTTCATCAAACCGAACTCTTTCGCGGTGACCCATCCGCGGCTGAGATCTGTCAGTGGTACGTGTATAGACAGGACGTCTGATTGCGAGAAGAGCTCGTCCCATGACACGTATGTCGCGCCATTGGCCGCCGCCCGCTCCTCGTCCAGCGTCGGACCCCATGCGATGACGTCCATATCGAAGGCCTTGCCGTACCCGGCCACAAGCGTGCCAAGTCGACCCATGCCAAGAATTCCCAGCGTCTTACCACCAATACCCTCCGCTACCCTCGTCTGCCACTCGCCTTCCCGCATCTGACGGTCCTCGATGGCGATATGGCGGGTAACCGCGAGGATCAGGGCCCACGTGAGCTCTGACGTAGAGTTGCCACGGGACGGCACGTTTTGCGTGATGCAGACGGTGATGCCAAGTCTGTTGGCGGCGTCCATATCGATGTTCGCCTGACGTGCGCCGGTACCAGCGATCAACTTCAAATTGGGCAGCCGCTCCAGCACCTCCGCCGGGAACCGCGTGCGCTCACGCGTGGTCACGATGACTTCGAAAGGCGCGAGACGCTCTATGAGCGCGTCCTGGTCGAGGATTGTGTTGTCGAAGATGTCTATCGACTCAACCGGTAGCGACGCCCAATCGGCGGCGCCTTCGACGAGGTGAAGATAGTCGTCGAGAATTGCGATTCTGGTCATTTAGTGCGGTCTCCTAGTTTTCAATAGAAGGCGTCAAGAATTGTTATGTACTTGCACCAGCCGGTCCTTCGAGAGCCTCAGGGAACTTACAAGACAAAAAGTGTGATTGTGCGAGAGGGCCCGGAACCGACGTTATGCCTGGATAGCCTCTTCGCCGGGCCATTGGTAGGCGTCTGCCGAGTCCTGTGCCTCCCAGCCAATCGTTTTGCCGTGGTCCGTCGTGCGCCAGCGCCACTTGTTGTTTGAGATGGCGTTGAAGATGTCGAACATGTTGTCGTCCGGTGCTTCGATGCAGGCACGAACCATGTTCACGCAGTCCCGGTGCGACAGGTAGCCGGGGTAGATGGACCAGACGTCGGGCTTATCGCTCTCAAGCACGCCACCAAGACGTATGACCATGGTCGAGATGTTGTGGAGGTCTGCATAGAGCCGTCCCAGGTTCTCTCCAAACAGCTTGCCGATGGCGTACGGGCTATCGGGCCTTACGGGGTCGTCCAGTGTGACCATGTCCCATTCGGCCGGTTTTTCGGCCTCAGGCGCAGTCGCTAACTGTCCGTACGGAAGCGAGTCGTCGTACTGCATCCCGAGCTGTGTACAGCCGCTGCTTGCTTGCAAGACCCGTCGCACCCCGGCTTCTCGTGCAGCCTCGTACACGTTTAGCGTGCCCTGGACGGTTACAGCCATCGTGCCGTCCCAGTCAAAAACATCGGTGTTCCACGCACCGAGGTGAATGACGGTGTCGATGCCCTCAAAAGCGGGCTTGATGGCTTCTTTGTCTTCGATGGAAGCCTGCGTGTGGGGAATGCCCTCGACCGGTCGACGTGCGAGGCCGCTGAACTCGTATTCGTCGCCCAGGTATTTGATGCAGAGGCTTCCGATCAAGCCGCTAGCGCCTGTAATCAGGACTTTCCGTTTTCCGTCAGCCATGTTCGCCTCCCGGTTCGATTGCCATTGATGAGGCGGAGACTAGGCGCGTCGGCCTACAGGCGCAAGTTTCGAGGGAATTGCCGGACGTCAGAAGTAGCATTGCCGTGTCCTGACTCCCTCGAATTCAACCGGGGCGCGGACAAGCCGAGCGTTATCTTACTTATTCGTTATTTCCGGATGTTCGCGCGGCGTCATCAAAAGGCCTCGTGCGATGTATGACGTCGAGTTCCCGATGATTACCGTCGTCTTCATGTCGTACGGCAGGTTCATCATCTCCGCCACGGTGGACAGGGTCGCCGTTTGATCCGGCCGCGTGGCGTCGCGCACGACCGCGACCGGGCTGTCCGGTTCCCGGTACTCCGAGATAATCCGCCATGCCTTCATCATGTGCGAGGGCCGGTGCCTGCTCGCCGGTTCGTAGATCACCACGGCTAGATCAGCGTCCAGTGTGTTGCGAAGGCGCTTCTCGATCACTTCCCACGGCACGAAACGGTCGCTCAGGCTGATGACGGCAAAGTCCTGGATAAGAGGCGTTCCGACGATAGCGGCTGACGCCGTGGCGGCTGTGACGCCCGGTATCACTTCAAGGTTTACCGCCGCCACCTGACTTTCGTCCAGGTCATTCAGCGCCTGATAAGTGGGCGCCGCCATCCCGTAGATTCCGGGGTCGCCGCCCGTAACGAGTGCGACCCGTTCGCCGTCCAGAGCGCGTCGCACCGATTCCTGTGCTCGTTCGAACTCGGCGCCCATCGGGAATTCGAGGTACTGCTTGTCCTCGATCAGGGGGATGATCAGCTCAAGGTACAACCGGTATCCGACGACCACATCCGCGTCACAGATGGCCCGCTCCGCACGTCGGGTCAGGTAGTCCAGTCCACCGGGTCCGATACCGACCAGGGTTAGTGAGCCGGAAGTAACGTTGTCTGCCATGGCGTGCTTCCTGTCAGTAGTCCGTTAACCCGTCAGGGCATGCGCGTAGTCAAGCAAGCGGCAGCGATATCCACTTTAACCCCCTGATGAAGATCACCGCGTCTGTCGAATCGCCCGCGTTTTCTCACCACTCGGTCCTTTGAGAGCCTCAGGACGCTGGTGTTGGCCGGGCGTGGCAAGCGCAGCCCTTACCGCGCTGCTGTATATCACTTCCTCCCCTCGCCACATCGAGAAGAGTTTGGATTCAGGGAAGCACAGATGATCAGCGTGTACGCGCAACTGGACCCTTCGAGAGCCTCAGGGTGGGGTTCAGCCAGACAACCGCTGCTGAGACGTTGCTCCCTCTCCCCCACGCGGGAGAGGGTTGGGGTGAGGGGGGTGCCGCTCGCCAGAGCAGCCGTGCCGAGTGCGATAGATATCGTCCTCACTGAGAACCTCGGCACGTCGACTAACCCCACGCTCCCTAGCGCACAGCCTCTCCGGCCATTACGCCGGTTACGCGCTCATTCTTGACGACCTGTTGGCCGTTTACGAAGACGTGTGGGATGCCTGACGGGTGAACGGCCGGGTCTTCGAAGCCTGACTGGTCGTTCACGGTGTCTGCGTTGAAGATGACCAGGTCTGCGTAGTTGCCTTTTGCGATCACCCCGCGCTTGTCGATCTTGAAGCGTTCTGCCGGATTCTGGGTGACCCGTTGGATGACCTGTTCCAACGGTTTGTTGAAGCGGCGGCGTAGTCGGCCAATGAAGCGTGCGAAGCAGCCGTATGCCCGGGGATGGACGATACCCACCAGCGGGGGCGCTACTGGAATCGAGTCACTGCCGATCATGTAGTCGGGCCGGTCCAGCAGCGTCATGACGTCTTCTTCGTGTTGGCGCCATATTTTGACGCTGGTCGGCGGAATTCCGCGGAAGCCGATCCCCATCTCCTCTTCCACCATGAGCTCCATCACGAGCTCTTCGACCGTGGTGCCCTTCTCAGCCGCAGCGTCCTCGAACGTCATTCCAACGAGGTCGGTATTGGGGCCTTCCGAGATCGCCGTGAACATGTTGCCACCCATCGGCGTGATCGGCGTGTCCTGCAGGAACTTGATGAGGCCCTTGCGGGTCTCGATGTCCCGCAGCCGCTCCATCATGTCGTCAGAGCCGCCCTCATGGACCCACCCCGGGATGAATGTGTGCGGGAAGCTGGACCCCACCGGGTACACGTAGCACTCCAGCGACACGTCAACCCCGTTGGCTTTCGCTTCATCGACCGGATCCATGATGGTGGATATGTCGCCGATCTGGTCGCCAGCGGTTCGGTAGTGCTCCAGGTGGACCGGGACTCCGGAACGTCGGCCTATCTCCAGTGCTTCGGCGACCCCACCACCTCCAAACCCGCGCTCGGGGTTGTGGTTACGGAGGTGTGTGCTGTACGGCAGGCCAAACTCGGCCGCTACCTCGCATAGCTCAACCAGTTCGTCGGTGTCGCTGTAGGCATTCGGGTAGTAGGACATGCCTGTTGAGAAACCACGACCACCCTGCTCAAGACCTTCCCTGAGCATGCCTTTCGCCCGGTCCATGTCTGCGCCACGGAGCGGAACGTCTTTCATGCCGACTGCGGAGATTCGGATCGGCCCGTGGCCCACAAAGGTTGCGACGTTGCAGGCCGTTTTCTGGTGGTAGTTACCGAGGAACGCGTCGATGGACGACATGTCGAGGTCCTCGGGCGGGAAGCCGAGTATCCCGGACAGGTACTTCCGGTACATCAGGTAATCGTCGTGGGACAGAGGAGCGTATGAGAGGCCGTCCGGGCAGACGATCTCCGTGGTGACTCCCTGACGGATACCGCTGGCGTGCTGACCATCGAGCAACAGAGCACCGTCTGCGTGGGAGTGGACGTCGATGAATCCCGGGGTGACGGTTAGCCCTTCCGCATCAATCACCTGGTCTGCGGTGGACTCCGACAGGTTTCCGACGGCGGCGATCTCTTTGCCGGAGATGCCAACGTCAGCTTTGATCCCCGGACTTCCGGTACCGTCGATAACGGTGCCGCCGGAGATGATGGTGTCGAAGTTCATTGGTGTTCCTTTGTGGCCTCTTGTGCGAGTGTGACCGGTTGTGCCGGGCTGATTTCCAGTGCTGGTCGAGTTATTAACGCGCTAGATGCAGGTCCGTGTCCCACAAGGACCTGTTCCCCTCACCCCAACGCTCTCCCATGTGGAGATGGGGTTTGATTACACGAGTGGGCGCCCGGAGGTTACTCCGGTGGTGCGAGTCGCGCTAGATGTCGTCAGCACTTTGTCCGGGATAAACGCCGCACGCAGCGTCCGAAACATGGTTGTCACATACATGAAACACTTCGGTTACACGGACGACTCCGACGTGTAACAAAGGCTGATGATCATGGGTTCCGTAATCGCCCGAGACCTCTGAAGGTGATCTGAGGAGATTGAAATGAAACTGATAATGGCAATCATCCAACCGGAGCGGCTCGCTCCCGTCCGCGCAGCACTTGCTGAAGTTGAGGTTACGGCGATGACCGTCTCCGAGGTGCGTGGGTTCGGCCAACAGGGTGGGATCACAACGACCTACCGCGGGGCCGACTACCACGTCGATTACATCGACAAACTGAAGTTGGACATCGTAGTATCCGAGCCGTTTTACGAGGCTGCAATCGAGGCAATCAAGTCCGCCGCGCATACCGGGAACATCGGCGACGGAAAGATCTTCGTACTAGGTGTAGAGAAGGCTTACCGGATCCGTACCGGAGAAGAGGACGAACTCGCCCTGAAGTAGGCCCTGGAAATCGAACGACCCTTCCTCGAACGCCCGCCGGGACCCAACCTCCCTCCGGCGGGCGTTCCGCGTCCGGTGTGTAGTCGGACCAGGGTTAACCGAGTCGTAGGCGGTAGATCGTTTCGGTGCTGCCTGAAGTTTCGGTAGGCCCTGAATTGAGACCGTTTTTCTCGAGGACCCTGCGGGATGCCTGGTTATCGCGTTCGACACCCGCGGTGATCGTTCCATGAAAGTCCTGCGACCGACACCAGTCCAGAAACCCGGACACCATTTCCGTCGCCATCCCGGAGCCCCACGCAGATTCTGCGAGCAGGTAACCGAGGCGGATATCCTCATCACCCGTCTCTATATCTTCGATCTCATAGAGGATCATCAGGCCAACCGGCTGGCTCGTCTCTGCCGAAATAGCGAGCAACGTTGTCCCCTCTGAGTCACGTTCGTGAATCCAGTCGGCGGCGCGGTTAGTTGAATAATCCCCCTGCCAGGCAAGCGGGAGCGAGCGCGTGACCGGCTCGGTGAGGATCGAGATCACTACTCCTGTCAGATCACTCTTAGCCCGCTCTGTGGATCCAAATGAGTGCCATTCCTTGAGGAGCAATCGGGGCGTCCGTATGTTGCAGTTGGATAGATCCATAACTTCTGCGGTTCAGAATCCTTGATATAAGACCTAAAATCATGAGCAATGGCAGTGATGTACCTTTAATCGTAATCACCCGACCACGTCAGGACGAAATCACATGAATCAGAACACAACCATCCGCCGCCTGAGGCACGACGACGCCGATGCCGTCCGAGAGCTGGACAAGCAGATCCTTGGGCAGGATCGGTCCCACACCTGGGATCAGTACGTCGAGCGCTTTCTCGCCGTTAGCAACCTGGACAGCCTCATTCTGCCTCCCTGGGGCGCGCACGTCGCTGATCACGATGGCCAGATTGTGGGCTTCATCTTTGCGGAACGGCAGTCCCGCGGCTACGGCCTGCCACCCGGCGCACGTATTGTGGCCATTGCCGTACACCCTGATTACAGGCGTAGCGGAATAGCGGCTCAGCTCATGGAGCGGCTCTGCGAGGAGTGCCGGGGCGAGGGCATCGAGGAGCTGTACTCCGTTCTCCGATCAGAAGATGAACGTGATCAGGATTTCCTGCGGTCAGCCGGTTTCGACGACGCTAGCATCAAGGTGTTTGTCCGCAAACCATGACCAGCGGAGTTGAGCCGGGCAATCCAGTAATCGTCGCTACCGACCTTCGTAAGCGATACGACGATATCCAGGCCGTGGACGGCATTTCGTTTGAGGTTTACCCGGGCGAGGTGTTCGGCATGCTCGGACCAAACGGGGCTGGCAAGACGACCACGGTGGAAATTCTTGAAGGGATGCGGGAGCCGGATACGGGACAGGCGTTGATCAACGGCATTGATGTCTCAAAGCACCCGACGGAGGTCAAGCGGATCATCGGTGTGCAGCTTCAGGCGAACGCGTTTTTTGACCGGCTTACCCTCTCCGAGCTACTGAAACTTTTCGGCACCTTGTACGGCCAGAAAGTGTCACCAGGCGAACTGCTTGATCGGGTAGGACTTGGTGACCGCGGAAAATCACAGTTCGTCAAGCTCTCCGGCGGCCAGAAGCAGCGATTCTCTATCGCCGCTGCTCTGGTCAACAAGCCTGTCGTGATGTTCCTGGATGAGCCTTCAACTGGACTGGACCCACAGGCCCGTAGAAACATGTGGGACCTGATTAAGGGCCTGAAGGCCGATGGCACCACTGTGGTCCTCACGACGCACTACATGGAAGAGGCGGAAGAGCTGTGTGACCGCGTGGCGATTGTGGATAGCGGTCGAATCGTGGCGCTGGACACTCCGCTTTCGCTCGTCGACCAGTTGTTGGAGACCGGCTTCAAGAATGAGCGCCCAACCCGGGACGCCACGTTAGAAGACGTGTTCATCAGCATGACTGGCAGGGCACTGCGTGATGAGTAAGTCGGTCGCATCATGAGCGTCGCCTTCAGTCTCACCGTCGCATCCCTGAAGATGTATTTCAGGAACAGGCAGGCGATCTTCTTCTCGCTGTTCATCCCGCTGCTGATCATGGTGATCTTTGGGCTGCTGGACTTTGATCGGTTCAGTGGCGCCGAGATCGGCATAGTCGACCAGGCACAGAACGAGACCTCCGCCGCCGTTATCGGGCAGCTCAGCGATCGTGCAGATGATCTTGTGGAAATCGAAATCGGATCGCTATCTGAGGAGCGGGAGCGACTCGAAGAAGGCCGTCTCGATGCACTTGTCATCATCCCTGCGGGGTTCGGCGATGACGGCGCTCATTCCGTGGTCGAAGCGATATCCGATGAGCGTTCTCCGCAACGCGCCGCACTGGCCATCACGCTGGTAGCACAGGTGATGGGCACCGTGGCAAATGAGCGTTACGGACCACCACCGGACCAGCCACAAATCGGCGGGTTCTCGCTTGAACAGACGTCACTTCGAGGCGACGACCGCAGTTACACGGCTTTCCTCGTGCCGGGAATTGTTGCGATGTCCATCATGCAGCTCGGCATCTTTGGCGTTGTTTTCGCGCTGCTCCAGTTCCGGCAGCAGGGTGTACTCCGCAGGTTGCGGGCCACGCCGGTCAACCCGGCGCAGTTCCTGTTTGCACAAATCTCGACCCGGCTTTCTATCTCCGTACTGCAAACGCTAGTTCTGCTGTTCGCCGGGATCATCCTCTTTGACGTGGCGGTCGGGAACAGTGACATCTTGTCCTGGGTGATGGTCATCGCCCTGGCCATCCTGGGCGGCATCCTGTTCGTGACGATGGGGCTGGCGATTTCAGGCTTCGCACGTACGGAAGAGGTGGCGGCGCCGGTCACGAACCTCGTGTCGATGCCCATGATGTTCCTGTCAGGCGTGTTTTTTCCCCTTGATGCCCTGCCGGATGTCGTGACGTCGGTTACGCAGTTCCTGCCGCTCACATATCTGGCCGATGCGATACGTGCGGTGGTCACGGACGGCGCAGGTGTCACCGATATCTGGGGTGAACTGGCAGGTCTGGCCGCGTGGACGGCAATCGTGTTTGGATTGGCGACCCGGGTATTCCGCTGGGAGTAGCGGGTTCCCTCAGGACATGCACTCCACTTTCTCCCGACGGGGAGAAGGCCACGGCAGCCACGCGCAATTGCCTATCCTCCTCTCCCGGTCGGGAGAGGGCCGGGGTGAGGGGGTATGCCGATCTCGGATCGGCAGGGCGCTAACGCTCTATCTGGCTATTGGGCGAGCGCGTTGCAGGAACGATTGCCGCCCTGCGCAAAAAAAAGAAGCGAGCCACCGGGTCGGTGCACGGTACCTACCCGATTGACTCGCTTCTAAATATTCTTACGCAGCACTTTCTGAAGTGGATTCCTCTCAGACCCAAAATCTCACACGGGTTTTACGAAGCCCGTTAAACACAGGGCCGATGATCGCTGGACGTTGGGTTCATAAGTGGCTAGCCTGTTGTCAAACTAGTTGACAAGTGAGCGCTTGACAACATGGCAAATGAAACAGGCGTCCCGGTCGGTGAACTATCACGCCGAACCGGGGTCAGCCCGGCGACCATAAATTTCTACGTGAACAAGGGCCTCTTGCCCCATCCGGTCAAGACGGCACGTACGCGCGCCTCTTATCCGCCAGAAATGGTGGACCGGATTGCACGTATCAAAGACTTCCAGGACCGTGGTCTGCCGCTTGCGGTTATCGCACGAATTCTCGACAGCCCCAATCCCGCAGCCGAACTTGGTCTTTCAACGACCCAGCTCCGAACACCGCGTGGTCCGGTCGGCCTGGCCGAGTACCTGGAAGAAACAGGGTTGGATCGCGACTTGCTTGCCCGGTTGATCGAGGCGGAGATCCTGCGACCGGGACGTGATGATGCCGGATTGGTATTTGATCGTGCAGATCTCGCGGCCGGACGGGCCGCCGCCCGACTCTATGATGAAGGCGTTGAGCTGGACACGCTGCTGAAGCACGACGAGTTCCAGCCGGTGTCGCTGGCCGAGGCCCATTTCCTTGCCGAGCACCTTTCACAGGCGATGCAGGTCGAGCCATCTCACCGGAAGGCCACCGCAGCACGGGCCGCGTTCGCCACACTACGCGACTACATGCGGTTACGAGAATTGGAGACGGAGTACCCGGACTGGGACCAGCCGCGGCGTTAACGGCGTCTAAAGGGCGTCGACCGACTCCGCAACGTCAAAGTCCCAGCCGGTAAGACCACCCTGGTCGTGCGTCGATAACGTCAGCGTTATCCGGTTGTATCGGATATCGATGTCCGGGTGATGGTCCTTCGCTTCGGCGATCTCCGCGACCTTCTGAACAAAAGCGATACCTTCAAGAAAAGACGCAGCGTCGTAGGTGCGGGTGATGCTTTCACCTGCCCTGCTCCATTCCGGAACACCCGCGAGGCGATCCGCTATATCGGCGTCGGTAAGTTTTGATCTATCGGCCATAGTTACCTCCCATTAGAGCCTGGGTACCTTCTAATACACGGTTGAGCAGGCATCAGGCCGTCATCGAAATAACCCAAAAATAAACGGGCGGCCCCTAGTCCTGGTCCGGGTTTACCCGTTCCCTGACGTAGTTCAGCACCGACTCAATGCCCTCCGGCGGTGCTCCCAGCGAAATCGCCTTCTCCACGTCAGCTGTAACAAGAGTTTCCTGTCCAAGCGCCGCGTTGGCCACCGCACGATTTCCGTACGCGTCCGAGTTGGACGGATCAAGCTTGATTGCCTTGTCCAGGCTGGTTACGGCCTGAACGAAGTTGCCAAGAGACAGGTACGCCGTGCCCAGGTTGAACTGGAGCGTTGCATCTTCTGGCTCAATAGCTTCGGCGGTTTCAAATGACTCTGCGGCGCGATCTGGGAATCCAAGTTGCGCAAACTTCAAACCACGCTGAAACCAGCCCAGGTAGTCGTCCATTGACGGTTCGGCGTCGTCGCTCGGTTCGATGTTTTGGTCGCTCGGTTGTAGATTCACGTCCACACTTTACGACGTGAGGAATAGATCGCGGGCTAAAAATAGGCCGTAGGTTACGTCATGAAGCTGATGATTCAGGTGACCAGGAGGACCATTGAGTTACGTAAGAGGCAAGAGAGCAAGACGACACGTTGTCATGGGCGTCGTGCTGCTGATTGCGGTTGCAGGCACAGCGTGCGGATCGGACGTTGCTCCCGCGTCGGAAGGTGAGACCCCTACGGCCATAGCACCCGTCAGGACCATCACACCATCGCCGCCTGTGGCGACTTTCACGCCCTTACCTGCCAGTACGGAAACGCCGTCCGCAAACGCCACGCCCACGGCAGTCGCAACTCTGGCCCCGGCAGATTTGATCATTCTGACGCCGACGCCTTCGCCGCCTGACCTCCCACCTGCAACCGTCATTCCTGCACCGACAGACCCGGGGATCGCCACACCGATGCCTACTCCCGTTCCGCTCATCACACCAACACCAACGCCCGCACCGACAGTCGTCTCAGACCCCACTCCGATACCTACATCGACCGCGATCCCGACCCAAACAGCAACTCCGACTCCCCTGGCACCGCCATCAACTACCCCAAGCCCGGTAACGACTTCGGCGGACGCCAACATCATCGGATTCGCCCACCAGAACGTCTTCGTTACGCGCGGGGCCACGATCACCTGGACGAACCAGGACAACGCTCCTCACACGGTCACCGCCGGGGCGGCCGGTGCCTTAACAGGCGGATTCGATAGCGGGTCATTTGGAATCGGTGGAACCTTTTCACAAATTTTCGCCGCCGCCGGACAGTTCCCATACTTCTGCACCGTCCACCCGTTCATGCAGGCAACGGTGATCGTCCAGTAGACAATTCTGAGCCCGTATTCAGGTCCGATACTCGTCTTACGCTGGATCACGCTAGAATCTGCGCCATCACCGGGGCGGCGCTCACCGCCCGCCCCGAATTGATCTAGATCAGAAGGTCACAGAAGCGACGGGGGAGTCTTGCCAGATGCGTATCGTGCTAATTGGTCAGCAGGCGTTCGGTAAATCAGTTCTTGATGCGATCCTCGACGCGGGCCAGGACGAGGTCGTCGCTGTGTTCTGCTCGCCAGACAAAGAGGGCCAGCGGGAAGACCCGTTGAAACTTGGAGCTATCGAACGCGGGATCCCCGTTTATCAGCCTGCTCGATTCCGCAGCGAGGAGGCGATAAAGCAATTCCAGGACCTTTATTCCGAGTTGTGCGTGATGGCATATGTCACGGACATCGTGCCTATGCAGATGATCCAGGGGCCGCTTTACGGGACCATCCAGTACCACCCGTCGCTACTTCCGCTGCACCGAGGCCCGAGCTCCATCAACTGGCCCATCATGATGGGCGAGAAGAAGACCGGGTTGACCATTTTCTGGCCGGACGAGGGACTCGACACGGGACCGATCCTGCTCCAAAAAGAGGTCGTTATCGAACCAGACGACACGCTCGGATCCGTCTACTTCAATCATCTGTACCCCATGGGGGTTGAGGCGATGCTGGAGTCTATCGATCTCGTACGTGACGGCACTGCGCCTAGTATTGTGCAGGACGAGTCAAAGGCTACTTACGAGAGCTGGGCCAGGTCGAAGGACGCCCGTATCGACTGGTCCCAACCTGCTCAGCAGATCTACGACGTCATCCGTGGCTGCAATCCGCAGCCGGGCGCACACACGACCCACGCAGATGAACGGCTCAAGATCTTCGACTCACGCATAGGCGCTTCGGACAATTCTGGCTCAGAGCCGGGCACGATCATCGCAATAGCAGACGATGGATTCGAGGTCGCTACCGGCGACGGGTCCGTGATGGTCAACCGGGTGCAGCGCAAAGGGGCCAAAAAAGAACCGGCCGCAGAATTCGCATCTGCGGCCGGACTTAAGATCGGTGATCGCCTCGGGTGAGGCGTGAGCGATTTCCGTCAGAAATCGCCATGTATGGACTGCGGAGTGACGGCGGGGTGTATGCCGGAATGGGTGATTCCCGACAATACCGTTTGGTTCCGATAACGTCGTCTAACTCAATGACGCCGGGGTGATGGCGTCGGGTGGGTGAGCGAGTCCAGACGAAGCGTCCAGTGTTTTCTAAAGCTGCTCCAATGCAAGCGACCGATCCGATGGCTCTCCGGGTGGGGTGATACCCGGTGCCGATAGACCGAATACTCACGCAATGCCCGGATCTTCGTCAGGCCCCAGAAGCTCAACCGCTGTGGGTCAGTTGGCTCGGGAATGAGCCAAATGGATCACCCGTCAGATCGCACAAGCTGGCTGGTAGCGGATCTACTCAGCGTCTACAAACCCGACAAGGCTCACCGTGGGGTCGTAGCTTGCCCTGGCGGACTCTTCGCCTGAGCTTGCTGCGAATGTGACAGCGCTCAGGACCATTATCAGAAGCGTCGCCACGATCGCCGCATATGTCGCGATGCTGACCGGAGGCCGAGCGATCTGTGCTGCGACGGATATTGATTCGTTCATATTCATTTCCTCCCGCAATTGATTCATGCGGATGTAGACATCGGGTCCAACGAAACAACCGCGCCGGAGCCGGTCCCATGTCTTATGGAATTAGCTTCTCAACTCATACCCGGCAATGCGAGGGGCGATGTCACGACAACGCCGTTGCTGAATTCTCGGAACAGGGATTGGGGGCGCACGCGCGGTCCACTGTCGGCTAACCGGCATCCTCATGTGACTCTCACGATGCGCCGGTTGGCGTTCACAACGGTTTCACATCATCAAGACGAGGATGTATGTACCGGGAATCGTGTCGATCTATAAACCGAAGAATGTGACGTGAGGCCATCTTGGAAATCCTGTACCGACGAATACTGCTCCCGCTGGACGGGTCCGACGTGGCGCGGTCCGCACTGGCGACAGCGGTCGGCATTAGTCGCCTGCTGGATACGAGACTGACTCTGATGTCTGTCCTGCAGGAAGGTTCCACATCTGCCCGGCCTGTCGGCGCCACCCATGGCGCAGGGTCAGACGGGAGTGCAGATATCGAACCGGACGCGGAGTCACTTGCGGCTTCATATCTGGACGCCATTGCGACCGAACTCCAGCAACTGGGAGTGCAAACCGACTCGACCGTGGTGACCAACCCGGACGCAGCAAGCGAGATAGTGCTGACAGCGCGTGACCGTGACGCTCAACTCATCGTGATGGCGTCACGAGGCCGCTCCGGTATCGTCCGTGGTCTACTTGGCTCAGTGACTGATCGCGTCATCCACTCATCCCCGATACCCGTGATGGTGGTGCCGGCCGACGATGACAGTGACGTAGCGCGTTGGACCCCACGATCGATCATCGTACCGCTGGACGGGTCTGAACTGGCCGAGTCCGCCCTACCCCATGCCGAGATGATGGCGGGGGTTGCGAATATACCTATCATCCTCGTTCGGTCAGTTCCATTCCCCATTACTTACGGCGCCGACATGTATGCGGGTATGTCTACAGCGATGATCGCCAGCGCCGAGGAAGATGAAAAAATCGCCAGACAATACCTCGCTGAGGTCGCCACGCGACTTCGGGCACACGGGCATCATGTGGAGACACACATGAGCGCGGGCCATCCCCGTACTGAAATCGCAGCGGTAGCCCAGGAGACGGAAGACTCGATAGTCATCATGACAACACGGGGTGCATCCGGCTTAACGCGGTGGGTAGTCGGAAGCGTGGCGGACAGCGTAATCAGGTCATCCGGTGTCCCGGTTCTCATCATCCCCCCGGGAACAGGAATTTAAGTCCTGAGGTCGGGTTGATCCTCCTCGAGAATATTAAGTCGGATCAACGCACAATGTATGTGCATGACTTCATGCACATACGGAATCGCGCCGCATTCTCATGACTACTAATCAGCCCGCAATCCAGACTTTCGGCCTGACGAAGGCCTTCGGAGACGTACGTGCGCTGATCGACCTGGATCTTGAGGTTTACCGCGGCGAAGTTTTCGGTTTTCTGGGGCCCAACGGCTCCGGAAAAACCACCACCATCCGATTGCTGATGGACTTCATTCGGCCAACCTCTGGACGGGCCGAGATTCTCGGACTGGACACCAGGCAACACGCCTTCGATCTCCGAAGAATGGTCGGAAATCTGCCAGGCGATTTCCTGATATACCCGCAACTCACCGTTGAAGGCTTTCTGAAACTCTGTTCTGGTGGGCGTCCCGGCGGACTGAGGCGTGCTGAGGATCTGGCGGAACGTTTCGGGTTGAGCCTGACGCGCAAAGTTGGAACTCTGTCGACCGGTAACCGTCAGAAGGCGGGACTCGTGCAAGCACTGATGCACGATCCAGAGTTGGTGATCCTGGACGAACCTACTTCCGGGTTGGATCCGCTGGTGCGGGAGGAGTTTTACCGACTGGTGGATGAAGAGAAAGAACGGGGTAAGACCATCTTCCTCTCGTCCCACGTCCTGCCTGAAGTGGAGCGCATCTGTGATCGGATCGGGATTGTCCGAGAAGGAAGGCTCATCGCCGTGGAAGAGGTCGAATCACTCAAGCGTCACAAGCGACGGCACATGGAGGTGACATTCGCATCCGAAGTAGATATCTCACCGATCAAGGCACTCGGAAACAGTGGGGTGGAGCTAGTGGCATCCGGCGGGTCCTTCATCGAGCTGTCAGTTCCCGAGGGCAGCGTGGACCGCGTGATCAAGGTGCTCGCTGGTCTCCCAGTGACCGACCTCGTCTTCCCGGAGGCGACGCTTGAAGAAGCGTTCATGTCGCTCTACGAGAACGCTGAGAACGGTGACGCGTCGTGAAGCGCGCACTCGTCTCGGTGCACATTCGGATGGGTTTGTACGGCAATTTAGCGTGGGCCGGGGGACTAGTCCTGTACGCGGCTGCGATTAGCTGGCTCTACCCGACCATCTCTGCGGTCGAGGGGATGGGCGACTACCTCGATGCGATGCCGGAGCAGTTCCGAGAGCTGGCCGGCGTAAGTGATCTGACGCAGGCGCTGGACGAGCAGGGCTTTTTTACGTTTGAGGGTTTCCTGTCCACCGAATACATGAGCTGGTTCCCGGTCCTTCTAGGGATCTACGCCATCATCTCCGGAGTGGGATTGTTGGCCAAAGACGCTGAACGCGGAGCTCTGGACATCATCCTCGGGCAGCCGATACACCGGTACGCCTATTTGCTGACACGGGCAGCAACCCAGATCTCCGTTCTTGGAGTGCTAGTTCTCGTGTCGTATGTGACGCTGCTACTGGGAGCCGCCCTGATAAATGAGCCGATCAGTGAGTTGAACCTCCTCTATGCCCACATCGTGGCCCTCGGTCTCATCGTGTCGCTTTTCTCGTTCGCCGTATTGTGGTCAGCGGTGTTCTTGCGAACGTCGCGTGCGATGGCCGTGGCAGGTCTGGCGACGGTCCTGGCGTACGTGGTGAACATACTCTCTCCATCCCTGGGACCGTTTGACTGGTTGGAGAAGCTTTCGCCGTTCGCCTACTATGAGAGCCTATCGCTGTTAAACACGGGCGACATTGACCCTGTATCGATAGTCGTTTACGCCGGAATTGTCGTGGCCGCTTTAGGAGTGGCTACACGGGTGTTTGAGCGACGTGACCTCGTCAGCTAGGCACGGGATGCAACCGGTACAAACAACTTATTGGCTTCCATGAACGACGAAGATCCCACGCAGTCTGAGGGCGACATCAGCTCCGAAGCACGATTCGCGGCCGTGTTGGAGACGATGGTGGACGCTGTTATCACTATAGACGAACGCGGAACGGTCCTCTCCGGTAACTCAGCAGTTAAGCGCATCTTTGGCTACGACCCGGACGACATGGTAGGTCGCAACGTTTCCATGCTGATGCCGGCGGCGTTCAGCGTTGAGCACACCAGCTACATCCAGAAGTATCTTGAGACCGGTGAGGCCACGATCATAGGTATCGGTCGGGAGACCACGGGCCTTCGCTCGGACGGCACAGAGTTCCCGATAGACCTGGCGATCTCCGAGTCACATGTTGGGCCCCGTCGGCTTTTTACGGGCATCGTGCGTGACATCAGCGAACGAAAGCAGGCTGAGGCGAAGATCCAATCGTTGAATCTGGAGCTTGAGAACCGGGTTCAGGAGCGTACTCAGCAACTTGAATCCGCCAACGCATCTCTGTCACGTGAGGCGTCCGACCGCACGGCACTTGCCGAAATCACGCGGATCATCACTTCCTCTCCGCGTGTCGGCGATGTTTTTGGGAACTTCGCGGAACAGGTCGAAAACCTGGTGCCGTTTGATCGGATGTCCATCTGCGCATTCAACTCGGACGGAACCCTCCTTACGGAGACTTTCGTAAGCACCGGCTCGGGTGAAGGAAGCGCCGTTGGACCCGACCTGGGTGTGACCTGCCCGGTCCCGGGAACTGCTGCTGGCCGAATGCTGAACGACAGGACGGGCGTGATTCTTCGCGGAGCGCAGGCGGAAGTGGTGTTGAAGAACTTCCCCTGTCACTTACCGCTGTTCGACGACTCCAGGGATGGAGATTCAGAAATCGCGTCGGCCCTGGGCGCTCCAATAATTGCCGCAGACCGTGTGATCGGCACACTTAACCTTGTCTCGTTGCACGCAGGCGCTTACGACGAGAGAAGCCTGGCGATTCTGGAGATGATTGGGGGACAGATCGGAGCGCCGATCGAAAACTCACGGCTGTACGAAGAAGAAGCTTCTCTACGCGATGCTGCAGAGGTCGCCCGCGCCCGGCTCGAAAGTATCCTGCAGGTGTCGGCCGCCGCAGTATTGATCGTAAACGCAGCTGACGGGCGCGTGCTTCTGGCAACGCAGGAAGCTGAACGGATAATCGGCAACCACATCCGACCTGGAGAGCTTCCGTCTCAGTACCGAAAGGGCGTCAAATACTCGCGTCCAGATGGGACCCCAATAAAGGAGAACGAACTTCCACTCCTCAGAGCCACCACCTCGGGCGAGGTGGTACGGGAACAAGAGGTCAATTTTGAACGACCCGATGGGTCGCGGATACCGGCCCTCATTAGCGCCGCTCCAGTCCTCGGGCCGGACGGTGGCGTCTCGGCAGGTATCGCTGTGTTCCAGGACATCACTGAACTGAAGCACCTGGATGAAGTGAAGGCAGATTTCCTGTCCATGATTACGCACGACCTACGCGGCCCCGTATCAGCCATCAAGGGGTTGGCAACCGCAGCGATGGTGCACGCAGGTGAGAGCGGAGACGATGGTGATTTACTGCGGGAAGATCTTGTCGCCGTAAATGACGAATCTGATAGGTTGGCCGAACTTGTCTCAAATCTTCTGGACATGTCTCGCATCGAGGCCGGTGCGGTCCAACTTGAACCGGAAGAGACGCACATCGTGGACCTCACGGAGGATGCGGTGCGGCGGGCGACCCGTTCCAGGTTGGGTGAGGGCCGTCAGATCAGCGTCACGGTCCCGGTAGACCTGCCATTGATGTATGTAGATCCGGTGCAGATCGGGCGGGTTCTGGACAATCTGATATCCAACGCACTGAAGTATTCCGACGGTCCGATTAACGTGGAGGCAACTTACAACCCGGACAATGACACGTTGGATACGGCTGTTTCCGACTCCGGGCTGGGAGTCGCTGCCGAGGTACAGGAAGCGGTGTTTGAAAAGTTCTTCCGTGTAACCGATGCGGGCCGGAAATCGGGCATGGGCGCCGGTCTCGGCCTGGCCATCTGTAAAGCTATCGTAGAGTCACACGGAGGGGAGATTGGCGTGGTAAGCGCACCGAGACAGGGATCTCGTTTCTCCTTCACGCTGCCTTTACAGCCCAAAGAGTGAGTAGGGAAAGTTAAACTAGGTGGGCCGACCGTCAGATGAAGGTCAGGCAAGCAAGAGTTCGTGTAATTAATGAACATAGATACCACGCAACGACGTAAGTCAAAACCAGTCGTGCTGGTTGTGGACGACGATCCCAAGCTCCGCCGCCTTGTCGAGCGTCAACTCAGCGCAGAGGGCTTTGACGTCCTGCTCGCGTCGAATGGCGAAGAAGCGCTGTACCAGGCGTCTCTAAGTCGACCAAGTCTTATTGTTTTGGACATCGCCATGCCGGTCATGGACGGCTTCGAAGCGCTTGAGCGACTCCGGGAGTTCTTCACCGACCCGGTGATTATTCTTTCCGCCACCGACCAGGAACGTGAGAAGGTTCGTGCGCTGGATCTTGGTGCCGACGATTACCTAACCAAGCCCTTCGGCGGAGCCGAGTTGTCGGCACGGATTCGTGCGGCGTTGCGGCGTGCGGATAGGCTGTCCGGAAATGGATCGAGCCAGGAACCGGTGGTAACAACCGGTTTTGTCGAGGTGGACCTGAGCGCGCGTATCGTCAAGAAACGCGGCGACGAGGTTCGGCTCACTCGCACGGAATATGACCTGCTTCGTACACTTGCCACCAACGCAGGTAAGGTGCTTACACATCGTGAGCTTTTGCAAGCGGTGTGGGGGCCGGAATACGGTGATGAGACGGAATATCTGCGGACCTTCGTTAAGCAGCTTCGCCGGAAACTTGAAGAGGATCCATCCCGGCCGCGGTACATCATCACGGAGCCGGGTATCGGTTACAGGCTTGTTCAGGTGACAGACTAGCGCCTGACGTCTGCTCCGCCGGATGCGGCGGCAATGACTTCGGCTTCTGAAGCCAGGTTGAAGTCGCCGTGTACTGTGTGAGCAATCGCCCCTGACGCAGCTGCGAACTCTGCCGTCTTCTGCGCATCCCAGCGATTCATGGTGCCCCAGATCGCGCCCGCAGCAAATCCGTCTCCACCTCCGACGCGGTCTACGATGTCGATCTCGTGGCGGCGACTCAGCGCTATTTCAGAGCCATCGAAGTAGATGCCCTGCCACGAGTTGTGGTCACTTGAGTGCACGTCTCGGATGGTCAGCCCAACCTTGTCGAACCCGTATTTCGAAACGGCGGCGTCAACGAACGGCCTGTATGCGTCAGCGCTTCGATCCTCAGGCTCGATGTTGCCGTCCATCCCGAGCATCACGCCAAGAATCGGGTCACGGGCGCTCCCGATGGCGACATCCACGTACTGCATCAGCGGATCGAGTCTTTTAGCTGCCTCTTCCGGGCTCCACAGTGCGCTGCGGTAGTTGAAATCTGTGCTGATGGTCATTCCGGCGGCCCTGGCCACCTCACACCCGGCGGCAACGGTCGCCGTGGCTTTTTCGGAGATTGCGCAGGTGATCCCGGAGAAGTGAAACCAGTTATGACCCGCAAGCGCTGACGACCAGTCCACCATGCCAGGTTCGATCTCTGACATCGCTGAGTACGCACGGTCGTAAACGACGGCAGACGGTCGCATGGATGCGCCGATCTCCAGGAAATACAGCCCAAGCCGATCCCCACTTCGCACCACTCCAGACGTGTCGACACCGTACTGCCTGATGTAGTTCACGCAGGCCTGTCCGATGTCGTTGTCAGGGATTCGTGAGATCAGGGCTGGTTTAACGCCGAACTGTTCAAGCGCCACGGCGACGTTGCACTCAGTACCGCCGTAGATGACGTCAAACTGGCGGGCCTGGGTGAGACGCTCGCTACGTGGTGTCGTCAGCCGAATCAGGACCTCGCCGATCGTCACAAAACTATGGGACATATTGGGGCCAGTTCTCCGTTAATTGAAAATGTGAGTTGCCGCCCGATTATCGGGAGCCGTTCTAGAGTGATGTGCCGTACACCTTGTCCGGCACGACTACGACCGTCACCCGGTTCTCCTTGCGCATCGCCTCGTCGTACTCATCCCAGTCCGGGTGTTCTTTACCTGATGCTGCGCTATATACATCCCGCATCGCGTCCCGAAGCTCGTCGGCGCTGGCAGTCTTTGCAGAGATGATCTGCGCCTTCCCCTCCAGCACGAGGTATCCCCACCAGTTGTCCTTCGACACAAGCAGAGAGCAGCGGGGATCACGCTCAAGATTTCGCAGCTTTGCCCGGTCCTGCGTTGTGGAAAAAGCAATGCCGTCTTTGTATGGCCCGGTCGTGACGATGCTCATCTGCGTCGCCCCGTCACGACGGTATGTGCTCAGTACGGCCTTGTGGTTCTCCGCTGCGAACTCACGAACTTTCGGATCGAGTGACATTTGCTTACTCCCGAGTGGTTCCTACTGGGCTTTATATCGTCATCTTCCGCGTATGTCTTTAATCGATGCGAGGACGTCCTGACACCGCTGGGTGAGCGTGTCCCATGCGCCATCGGCAACGATGTCTGAGGAGACCAGTGCCGAGCCCATGCCTACGGCCGGAACACCGGAGTCGAACCAGGCTTTGAGCGAGTCACGTGATCCGTCGACGCCGCCTGTCGGCATTATCGAGGTCCACGGCATGGGCGCCCGTGTCGCTTTCACAAAGGCAGGTCCGCCGACCGAGTCGCCCGGAAACAACTTCACGATCTCACAGCCCAGTTCCTCCGCGTGCGCTATCTCGGTGACGCTGCCGCACCCCGGCATGTAGGCGATCTTCCGTCGATTACATACGCGCGCCGTAGCGTCATCAGTTGCCGGGCTGACGATGAAGTTTGCGCCGTTGGCGATGTAGAGCGCAGCTGTCGGGGCGTCCTGTATGGAACCAGCACCTAGGATGAGATCCGGTGCGTCGGATGCGGCCCACCTGTCCAGTTCCGAAAACACTTCCCACGCGTGATCGCCGCGGTTCGTGAACTCGATAGCCCTGATGCCACCATCACGACACGCCAGTGCGATTGACCTCGCCGTTTCGAACTGCGCGTTATAGAAGATTGGCACCACACCGGCATCGTGGACGGCGTTCAGGACATCAAGCCTCGTGTGTCGTGCCAAAGGTCGCTCCAAACGGGTGACGGTCGGTTTTTTGGATACAGGCCCGGTAGTGTAACGCCGTCACTTCCGCAGGTCTCAAGGTGGATCTACTGGGAGCGTAGGAGCGACGCGGGGGTGTCCACGCGTAACTTCACACAGCGGGTATTGAACGGGGTCGCAATCGGCCAAATCGGGCGTCCCCGCACCACTTTGACCGGTGGACCGGCATCACCGCCGACGGGCAAGTGGCTAATGTTTAATGTATCGGTTCGCTGACGGCAGACGGGGCAAGATTCCGCAGCCGTTCACAGACGAATCCTCCTTTCCAAGAATCCAGAAGTAAACAAGGGATCGCCACTTGCAACAGCAGCAACATGAATCAGACCGCACACTCAAACGGGTCGTGTTCCCGGTACTGGTGATTTCGGTCGTAATGTTGTGGGCGGTGATGGCAACCGCAGTCCTCGGCGGCATCTAAGGCCCTGCTGGGCGGCTATTCCCTGCCGGGATAGGTGATCCAAGCATGTCGGTCCGTCTAGCGCCGTATGACGGCCGTTGACGATCAGCCCGTATGCAGGCTTCACTGGTCGTTGCGATCGTCGACGCTCTACGCGTTCTCGATCTCTTGCTTGAGTTCGGCGGCCGCTTGCTCCGGGTCATCGGCGCTCAGTATTGCGCTGCTTATGGCAACGCCTTTAGCACCCGCGGCCATCACTTCTCGGGCGCGTTCCAGGTTGATACCACCGGTTCCGATGATCGGTAGATTTACCGTTTCACCAACCTGACGCACGAGGTCGAGTCCGTCTCCGCGCTGTCCGGGATGTGAGTTCGTCTCGAAGAGTGTTCCAAGTAACAGGAAATCCGCCTGATCCGCTTGGGCCTTCACCGCTCCTTCTACGGAGTGCACCGAACGCCCGATCTGCCATTCATCTCCGCCCATACGCCTTGCGGCGTTGACCGCCGGACCCCGCTCACCAAGCTGCACGCCACCGGCGTCAACTGCCAGCGCAACATCAACCCGGTTGTTGATTATCACGACGGCGTCATCACCGACGGATTCCATAACCTCAGCGGCCAGGTTAAAGAACGCTGTGCGTTCGAGTTCAGGAGCGCGCACCTGAACCATGTTCACGCCACCTCTCACCGCCGAACGCACGGTTGCGAGTAGCGAACCCGAGTCTTCGCCCGGGTCGAGCGCCGTTATCAGACACAGAACCCGTTCAGGCAGTGATATAAGAGGCATCGATACTTGGTCCACCGTTTGTGACGATAGTTAGCTGGTTGCTCATACGAAGACCCCGCGACCCGTCCATCTGGCAATTATCCAGGGCACATCATCGCCCGGGTCAGGTTCAGGGCCGGTGGCGATTCCGGCCACCCCTTCAATCTAGCCCCCAAGTTCTCAAGCGCAGACGCGATTTCCGCACCTCTGGGTACGTCGGCAAGCGTAAATTCGTGGAGCCAGAGCGTCAATTGTGACGGGTCCTGATTTAAGCGATCCGGTGCTATTCTGGCGGCCCGACCCGATACCAGACGCACTGGAGTTCCCCATGAGCCGAGTTGCCTTCTACTCCGAACCGAAC
>JABIGL010000115.1 GCA_018650185.1 Chloroflexota bacterium
ATCCGAATGCCAGAAGTCACGGTCCCACTGGCAACACACACAGGCTGGAATCTCCGACACCCGGACAACGGAGGCGAGCGCCAGCTATTCGTATTCATGGGCGCAACAATCCCATTTGCGAAGACACGCGCTGCACGAGAAGCGTCCGGCGATCCACGCCAATCAATAGAAGAGCGATACCCGTCACGCGACACCTACCTATCGCAAATACGCGACGCCGCAACAGCAGTAGCAGACGAAGGCTACGTCCTACACGAAGACATCGACGATCTGGTTGACCACGCCGTGGTGCGCTGGGACTACTACACGAACGAATGAGGAATAACCGTAGGGGCGAATGACTATCCGCCCTCAGCCGGGCAAAGCCCGGCTCACGCACTTAACTCACCCTTGGAAATTTGTTGCACCACGACATCGATTTTCGAGGTTCTCGCCGCCGCCTTCTACGAACGAATGGCCGTCAAAATCGGCACATGGTGAAACCGATGCGGAGATCGGTTCCAATTTTGGGCCGAGATTGTGCCTGCCCGACCTCAAAAAGCTCATATTCGCCGATTTCAAAGCTGCGAACCGATGCGCGCATCGGTTGCAAATATTCGCCGGACGCGACTTTCTCGGTGGAAGTGTTGCAGTAGCTTCCTGTCATCCGCCGTTGGGCGCGGTGCTCATATTCCCTTTAGGAAATCTAAGACCGATTCGTTGAAAATATGCGGGGCCTCTAAGGGCAGCGCGTGTTCGACACCTGGAATAATTACTTGGCGCGCATTCCAAATGCCGTCTTGAATGATCTGTCCAGATCGTAAGTAGTCGGGGTGGTTCGCACCACCGACCACTACAAGAGTGGGACAAGCGATTTCCGGTAGACGTTGAATCGCCGGTGTCTCAGGTTGGGTAGCTAGCCCGGGATTGAACCAATGCCAGCCGGAGTATTTTTCGATCATCTGTACGATTCGCGCGGCCAGCCGACGATTCGACATCGCACGCTCGAACGGAGGGAACTCGAGCCAGGCGCGCCTGCCTGCTTCAATACCTTCTGTTGTTGCCAGCTTCGGCGGGATCACGAACGATGCGTCTACGAGATCATCCGACCATTGGAAGCCGCCTATGGCCGGATCAGCAAGCATCAATGAATCAGTCATGTCCGGATATTCGAGCGCAAAATCTATGGCCACGTAACCCCCCATTGAGTGCCCAAGAATATGTGCGCTTTGGATATGGAAATGTTCGAGGATCGCGGCGAGATCCCGGGAGTGGGAGTACGGGGCAGCGTTCATTGGGACGGATTTGCCAAATCCCCGCAGGTCGTACCGAACTACCGTGTAGCCACCGGCAAACTCGTCAAACTGGTCGTCCCACGCCCTGGTATCCCAGCCGAATCCATGAAGGAGTACTAAGTATGGTCCTGAACCTGATATCTCGGCGTAGAAACTGCATCCGTTGAGATCGAACGATTCGCTTTTTATAGACATTCAGTAGACTCCCGGTAAGGTACCGTCGACTTTTAGAATTTGCTCCCCCGTGTTGACACGGGGCACTCACCGAAGCGCATTGAATACGACTTTATGACCGTAACTCGTATAGGGCGCTGAACGGGTTATCGTCCACTAGTCTCTCGATGGTTGAGAAACCAGCCTCCGTCCCCAATTCCTCAACCTTCGCCGGAGGCATCCCGTACGCCCCTAGACCGGCTCCCTGATCGGCTAGGGAGACGGTCATGCAGTACAGAACACTGACTCCCATCATCATCGCCCCGATCGGACCGTGGTTTTCTTCTAGCGAGTCTGAACAATTCATTTCCAGCAGTAGATAAGATCCACCTGGTTTGAGCGCCCGGCGAATTGAACGCATAGTCCCGACGGGATCGACAAGATCGTGTATCACGTCAAACGTGGAGATCACATCAAATCGTTCAGGAATCCCCGGAGCAACGTCGAACGTTTTGAAGGTGACTCGGTCGCCAACTCCGACGGAAACAGCATTGGCCCTAGCTCGCTCTATTGATGGTTGGTACACGTCATAACCAACAAATCGGCTGCGCGGAAACGCCTGGGCGAGCTTGATCAGCGCCCAACCGCTACCGCACCCCACGTCGGCGAAGTCTGCTCCCTGTTCAAGTTTGCTGTAGACACCTGCGGCTGACGGAATCCACTCCTGAATCAGAAGGTTCTCATACCAGCTCGCTGTTAGTCTTTCCAGGCCTTCCCAGTGGTCTGATCCATACTCAGATTGCGAGACGCCACCGCCGTTACGGAACGCATCCATGACCGGTTCCAATTTACCGACCAATCCGGGGATCTGCTGATGAATTCCCCCCACGAAGTAAGGCCCCGACTCCTCCGCTAGTGCCGGGACATGTTCCGGTGGAAGCCAGAACTGTTGCACGTCCGAGTTGTACTCGAGGTATCCGCCATGAGACATCGCAGCGAGCCACTCCTCCGAGTAGCGCCTATCGATGCCCGCCAGCTCGGCGAACTCTTCGGCGGTGACTGGTCCACTGGATGAAAGAGCATTGAACAGTCCGAGACGATCGCCTATGACACTCATTGCCGTGACAAAGGTGCCACTAAGGTCACCGATGACCTTCCCTAGAAATCGATCACGCTTTGCTACATCGAAACCCGACGGACCAGCCACGTTCGCACCCTCCCTTATTGGTGGTTTTCAGTTCGGCCAGAATACACGGCGTGAATTGAAACGACTGCTGAGGTTACTTATGCATCACTTCGCCTCGATCGGTTTCATTCACGGCGAATCCAATCCCAGCCCCATAAAAGCCCGACACACAACGCGACCACGGACGCAACAAGGGGCTTGGTGAAGTCCGTCCGTCCGACGGCATATTCAAGCCAACTCATGGCCGCCAGGACGCCTATCACGCCGACGATGTAAAGAGTCAGGTCTCGGCAGGTCGGCATCCGGCACGTCAGTAGTCGCCACGTCCCCAGGATCGCGCCGTAGGCGATGAAGCCTACCTTGAAGCTGCCTAATGCACCGATGACGAAGGTGGTGAGTAACGCGACAGCCAACACCGGGTGGTCGCCGATGGATTTGCAGTTGGCCGTGTAGCGTTTTATCCGAGACATTGCTTGCACAACTTATCAGCGGCTATGGCGCAACCGTCTGTCGGCTTCGGTTTCACGCATCACTTCGCCATCACCCGAACCGTCTGATCGTGGACACTTCATCTCTTGACCAACGCAGAACATACGTTCTATTATTAACGTGTAGCGGTCAGCGACCACTCTCGAGAACGGATATCCACGGGAGCGACACGCCGACCGGCGAACTCAGCTCTCGTACGGTGCCGAGTTCGCACAGAGAAACGAGCCCCTTAGAGCCCATCGGGTCCCTACCGGGGTTGGGCACAACCGCACCGGAAAAGACACGGCAGTAACCGGGTCGCGGAGACGTACTTGGTACCAGTGGACCTTCGAGATCGGGGGGCTGGAGAGACGTCCGCCGGGAACTGCCGAGATAGAAACATCGCCGGA
>JABIGL010000127.1 GCA_018650185.1 Chloroflexota bacterium
CGTTTCGAGGCCCCGACCATCCGTAGCAAAGACGTAGATCATCGGGCCCGGGCCGTAGCGGTTACTTCCGGCGGCGGCGACGATGTTTTCGTTGGCGTCCCAGCACATGCCGTCAATCCCTCGACCCCATCCGAAATCGTGGAGCGTCGACTGTTCACCCAGAGATCCATCGGGGTTGATCGGGTACGTGACCAGTTTGGGGTGGATCTTCTCTCCGCTCGGGGTGTCAGCAACAAATAACCGATCACCAGACGCCGAGATGAGGATACCGTTTGGTCGTCGCATGTCCTCGGTGACCCTCGAGACGGTGTAAGAACCGTCTGGCTGAGGATCTGCCCGATACACCTGCTCGGTCGGGATGCTGAGCGGCCGGCCACCGTAGTTGGGGTCGGTGAACCAGATACGACCTCTGGTATCGACTGCGAGATCGTTCGGTTCGTTGAATGGCACTCCCTGGAAATTGTCCGCAACCACCCGGGTTTCTTCATCCGAAACGTACTCGACAACTCGCCGGTTCTTTCCTTCGCACACGAACAAACGTCCACTGCGGTCACGCACCATTCCGTTGCCGCCGCCAGTGTTCTCACGCCAGACCACACTTTCGCCGGTTTCAGGATCCCACCGCATGGCGAGATCTGCTGCACAGTGTGAGTACAGCAGACCTGAACCGTCCCAGACTGGTCCCTCGGTCAGTGAGTCTCGCTGTGCGATGGTTTCAAATGTCCAGTTGGTCATCTGCCAATCCTTAAGGGTAGAGAAGGTGGCCGGTCAATCCCGTGCCACGGGCAACGAGGAGGTGCCCCTCGATGCTGGTGACGTACAGGTCTTCGCCGACGAAAGTGCAGTTGGTGGGTCGGATGGCCGGAGTCGGGTGCGTTGCTACGATTCGGCCGTCTGGCTCGAATACGGTGATCATGCCGCCGGGACCAGAGACTTCCCAGCCGGTGCAAGCAACGATGTGGCCTTCGGACGACAGTGTCATGCCGTCGATACCCCTATGCGGGCCGAAGTCATGCAGTAGCTCGTAATATCCAAGAGAGCCGTCGTCGTTAACGGGATATCCACGAAGTTGTCGGAATCGGCCTGCCGCGTAGTCGCTCTCGGCAACGTAAAGGATTTTGTAATCCCGGGAGAACAGCAATCCATTGGGCATCGTGGAGTCGAACGTCCGTTGGACCGCCACGTAACTTCCATCAGGTTGCGGATCGGCTGAGATGATCGCCGAGAACTCGTTCCCCATGTCGGCTGAGACATCGTTGATCCGGTCCGAGAAGTAGATCCGGCCTTCAGGGGTGATGGCCAGATCATTGGGCCCGTTGAGGCGTTTGCCGTTCAGTCTGTCGACCACAGTGACGCCGGGTTGGCCGTCCTCGTACAGCGCGATGCGTCTTCCGCCGCCTTCGCAGGCAAACAGGCGACCCTGAGCGTCAAAGTTAAGCCCGTTCGCTGCGTTGGTACCAGATCGTTCCGTCACGACGGTCCCTGTCGCTGGGTCGTACGCCAACATCCGGTCCATCGCTATGTTGGTAAACAGCAGTCGGTTACCGTCCCACGCATTGCCTTCGGTGATCGAACCGATCACGGGCAGGGCGTCTTCGAAATTCCATTCCCGGGGCATACGAGCCTCCGCTCAATCAGTCACGGATCGATAACGGGTCGTCCGGGATTATGGGACTCACGCGGATGACCTGCAATGCGCGTAGAGTTTCGGGTCGACATCCTGGCTATGAAATTGAACATCCAGGCGCAACAACTCAACATCACCCGTTCCTTCACCGTGGAACCGGGATAAGATCACTTTCACTCAGAGACCTTTAAGCCTGATGAGGATCCCCACCCAATGACCCTGTATTTGACCGAAGCCGAAGTCGGCGATATTCTGACGATGGACCTGGCGCTTGAGGCCGTTGATGAGGTGTTCGACGCACGCGGCAGGGGTGAGGTTATCAACCATCCCCGCAGTCGAATCGCACTCGGTCGGGGTTCCTACAACTTGATGTCTGCCGGTTGGCCGGCCAAGGGAATTGTGGGGTCCAAGTCTTACGTCGGTGGGGCGAACGGGATCTCGTTCCAGGTGCTCATATATGGCGCATCCGGTGAGGGCCTTCTCGGCATCCTGGACGCAAATCTCATGGGCCAGATTCGCACCGGTGCCGCAAGTGGTGTCGCAACCCGACACATGGCCCGATGGTGCGACAACAGCAAAGTCGCCGTTATCGGTTCCGGCTATCAGGCACGGACCCAGCTCGAGGCGGTTGCCGGAGTGCGGGAGATCGAGACAGCGTCCGTATACAGCCGGACAGCAGAAAACAGGGACGGCTTCGCTACGGCGATGACCGAGAAACTTGAGATTCCGGTGACTGCAGCGACATCAGTGGACGAGTGTCTTGAAGGCGCAGATATCATCCTCGTCATCACCAACACAAGCGAGCCCGTACTGCTTGGAGATCAAGTCCAAGAAGGCGTCCACATCAACGCCGCCGGTGCAAACGGCTGGCAACGTAGAGAACTGGACACTCGCGCCGTGCTGAAGTCCGATGTGATCGCCACGGACGACGTTGATCAGGCCAAGACTGAATGTGCTGACCTGATGGCGGCGGCCGATTCGGGTCGCATCCGCTGGGAACAGGTCGTCAATCTAGGCGACATTATCGCGGGACGACACCCGGGCCGCACGGAAGAAAAGCAAGTGACCCTATTTGAGTCTCAAGGCGTCGCCATGGAGGACATCGCCGTCGGCAAACGTGTGCTGGACATAGCGCTGGAGCGCGGCATCGGCACGCAATTGTCGGGTGGAGGCATGGAGCCGGGCAGCCTCTAATCCTAGCTCCGCCAGTTCTCATGGCCGGGTATCAAGCCCCTGATGTAGCCGACCTGCCCAATATGTTGCGAACATTCGACCGAAATACGCGCTAAGACCCAGGCTACGGTTGGGGCAGGCCGGGGATGAAGCGGGTTTCGGTCCGGGTTTGTGTTCTCGAGGTCGGTCGCAGACAGCCCACGAATTACAGGCTCCACGCTTGCCTGCACATCCGCACGGTATCCCGCAACTATTGTCGGCGGAACCGCAGGGAACGCCGCCATTTCTTCCGACGTGTATCCCATTCCGTACTGATCTTCTACCGGCAGTCCAAACTTCTCTGCCCATCCACTGGTCTTCCACTTCTCACCGTTATCGCTCAGGTACCAGTTGATCCATGCATCTTCGATTCGAGTCAGATGCCATACGGTCCAGAGAATGTGATTGGCCGTGGGTGTGGGTCGCCATCGCCATTGCTCAGACGTAAGGTCCTCAAGCGCTGAATCCAACTGTCCACTGAAATCAGCGATGGCCTGTAGTGTTACGTCACGAAAGTCCATGTCTGCTCCTGATACGAAATCGGCTAATCGATGTCGATTATGCGGCTGCGTCGTGCGCGAATAACGCTACGTGTCGTCTGCGTCCGGGCGATTACGGTCACGGCTGGTGCCATGACAACCCAGAGGATCAACGTGACGTACATAGAGGTGACATAGCCGAAATCGTTGATGCCAAGGTCCTCATTGATGGAGCCGAGCCCCAGTTTGAGTATCAACGCACTGAAGAAAAATCCCAACGCAGCACCGGGCAAAGCTAGAATCGACCTGCAAGCCATGCGATATCTCCTGAACATCTGTATTTCTGATCACACGCCTGTATCCGTTTCGGGATTGGATTTACGCGCGTGGCGACAGGTTAACCGGGAGCGACCAGTTGGATAACACCGCATTGGATGTCCCAGCCGCCTCCTCGCACCTGCTTGAGGTGCGTGACCTTGCGACCGGGTTCTCTACCGCTGACGGTTATGTACAGGCCGTGGATGGAGTGTCGTTCCACATAGATGAAGGGGAGACCCTCGGTCTGGTCGGTGAGTCCGGCTGTGGAAAATCGGTCACCTCACTATCGGTGATGCGCCTCGTCCCCAATCCTCCCGGAGAGATCACCTCCGGGGAGGTACTGTTTGAAGGCCGTGACCTTCAGCAGATCACTGAGAGCGAAATGCGTCGTGTTCGCGGCGGTAGCATCGGCATGATCTTCCAGGAGCCGATGACTTCACTCAATCCCGTCCTGACGATCGGACGTCAGATAACGGAAGCGCTGGAAATCCATCTTGACCTGAAGGGCAAAGCTGCCCGTGTGCGTGCGGTGGAAACCCTGGCCCGTGTAGGCCTTCCTGACCCGGACCAGCAGTTTGATGACTACCCACATCACCTGAGCGGGGGACAGCGCCAGCGAGCCATGATTGCTATGGCGATTAGTTGCAATCCACGACTCCTGATCGCTGATGAAGCGACAACTGCGCTGGACGTTACCATCCAGGCTCAGATTCTTGAACTACTGCAATCGCTGTGCGAAGAGTTCCGGATGGCGCTCCTGATCATTACCCACAACCTGGGCGTTGTTGCTCGATACGCGCAACGTGTGGCCGTGATGTACGCAGGGAAGATCATTGAGTCAGGAACCGCTGACGAGATATATGCAGCCCCCCGGCACCCTTACACGGCGGGGTTGCTTGGTTCGGTGCCTCGTTTAGACGCGACGTCAGGAGCGCGTCTAACTTCCATAGATGGCGAGATCCCTGATCTGGCGAATCTCCCGGATGGTTGTGCGTTTGCACCCCGGTGCCAGTGGGCAGTTGAACGATGCCGCATCGAATCTCCTGTGCTCGGTCCATCGGGCACTCCCCATACTGCTGCTTGCTGGGAGCAGGACCGAATTACAGGTGACCTAACTGCGGAACGGCTGTCGAGTTGACCATCGAGACACAGAGCGATGGACAGGAAACCACGCTTTCGGTTCGTGACCTTCAAGTCCATTTCCCGATCAACACGGGATTCTTGATTCGAAGGCAGACCGGCGCGGTGAAAGCTGTGGATGGCGTGTCGTTCGACATCGGGCCGGGGGAGACGCTCGGGCTTGTAGGAGAAAGCGGGTCCGGGAAAACGACTACCGGACGGGCGATCCTCCAGTTGCAAAGGCCAACGGCCGGGTCGGTGCAGTTCCGCGGAGTCGAGTTGACCGACGTCTCCGCAAAGAAAATGCGGCCGTTCCGGTCAGAGATGCAGATCATCTTCCAGGACCCTTATGGCTCGCTGAACCCACGAATGAGCGCAGGTCGAATCATCGGCGAGCCTCTCACCGTACACGGGCTTGGCGGAGATAAAAATGAACGCAGAGATCGCGTCGCTGATCTACTGGAACGGGTAGGGATGAACCCGGCCATGATGGGCCGATACCCGCACGAATTCTCCGGCGGTCAACGCCAGAGAATCGGCATTGCCCGTGCACTGGCCGGAGAGCCTTCGTTCATCGTGTGTGACGAACCCGTATCTGCGCTTGATGTGTCTATCCAGGCCCAGATACTCAACCTGCTCTCCGATCTACAGGCGGAGTTCAACCTCTCGTACCTGTTCATCGCCCACGATCTATCCGTGGTGCGCCACATTAGTGATCGTGTGGCCGTAATGTACCTGGGCAAGATCATGGAGACGGCGTCAAGCACCGAGCTGTACGAGAACCCAATGCACCCGTATACGAGGGCGCTGATGTCTGCGGTACCGATTCCGGATCCCGCACTTGAACGTCAACGGGAACGGATCGTACTGGCGGGAGACATGCCCAGTCCCATCAACCCGCCATCAGGATGCGTCTTCAGGACTCGTTGTCCGATAGCGACTGAAGAGTGCGCACAAGAAGTTCCGTTGTTGTCAGACCGGAGTGACAGGCACCAGGTGGCCTGCATCAAGGTCTAGCTCGCCTGAATCAGGCGAGCGACCAGGCGACAACCCCGAATATCAGCGCACCCAGCAGGCTCAGCGGTACAAGCACGACCGTCGCCCATTCAACGGGGCGGCGCCACGGAGAGTCATCGCTGAATGAGGATGAAGAGGTATCCAGGCCTCTTCCCATGAGTTCAGCGAATAACAGCACAGAGACTATCGCGTGCGTCACGGCGACAGCGAGCGCCAGCATCGAGAACACGGCGGCAACTTCTATGACCTCTTCGGACTCGCCGAAGAGAATCGCGTCGAAGGTTGCGACCGTAACAGCTATCAGCGCCGCTGTCGCAGCGCCAAAGCGCCACTGCAGGCCGATGGAAGCTGTCCAACGAGACACGGCCTCCGAAGAGGCGTTACGCAAGGACAACAGTGTGAAAAGGTTCCATGTCAGCAGCACAAGTACGAGAAGTGCGTTGCTGGCCAGGAATGCGGTCAGTGACATTTAACTTTTTGCTCCGGGTCGTGACACGGCCTACACGCGACTCTGACTCGTATTGAGCCTTTCACGTGGTTCCCCGGCCGTCCAGTGCCGGACCCCCTAGACTTTAATTCTGACTAGTTCTTGCTGTACTTCGCCAGTTACCTCGGGTCCCAGTTCTCCGAGAAATACGTCAATCTCGGACCGAACACCGAACTCTGGCAAGTAGATTCCTGGTTCGACAGACACGGCAACGCCCGGGATTAGTTTTCGGGTGTCGTGCGTCTCCCAATCATCTAGATTAACCCCATTACTGTGTACCTCAAAGCCAATACTGTGGCCCAAACGGTGCACAAAGTAGTCCCCGAATCCACTTTTTACGATTACATCACGGGCGACGCGGTCAACTTCCCAGCCCTCAAGTTCTCGCCCTTGTGCGAACGCATCTTGCATAAATGACACGGCAGAGTCACGTGATTCAGCCACAGCGCTGAACACCTCTTCATGACTGGGTGTTGGATCTCCGGTGAAGCCCGTCCACGTGATGTCACCGAATACGGAGCCGGGTGCGGAAGACACAGCCCAGAGGTCGATCAAAACGAGGCTGTTTTTCCGAACTATTGCGGACGAGTCCGGAGTCGGTTCGTAGTGCGGATCCGATGCATTCTCGTTGACGGCGACAATTGGCCCATCCGGCGCAACGAGATCCAGACGCTCAAATCTGCCCCGGATAAACTCCGCAACATCATGCTCTGTCAGCTTCCAGTTAATGTTCTCGCCGATAAATGCAAACGCATCATGGGCGGTCTTCACAAGACCTTCCATTGCTACTCGATGCGAATCCCGCTGTTCTGGAGACCAGCGTTCGGTCGAATACTGGAGCACGTCTCCGGAACTGATCACTTTTATGCCCAACGAACGCACCAGTTCAACGGTCCCCGCATCTACGCGGCTGACGCGTGGCAGGGCAGACTCAGGCGAGTATTCCATAGCGATTTGACTACGACATGAGAGCATGTCGGTGAGTTCAGACATCATCTGGGCGCGGCTTCCGAAGCGACGCTCCTGAACCTGTACACCGTGTGAGGTTGCGGTCTCTACCATCGACGCGAAACGTCCTGCATCGACTTCATGGGCGAGCAGGACCGGGTCACCATCTGAGGGCACAAAAAACCAACACGGACGGGTCACGTGATTGACCTGACCTATCAGGTTCCAAAGGATCGGGTTTGAGCCTCGATAGTCGTACAGCAGCCAACCATCTATACCTGATTTGTTCAGGTAATCGCGAGCCCCGGAAAGTGCGTCGCCAATACTCATCCGTCGATCACCCGAGGGTCGGGGAACAGCTTACGTGCCGCTGTCGCTTCTTCTTGCGTGTTCATATCAAGCTGAACAAGTGGCGTGTCGATAAAGTGCCTGTTCATGGAGTCAGTATGGGCCTGAACAACCTCACGCACCCCCTGGCCTTCTTCCGTGATCGCCTTGAGTTCGCCCAGTAGGGATCCGTCGAACACCAGCGGATGTCCACCATGGCCCTCATACACTGGTGAACTTATGAGGGCACCTGTCGACTTATGAGACTCCAGAACTTCTCGGATCAACCAGGAAGGCCGCGGTTGATCGACGGCGAGCACGAGTATGGCATCCACATCTGATGGCAGGGCGTTGAGACCGGCTTTCACGGAGGTGGTCTTCCCGGTCAGAAACGCTGTGTTTCTTATCCCGTGGACGTGCTCTGCGCCTACGAATCCTGACAGGACGGCTTCGACTTCCTCTGCTTCATTACCGGTCACGGCAAACACTTCATCTACACCGGCACCGAGGAGCGCCTCGACCTGTCGCTGAATCAATGGCGCGCCAAACCAATCAATGAGTGGCTTAGGCGTGCCCATACGACTCGACTCACCGGCGGCGAGAAGGATGGCGCAAATAGTCAAAGCTGTTGCTTAGTCGGCGGCGGCCGTCGCGCCCTCTTCACGGGCGTGTCTGGCGGCAACCTGGAGCAACTTCTCATCCAGCTTCATCGGCAGACCTGTACCGCCAAGACGGAACATCAGAATCTCCGCCACGATGCTGATAGCGATCTCTTCAGGCGTGCGTGCGGTGATGTCCAGGCCGCTGGGCGCCCTGAGCTCACGGATACGGTCGAGCGGAACGCCTCGGCGGATAAGTTCCTCGTAAATCATGATCGTCTTGCGCTTACTTCCAAGTAGCGCAACGTAACGCGCGGGGGTGAGAGCGGCCGCTTCGAGGGCCGTGTCGTCATACCGGTGGCCTCGTGTAGCGATCACGATGAAAGTATTTGCGTTAATCGGGAGATCAGCGATACCGCTTACAAAATCTTGATTGAGGACGATCTCCGCTTCAGGGAATCGTTCTGCGTTGGCGAACTCCGGGCGGTCGTCAACGACGAATACCCGCATGCCAACGGACCGTGCGATCGGTGCGATCGCCTTGGAAACGTGACCACCACCGGCAAGGACCATAGTCGGGGGCGTTGTAAATGCCTCAACAAAGACCTCAACACCGGTCTCTTCATCTACAACGTATTCCTGCTTGCCGAGGGCCATCAGGTTTGCGCCCTTACGAACCGAACGTTCGTCCAGCGCAGTGTCGCCAAGCGTTCCCACCGTTTCGCCGTTCTCACGGATTAGAAGCTTTGCGCCGACGGTAAAGTCGGACCCCTCTGGAGCTACCATCAGGTTCGCTATTGCGACAGGCGGTCCGCCTTCATACGCGGCCACTACCTCTTCAGCGTGCACTTGGTAGTCCACGGGCTGGCGAACGGGGTCGATGAGGAAGTACATCGTCCCGCCGCAGATCAAACCATCCTCTGCTGCGAGTTCCTCGTTTAGTTCGTAGGAGCGCATTTCGGCTGCGCCGCCGCTCTTGAGCAACTGCTGTGCTGCGAACCAGATGTCGCCTTCGACACAACCGCCGCCGAGCGTCCCGACACCGCTGCCGTCGTCACGGACGAGCAGCTTTGCCCCGGGTTTCTGGGGAGTCGAACCGGACGTCTTGACGACCGTGGCTACGACTACCTGGCGTTCATCAGTTAATTGGGATACTGCTTCCCGAAAGACGGGTTCCATGAGTTGCCTCTGTGCACTTGCAATCAACCCGGCTTCTATCCGGGTCGTATTTCTCACCGTACCACAGGGCTAAAGTCCCTCTGATGCCGAATCAGGCAATACCGTCACAGAACGGGCAATTGTGCCCATATATGACACTGTTCGCCTGATTATTTCGCCGGGTAACGGCTCAATTGGCCGAGGATAGGCCCCTAGCCCCGGAGCATTGCAGCCGCGTCTTCGACCGCCATCACGATCTTGTCGTAACCAGTGCAGCGGCACAGGTTTCCGGCGAGACGTGTCCGAATTTCCACTTCAGAGGGATCAGGGTCACGCTGGAGCAGGGCGGTGGTAGAGACGATGAAGCCCGGGGTGCAGAAGCCGCACTGGAGGGCACCGTCCTTGATGAACGCTTCTTGAACCGGGTTTAGTTTGCCCTGCGTCGCGATGCCCTCGATGGTCGTGATCTCGTTGCCGCCCATCTCAGCGGCGAGCACCAGGCAAGCGTTGGCCGTTCGGCCGTTGATCATCACAGTGCAGGCACCGCAGTTGCCGTTTGAGCAACCCTCTTTTGTGCCAGTAAGACGAAGGTGATCACGTAGCGTCTCGAGCAGCGTCCAGCTCGGGTCTACGAGCAGCTCGTGGTTGTCGCCGTTCACCGTCATGGAGATGTGCTTCATTAGTAAGGAATCCTTGGGAAATCTGGGAGAAGGTCCTGAAGTAAAACGAAGTGAGAGCCGGGACTAGCCGTTGATCCTGTCTCGGCAGATGCCAAGGGTTCGACGGGTTAGAACCTTCACCAGTTCACGGCGGTATTCAGCAGAGCCTCGAACGTCCGTGATGGGTGTTGCGGCCTCCACAGCGGTCACGGCTGCGGATTCAATCAGGTCATCCGTAAGCACGTTGCCTTCAAGCACCTCTTCAGCCGCTCGTGCACGAACAGGCGTCGGAGCAACAGAAGCCAGCGCTATGCGTGCCTTCTCGACGATGTTGCCGGATCCAAGCTGCAGGTAGCTTCCGACGCCGACGACAGCGATGTCCATCTCGTTTCTAGGGATAAATCGCAGGTAAGAGCTAGCGCCGTTATCGGGGCTTGGTGGCAGAACGAGTTCGACCAGGATTTCGCCCTTCTGGAGGACGGTCTGTCCGGGCCCAGCGAAGAAGTCCGAGAGTGCTATCTCACGGCGGCCCGTGGAGCTGGCAACGATTGCTGTCGTGTCGTGTGATAGGAGGGCAGGAATAGTGTCACCGGATGGAGCGGCGTTACATACGTTTCCGCCGAGTCCTGCACGGTTCTGTATCTGCCACGAGCCGACGAGTACGGACGAGTCGGCCAGGCCGCCGTAGTCAGCCCTTACCGCCGGAAACTCACCGATGTCGGTGAGGTTTCGTGCTGCGCCGACGTGGAGGCCGTCAGCCGCCACCTCAAGTCGCTGCAATTCCGGGATACGCTTCACGTCAACTACCATGTCGGCGTTTCTGCGCCCGGTTTTGAGCTGGTCAACGATGTCTGTCCCACCGACGAGCGCTCGTACCTCACCTTCAGCGGCGAACAGTTCGAGGGCTTCATTCAAGGAAGTGGGTTGGGCGAAATCGAAATCAGGCAACAGTTACTCCGTATCTTGCGCAGCAATGAGCAATGCCGGTCGCGCACGTGACGCACGCAGGGTGATCCCTGGCAGGCGGAGCCGAGTATATTCCGGGTCTAATAGCTCCACAACTTCTAATCAGAAACTGATGTTTACTCTTCTAGTACCGGTTAACACCAAGAATTGGTCTTTGCGTGACAGACCTCGTAGATAGCAAAAACCAGCCCACCATGGATTCACTGGACCTCGAACTGGTTTCGATGTCGGCCGAGTTCATCCAGGCCATGATCGATGGACAGGGAGAACCAACCCCCGGGTACGAAGGCGTGAGGTTCTGGGACAAGTGGTCGGTTGAATCTGATCCTGGAACCAGGATTCGCCTTATCCAACTTCAAACCATGCCCGAACTGCAGCCGTGGTTGATGCGGGCTATCGTTCGACAATCCGACCACCAGATGGTCGGACACGTCGGCTTTCATACACCTCCGGGGCCGCAGTACCTGAAGCACATCGCCCCTGCTGGTCTAGAAGTCGGATACTCGGTCTTCCCTCCGTTCCGGCGTCGTGGATACGTGTCCGCAGCCGTATTTGAGCTAATCAACTGGGCGCACTCCGGCCACGGTGTGAATGAGTTCGTCGCATCCATCAACCACGAGAACGTGGCCTCGCAGGCGGTGGCGACGAAACTAGGCTTCGAATTCTTCCGAGAGTTCGATCCAACGGACCCCGATCGCGAGGACATCTATCTCCTGCGGTTGTGATGGGCAGCTACGGGATGAATGTTCGGCCGGTGTACATGTGTTAGAACGGCTGATAATTCCGGTGCTGAAGAAGTCGGGACACACAAGTCATATTGAGATCTAGTCGATTGATGAGGTGAGCAGGTGAGATCCGCGATCAACAAACTGTCATGGTCCGTTCCCGCAATGATCGGGATCTTGTTAATCGCCGTGGCTTGTGGTGGCGGCACTGATAATGATGCGCCGGTCGACATTGATGCCACGGTTTCTGCGGGAATCGTTGCCACCCAACAGGCAAAAGAATCTATCGATGCCACCGTGTCAGCCGGCATCGTGGAAACAGCGGAGAGCGAACCGGATCTTCAAGCAACAATAGAAGCCCTCATATCTGCAACAAATACAGTCGATCCCGTCCCCGATCCCACCAGCACTCCGTCTCCCGCGCCCATAGCGGCGGTTCCAACACCTACGGAAACCGCAACCGAGGTTCCTACTTCCACACCAACGACCATTACTACGCCGACGAAGGTCCCTCTATCAACGCCAACAGCTATTCCGCAGCCCACCCCTGTGACCTTGCCAACGCCTGTAATTGTCCCGACTCCGACGGCCATACCAACGCCCGAATCGCTCCCGGACCTGATCGATCGCATTAGTCCAGCCGTTGTTCGCGTTCTGACGGATTTTGCAACGGGTTCTGGCGTAATCGTTCAGTCTGATGACGGGACGGGTCTGATCCTCACTAACTACCACGTAATCGAAGACGGGAGTCAAATCGATGTAGTGGTCTCGGATACAACGACTTTCCGGGCGACCCTCCTGGGCGTCGATCCAACACGTGATCTGGCCGTCCTGAAGATCTGTTGCTCCGATTTTTCATCACTTCCGTTCGCCCCAACAGGGAGTGTGAGGACGGGCGAAAGCGTCATCGCCCTGGGATACCCGCTTGGAGTCGAATCGCTCCGTATTTCAGAGGGAATCGTTTCTGGAACCCAGTTTGACAGTGAGTTGGATCGAACTGAATTACAGACAGATGCGGCAATCAATCCCGGAAACAGTGGGGGACCGTTAGTCCTCAAGAACGGTGAAATCGCCGGACTGAATACGTACGTCGTTCGGTCCTCTATCGGCGGCACATCTGTCGAAGGGTTCGGATTTGCCATAGCTTCAGATACGTTGGCATCTGAATTCCCCTCTTTGCGCTCCGGGACGACCGCCGCTTTGCCCACATCCACACCTCACCCGCAAATATCCGGCGGTGTGTATACGCATCCGACTCGCGGCTTCACGCTGAATATTCCATCCGGATGGGAGGTTGATCTCGAAACATTTGGCGCAGTTCGTACCTGGGACTCACGGACGTTTGCGTGGGTAATTGTTACGTCAGACCGGGTGACCCGCGACGACGGCAGCGACTACGAGACAACACCAGAGTACGTGGTGGACTGGACCCTGGGACCAAATTCAGATTGGACCGCATTTGATATCAAGTCCGAAAACGCCGTAATTTTCAGGACATCATCGAACGGTGCCACCCCGGTACTGGGTCATGAGTTCATTTTTGAGTTCACCCAGGATGGAGAGGTTTTCGACGGGGCCATTCATTGGTTTGTGGTCGATGGCCTATTTTTCGAAGCATTCCGTGCCATACCTTTATCGGTGAAAGACCTCGAACAGTATGCGAATTTGGATTTACTGCTAAGACTCACTCATGTTTCGTTCCATCCTCCGGCGGGCAGTTAGGACTAGCCCACGCGGTATTTTTTCAGGAACTCGTCGTTCAGCTCTATGCCGAGACCCGGCCGGTCCGGAGCGTACACGTAGCCGTCTTCGATTTTGAGCGTTTCCTTGAAGACGTTGCCGTGCATGGCGTCGAAGGTATCTGCGTAGTACTCGAGGATTAGCCCGTTTGGGATCGCACAGATAAGGTGGATGTGCACCTCCTGTTTTCCGTGCGGAGCGATGTCCAGGTCATTCGCTCCCGCCAGGGCTGCGATCTTCATGAACTCGGTCACTCCGCCAAGGACGAGGGCGTCTGGCTGAAGGATGTCCGCTGCCCGGGCATTGATCATGTCCCTGAAACCGTAGCGTGTGTATTCGTTCTCGCCCGCGGCAATCGGAATACTAGTAGCCCGGGTGATCTCAGCCTGTCCGATGTAATCGTCGGGCTCGACCGGCTCTTCAAACCAGAACAGGTCGTACTTTTCAGCCTTCCGAGCGAACTCGATCGCCTGGTAGTGGCGGTAGGCGTTATTGGCATCGACCATGAGGCGAACATCCGGCCCGACCGCCTCACGCGCTACGCGAACACGTTCAATATCCTCATTGATCGAGAGCGCGCCCACCTTCATCTTGACCGCACGCACGCCGAGATCGACGTTATGTTCCATCTCGGCGGCCAGCTCTTTTAGGCCTTTACCTTCTTCGTAGTAGCCACCTGCGACGTAGGTATCGATCTTGTCAGTGAAGCCGCCAAGCAGCTTGTAGAGCGGAAGTCCGGCGACCTTGCCCTTGATGTCCCAGAGCGCCATGTCGATGCCGCCCAGGACTCGCGTGGTGATGCCGCGACGTCCCACAAGCTTGGGACGCCACATCTCGTGCCAGTGCCGTTCCGTCATGAGCGGATCTGTGCCGATGAGGATTTCTTTGAAGTGCTCGACCATCGATACGGTCATTTCAGGAGACACCTGATCGCCGCCGGCCAAACCGATGCCTGTGATGCCTTCGTCGGTCTCGATGATCACCGGACGGATGCCGGAGTGTGTATAGGTGTAGAGGCCGTTCGTGATCGGCTTCTCACGCGGCCAGCTGTAGACCTCCATGCGGACGTCGGTGATCTTCATGCGAAAGGCTCCCTGTGCTAAGGATTGCGGGCCGTGAATCGAGGCCGCAGGAGTTTAGCACCGGGGTTACCGGCTTCGGATGGTGACTTGATGCACCTATCGGTTCCACCGGCGTCGCAAGACGTTAAGGTCCGCGCTCTACTCGGCGGACTCTCCGGCGCTTGAACGCCTGAGGTGCTGGAAGATCTCTTTGTACGAGCCGCCTACCGAAGTCTCGTGGTACGAAACCCCACGCTCGGCACAAAACTTCTCGACGATCGGTTTCGCATCCCCTAGACGGTTCCGGGGCATCGTCGGGAACAGGTGATGCTCGATCTGGTAGTTAAGGCCGCCATACCAGTAGTCAGCGAACCAATTCCCTCGCACGTTACGGGCCGTCAAAACTTGCGTGCGAAGAAAATCGAGTTCTTCCCCATCGTCCATCATCTTCATGCCCTTGTGGTTGGGGGCGAAGACGGAACCCATGTACAGGCTGAAGGCCAACTGGCTGACGGCGAGGAAGATTAGCGCCTCTACCCATCCGCCCAATTGCATGAGAAGTAGCCCGATAAGAGTCCAGTGCAACGCCATGCCAATCGCCTGGCGAATGCGCATTGGAATATCCGGAGTGAAGAGCTGGGCGATGCTCGCTGATCTCATGGTGATGAAGATAAACATCACCAGAAACGGGTAGATATAAGCCTGGATGGCGATGATCGGCATTACCCACATACGCCGCCGAGACTTCTGTTCGGGGAACATTGCGAGCATCGGGTAGTCAGCGTCGGGGTCGTCCGAGATGTGGTTCGGATTGGCGTGGTGGATGTTGTGCTTTCGGGTCCACCACGAGTAGCTGTTGCCCATCATCAAGTTGCCGAGTATCCACCCCGCCAGCGCAACGGGCCGACCCTTCCGGAACACCTGTCGGTGTGCCACGTCGTGCCCGAGCATCCCGGTCTGCGTAAGCATGAAGCCGAATAGGACGGCGCTGAGCACGAGAACAGCCGGGTGAGGGGACCAGATGGCAAGGGCCACGATACCGGCGATGGCGAGCGCGTTGAACGTAGCCATGAAGATGTAAAAGCGAGGCTGCGCCGCACGCAATCCGGCTTCAGCTAGCAACCGTTTCAGGTCTGCGTAATCAGAGGTTGCTGCTCGGACAGGCGTGCTGTCTTGCCTTGCGGTAGCGATATGTCACTCCTCTTCGGCCAGGTAAAGGACGAACCTTTTGAAATCGACCGTTCCCGCCAACGCCCGGCGTGCAGAGAAGCGTTTCCGGTAAGTCGCATCACAATAGTGTATGGCGATATCGAGTCTTGCTGGGTGCAATTCCGCACCCCGGAACCCCTCAAGCGTATCGATTCCCAGAGTCACGAGGGTCAGGTTTTACAGCGAGAGTCCACCTCGCTAGATGAAGGCGTTCTCATATCAAATCAGCGCGTGGACACCGCAGATACGGATAGGTCCTGTCCATAATCGATTTCAACGGGCGACGTCATCAGGTAATCTGAATGGGCCAATTCAAGCAACTGGGCAGATCGAGCGATCAGACGCGATCAAGATCGCTCCGCCAGCTTGATATGCGGGCCCGTAGCTCAGTGGTTAGAGCAGTCGGCTCATAACCGATCGGTCGCAGGTTCGATCCCTGCCGGGCCCACCATTTCATCCCGTCCCGTTCCTAATCCAGTTCCTTGCGGCGATTCAGCCACTAGAGATGATTCCCGGGACGATCTCAACACGAGTGTCTCCCTTGGGGAGTTACGGCAACAGATCCTCGACGCCGATCGGTGTAAGTGTTAGCGGGTCTTCCTTCGTCATGCGGTAGAGACCGGACACGTGGGCGACTCCCGGTGTGAAGCCAAACATCAGGGGTGACGCGTCCGAGTACACGTAAGTGAACCCCGGTACTTCTAGATCTTCCGCGCGGAACTCAACGATGATCCCTTCACCGCCGTACTTCGCCCGATCAAGTACCTTCTCGACGACGTTGCCTCTTCGATACTCCCAGTAGGACGGAACCGGGTCGGGAACGGTCCCGTTCAGCAGATGTTCCAGCTCGTCCACTCCGAAGGAAAACGTGTGCATGTTTGTGCGCTCCATCGGGGTGGGACGCTTGTCGAACACCATGGTCGACCGGTCAAGACCAAGTAGGAACGTTCGAGAGCTGGCAGCCATCAGATAACGCGTGTAATTCACAGTAACTCTTGCCTGGTCTCCGTCTGATTTTCAGGTTATCCGTGCGTCATGTCGCAAATACCGGCAGCCTGAGTCATCTTCCGGGAGGATTCGATTCGACCGGGATGGTACCGCGAGATGTTGACCAACCCCAGGTTGTTGGAACCAGTTCCAAACGCCGCACGTTCCGTTTGAAATCGCCGGTTCGCATGCTCTCCCAAAATAAGCCATAATCGCCGCCGGGCCGGGAGCACGGCACGGCGATACCCGGCGAGAAGGCAAGGAGTACAGCGTGGATTTCGGATACTCGATGGAGTCACACGTCCGCGGCGAGTCCGCGGCAGAGATACACGACGCATACCGGGAATTCTTCACGCAGGTACAGATCTGCGAAGACGGCGGTATGGACTTCCTCTGGATATCTGAACACCACTTCAACCCGGACCGCTCATTTGGCTCTGCGTCCATGGTGGTTGCGGGGGCAATAGCGGCAAAGACCGAGCGGATCAAGATCGGGTCGTCGATCATCGTTCTGCCGACCCATAACCCGCTTCACGTTGCTGAAGAAGTGGCCAACATGGACCACATCTCGAACGGCCGATTTGAGTTCGGCGTTGGGCGCAGCGGTGGTGTCGGCGGGTATAAGGGCTTCAACATGGACTACGGCGAGAGCCAGCCGCGTTTCGCTGAGTGCCTTGAGATCGTCAAACTGGCCCTGGAGAACGAACGGTTCTCGTACAAGGGCGAGTATTACGAGTTCAACGACGTGCCGATGTTCCCACGCCCGTACACGACTCCGTATCCCAAAATCAGGTGGGCCGTTAACTCAAATTCGACTTTCGAGATGGCCGGAGAGATGGGGCTTCCGATCTTCTGCGGTGTTCTTCAACTGACGGTCGAGCAGCTTTCCGAGTTACTTGCAAACTACGATGCGGCACGGGCCAAAGCCGGATTCACCGGCCCACGTGACGCAGAGCTGCGAATCCCGATTTACGTTTCCGACACGATGGACGATGCCCTCAAGACGCCCATGGAAGGGTTCACCCGGCGTTACTCATCGGCCAGCGAAATCCTCCAGAGGATGGTGGCCTCAGGGCAGGCCAACTACATGGCCGAGCGCACCGAGCGAATCGACTCGCTTGGGAACCTTGACTGGGAAGGGGTGTACTCGTCAGAAAAGGCGATAGTCGGGACGCCTGATGTGGTCATAGACAAGATCAAAGAGATCGGCGATGCGTTGCAACTCAGCGGAATGGTGCTGGAGTTCAACGCCGGTGAACGGATGTCTGAGGCGAAGATCAACCGCTCGCTGGAGTTGTTCTGCGAGAAGGTGCTACCGGCGTTTAACTAGAGCGGACGGCGGTTCCTGTACGGGAGCGCGCATCCGCTGGAAACGCGCAGTAGGCCAGATATACGCGCCCCTACGAGCTTTCGATCGGGAATCCTACTATCGAGCCCCACTCGGTCCAGGAGCCGTCGTAGATCCGCATGTGGTCCCAGCCAAGAACCTGTGTCACCGCAACCCACGTGAGCGTCGCACGGTGGCTCAATCGGCAGTAGCCAACCACCTCCGTGACCTGATCCGGCCCGGCGCCGACGGCCTCGAACTTTGCTCGTAGTTCGTCCGCGGATATGAACGTGTCGTCTTCGTTCAACAAATCCTGGTAGAACAGGTGGACCGCTCCGGGGATGCGACCTTTGCGCTCCGCCCCGTGATCAAACCCTGGCGGAGGCATAACGCGCTCCCCTGAGTACTCCTCAGGCGAGCGGACATCGAGCATCAACCGGTCGTCGTTCTCCAGATTGGCCAGTACGTCATCGCGGCTCACAGATGTGGATGCGTCACCGACCGGAACGGGGTAAGAGACGCTGTCGAAGACCGGGACTGATTCGCTCAGTTCACGTCCTTCGGCTAGCCACTTGGTGCGACTACCGTCAAGCAGTTTCAAGTTACGGTGTCCGGCCATCGTCAACGCCCAGTAGGCGTAAGTGCCGTACTGGACGCGGTCTGAGTAAAGGACGAGTGTCGTGTCTGGGCCGATTCCGATAGCGCCGAGCCGGTGTGCCATCTCCGTTGGTATTACGAAGACCCGATCGCTCTCATGCCAGCACAGGTCTTTCCAGAAGAATCGGATTGCGCCCGGTACGTGCCCCGACCTGTACGCGTCATCATCGTCCGTGGCACCGATCTCCAACACGCGGACCGAAGGATCTTCAAGGTGGTCGGTCAACCATTCGGTCGTTACTAGTACGTCTGGCATGGTGTGTGACGTTCCTCGGGTGGGTTAATCGTTATGTAGTCCGGGGATTTTACAGGCCATGCCAGGTTGAGACGCCTTACCCGTTGACAGCACCGTCTTCGAACTCAGCGATCAGTTCCAGCACGGCCGTCCCGAAACGATCCCGTTTGGCGGCTCCAACTCCGAACACGGTGAACAGTTCTTCCATGTTGGTCGGTTTAACCTGCGCCATAGAGGCCAGGGTTCGGTCGGAGAACACCACGAATGCCGGTACGCCCTCTTCCTGCGCACGCGACTTCCGCCACTCTCGTAAAGCATCGAAGAGCGGCATATCGGCGTGATCCGGGCGGCGGGATTGTGAAGACGACGTTTTTGGCGCGGTAGATCCCGCTACGACACGCGGCCCGGCGTCCGGGTGTTCGGCCTCCCAGGCCTGCACCTCCCCGAGTAGTTCCGCACCCCATCGACGTGCGCGCACCGGTCCTATCCCCCAGACCTCCAGCAACTCGGTCTCATCCCGCGGCCGTGCGCTAGCGATCTCCCGCGCAGTTCTATCCTCAAACACATCTATGGCGTCCATACGGTCACGTTTAGAGATCTCAGCTCGTAACCGGATGAGCCGTTCAACGAGCCCTGATCCGTCCGCACCGACAGCGTTCTGACAGTTGTCGCAGCTGCCGCAGGACTCGACCGGTTTTTCACCGAAATAGTGGAGGATGTAGGAGCGTCGGCATCCCAGCGTCTGTGCATAGCCGAGCATGCGTTCAAGCATCTCAAACTCGTGTTCACGGTGCCTGTCTACTGTCACAGAGCTGATCCTGGCGTCAGGGTTATCCGACAACGCCCGAGTGGCGCTTGAGTCGACCAACTCCGACTCCTGAAACGCCCGTAAGGCCATCACAGCGCCATCAAAGTTACCAAGTCCGGACTCCGGGATCATTCCGCCCGGTCCGACACTGGTGCAAAGCCTCCTCCACGCCGTACGGAGTTCGGACATAGGAGGGTGGTCGGCCTCGATAAAACGCCGTGGTGACTGCGCCGACCACGAGGTGTAGATCAGCACGCATTCGGACGGTTCGCCATCACGTCCGGCTCGCCCCGACTCCTGGTAGTACGCCTCGAGCCGTCCCGGCATGTCATAGTGAACGATGTACCGCACATCCGGCTTGTCCACGCCAAGGCCGAAAGCATTTGTGGCGACCATGACGTCTATCTGGTCTGTCATGAACCGCCGCTGTGTCTCTGATCTTTCACGAGGAGGCATACCGGCGTGATAGTGGGCCGCACGCAGCCCGGCACCCGAGAGTAACTCTGCCAGTTCCTCGGTGCGCTTGCGGGATCCTGTGTAGACGATTCCGCTCTTACCGCGCCGGTCAGTCGTGTACTCGACCAGAAAATCTTGTTTGGCCCTGTTACCACCGGCGTACTCAACTGAAAAGGTGAGGTTGGGACGATCAACCGAGTGCACCACGCGGACCGCCTCGGACAGCCCGAGTCGTCGTGCGATGTCATCCCGTGCCTGCGCCGTAGCAGTGGCCGTGAGCGCTACTGTGCGAGGTGTTCCGAGCTGTTTCCGTACCGCATCGAGCCGCAAGTAGTCAGGCCGAAAGGTGTGTCCCCACTCAGAAACGCAGTGCGCCTCGTCGATGGCCAGCAGGTTGATCCCCACCCGTGCAAGGCCATCAACAAAACGCTGGTTGGCCAGAGACTCCGGTGATGTGTACAGCAGATCGAGATTGCCATCTCGAAAGTCGATATATGTGTTGCGCTTCTGAACGTTGGTCAGGTTGGAGTTGATGAACGCCGCTCGAATGCCGTTCGCTACCAGGCTTTCGACCTGGTCCTGCATCAGTGCAATATGTGGCGAAACGACCAGGACCCGGCTTGAGACGAGTGCCGGCAATACATAGGCCATGCTCTTGCCGCTGCCGGTAGGCAACACCGCAAGGACATCTGAGGTGTCCAGGGCGGCCAGGGCTTCCGACTGCCCTGGCCTCAATCCGGGAAACCCAAACTTTTCCGACAGCAGATCTGCGTAAATCGTGAGGTCGGGCGGGCTATCGGCCTGAGGGGTCGTGGCAATATCTGAGATCAGTGTCCGGTCCAGTGATGAGGCGCTCGTGTTCAACGATTAGTGAATCGGATGATAGCGACCACATCGAACGAAGTCCGGGGGAATGTCACAAACGCCAGGAAATCAGGGGCAAACTGCGGATCAAATGCGAGCTACCCGAAGCGCTCCGTGCGGATTCTTTCCGACGAAATTCCGGCGTCGATCATGGCATTTGCGGCGGTCTCGACGAACCCCTGTGGGCCGCAAACAAATGCACGCCCAACGGCGCCTAGCCGATCAAACACATTTCGGATCATCTCGAGATCCACACGACGTGAGTATCCGTCCCAGTCGTCGGGCATGCCACGTGTGAGGGTATGGACCACCTGGAGTCCGTGGCCCACCTCTGCCAGTGCGGCCAACTCATCGCTGTAGATCACGTCATCCGCGGTACGGGAGCTGTAGAGCAATAACGTCTGGATGTGCCGCGCCACGTTGTCGCGATGCCTGAGCATCGACATAAGTGGGACTATCCCGGATCCACCGCCAACCAGCAGCAACGGCCCGCCCATTGACTCGGTCCATGTGAATGCGCCGCCTATGGGGCCACGCACTTCGATGCGATCACCAACTATCAACTCATCGTGCAGATAGGGCGACACCTCACCGTCTTCGATTTTCTCAACGGTGAGGTCAATGACACCTTGCGTCTCAGGTCCGGTGGCGATCGAATAACTACGTTGAGCCTGGTAGTTATCCGGGGCGGTGAGTCGCACGTCGTAGTGCATTCCGGGTTGGAATGAGGTCCAGTTGGGCAGTCGTAGACGAAGCGTTTTCACCCGGTAAGTCTCGATAGTGATCGAGTCCACCGTCCCGACCTGCCACGTCAACCGATCAGGCTGCAGTCCTTCAGGCCTGTGTTCAGGGTTCGACATCGTCGCGGAGATTTGTCCGTTCCCGTTAGTTTGATTCGCTTTCACGACGGGCCAAGAGTTGCGCCTCTTGCGTAGCCCTAACATCGCCTACCGCCGTCAAATGAGATTGAGGCGAGCCTCAGTCGCCCCAGTAGCGTTGCTCTTTCCAGGGATCGCCGTACATGTGATAACCGTTCGTTTCCCAAAATCCCGGGGCGTCTTCTTCCATGAAGCGGATGCTCTCCACCCATTTGGCGGACTTCCAGAAGTAGAGATGCGGCACGATCATCCGGACCGGACCGCCGTGTTCGGGCGTGATCGACTCCCCGTCGAACTCGTGGACAATGAACGCCTTGCCGCCACGGACATCTGCCACCGGGAGGTTGGTCGTGTAGCCGCCGAACGAGCGGACCATCATGTAATCCTCGGCGATTTCCGATTCGAGTCCTGCCTGTTCGAAGAAGACGTCTAGATCGACGCCTTTCCAGTCGGAGTCCAGCATCGACCACTTCGTCACGCAGTGGATGTCGGTATGGATATCGGTCTGCGGCATCGCCATCAGATCGTCCCAATTCCAAGACTTCATGGCGCCATCGCCGAGCTCTATCGTGAACTTCCAGTCCTGTTGTGACACCCGTTCCGTGGGGCCGTAGGTGAGCACGGGAAAACCGGTCTCGTAATACTGACCTGACGGTATCTCGCGCGGGGGCTGGGGGCGACGAAATCCGGAAAATCCACGACTTAGCACGGCGGCGATCCCTTTCGGTGACCTTGTTCTCTCCGACATCACTCGGGGAGTCTCCGTGAGTCGATTCCGAACGAAGCGGTGCGTCGGAGAGGGTCACGGAAATCTGATTGTATCGTGACCCTGGCCAGAATCGCTGCCGAAACGGTTTTGGAATCGGCCGCTGCAAAAAGACGCGCCTATACTCCGCGCCACCGTTGTTATCCCGTATCGGTGGTTGTGAATCCAGGCTTGGCGTCGTGAATCCGGAGTTGTTCATCTCCCCGCAAGATGATTGGACGGGAATCGGAAATCGCATCTATCCAGATTATTTAACCGAGGAGAAATTCGAATGAGGCTAGAGGGCAAATCCGCCATCGTCACTGGCTCGGGAAATGGCATCGGACGCGCTACGGCATTGCTATTCGCCGAAGAGGGCGCAAGGGTGCTTGTCGCTGACATTGAGGACGACCCCGGGAATACTGTGGTGAACGAGATCAATCAGGCGGGTGGAGAAGCAGTTTTCCACCACACAGACATCTCCGATGAGTCGTCGGCCGATTCAGCGATTCAGGCTGCTGTCGAGGCTTTTGGGACGGTAGACATCCTCGTCAACAATGCCGCAGCGTTCGTTTTCGGCAAGATAGAGGACGTCACACGGGACGACTGGGATCGTGTTCTGGGCGTCAACGTACGAGGCCCAGCAAACTGCGCCCGAGCCGTACTGCCGGTCATGCGTGAAAATGGCGGCGGTGCGATCGTTAACCTGGCGTCCGTCAGCTCCTTCGTCGCCCAGCCAGCTTTCATTCCGTACAACTCATCCAAGGGCGCCGTATTACAACTCACGCGGTGCCTTGCGATGGACCTCGCTGTCGACAACATCCGGGTCAACGCCGTGTGTCCGGGGACGATACACACAAGGGCCACGGAGACGCACATCAATGCGCTTGGACTGGATCGCGATCAGGCGCTGTCAGACTTTGGGCAGGACTCACCGATGAAGCGTGTCGGGCGGCCTGAAGAGGTGGCAAAAGGCGTACTGTTCCTGGCATCAGATGACGCGTCATTCATCACGGGGGAACACCTCGTCATCGACGGCGGAGCGACCATCGACTGAGCCGATATGGTGTTCGTTTTGAGGGTAGTACGGATGCTGCCACGGGGCAGGTGTTCGCCCGTACGTGGCACGTAGCTGATCGTTGGGGTGGTCGTTTCCCCCCATGTGCTGTCTGTAGTTTCGCGTGCCTGAGTGAAGCGCGTTACTCACACACGGACAGACGACTGACTCACACGACCCGGTCACGCCACGCTTCTACTCTGAAGACGTGGTTAGACCACCGCCCGGTGGGGCGTATACCGCCATCCAGCCTGACTCGCCATGGTCGTTCGCACGATCGGCGGCTCAAAAACTCAGGGTCCTAAAGGGCCCTGTTTTCTCGCGCCCGCGTCGCGCGCAGGCTGGCGAGCACACCCGCTCACGCCTACGTACACACGAGGGCCAGCGAGGCGTAACCGGACTTGAGACTGCGATCATCATGATCGCTTTCATTGTCGTGGCATCGGTCTTCGCAATGACAACGCTCAAGACCGGACTCTTCTCCGCGGAGCAGGGACAACAAGTCGCCTACTCAGGACTTGACCAGGCCACCGGCAGCCTGCAACTCCGTGGCTCGGTCAGGGCGATTCGTGGCGATGTGGACGTGGACGGCGACGACACGATTCTCCTGAGCGGTGTGGATGATCAGGCCGTGGCGAAGGTCATTTTCACGGTCACCGGGGTGATAGGCAGCTCGATGACCGACCTCACGCCGCCAAACACGGTGAACGATACCGGCACTGATCCGGACGCCAGCGGACTTTCGGATCGCACCAGCATCGCCATCCAGACGGAGAACATGTTGATCAACGAATCAGCATGGACCGTCACATTCCCCGGCTCCGACAACGGGGACTACATCCTGGACGAGAACGAGAAGGCGGAAATAACGGTCTGGTTGCAGACCTACGACAACGCCAATGTCCTGTACGACCTCGGCACGGATAGTAGTGATCCATACATAGACACCGCCGCCAACCTGCTCGGGGTGAGTGATGAGTTCACGATCCAGGTCCACCCATCCAAGGGCAACACGCTCAATATCCAGCGCGTCGTTCCGGTCGTGCTTAGACCTCAAATGGATTTGAGGTGATGAACTTATGTTGATGACTGAACGTCACGAAACCGTAATCGCTGGTTCTCAATCAGGACGCCCGTCCATACAATGCGGCGTCAGAACGCTCATTTATGCCTCTGGCCTCCAACGGCCTGGCGAACATTCGGGGAGATCGAATTGGCTCAACTGACTTCAGAACAGGTGGCGCTACTCAATGAACCGCACATCGCCCAGGTAGTGACGTTGATGCCGGACGGATCGCCGCAGATATCGCCGGTATGGATCGACACCGACGGCAGCGACGTCCTGTTCAACACGGCGCTCGGACGGGTCAAGACGGACAACATGGAGCGTGATGCCAGGGTGGCCGTCGGTGTTTACGATGCCGCCAATCCGACATCCCGTGTCGTCAACATTCGTGGTCGAGTAACGGAGATCACGGAAGACGGTGCCGATGCACACATCGACAAGCTCGCAAAGAAGTACACCGGGACAGATAGCTACGGCGGTCACAACCCTGACCAGACACGGGTGATCGTTCGGATCACTCCGGACAACATCACAGGGCGCTAACCGGGTCTACCGAATCCACAGTAATAACCAGTTCGATACGAGGTCAATTTGCACTCCGTAAAAAGCGGCATCTTCATCATGCCGTTCCATCACCCATCCAAAGAGCTCGCCCAGTGTCACGACGAAGACATGGAACTGGCGATACGTGCGGATGAGCTTGGTGTGGAAGAGTTCTGGGTAGGGGAGCATCACACGCTTTCGTGGGAACCGATCGTTAGCCCGGAGATGTTCCTGGCGGCAGTATTCCGCCAGACGAAGCAGATGCGCATGGGCCCGGCTCCGATTCTCGTAAACATGCACAACCCGGCGCAGGTGGCTAATCGACTGGCATTTCTGGACCACTTCTCACACGGAAGGTTAGAGCTGGCATTCGGGTTTGGTGGGGCGCCATCAGACTTCGAGATGTACGGACAGGACCCTAAGGATATGCAGTCCCGGATGGCTGAGGCGATCGACATGATCCTCAAGATCTGGACGAGCGATCCGCCATATTCGTTCGAGGGAAAGCACTGGACAGTGAAGCTGGAATCGGTCGACGAAGAGCTTGGTTTTGGCAATCCTCCAAAACCCCTTCAGCAGCCGTACCCGCCTATATGTGTCCCCGTATCTTCTCGTGGTTCTGGCTCGGTCAAGGCCGCCGCAAAGCTGGGTTTCGCCCTGTTCAGCCACTCAATCATCCCGGCGGACGTGCTCAAGGACCAGTGGGCGACGTACGAAGCCGCAGCACTGGAAGCCGGTAACCCGGCTGATCGATCGACGTGGAAAATCGCAAGAACAATCTTCCTCGCTGATACCACTGAAGAGGCCGAAACACGAGCGCGAACGAACTCCATCGAGACCGCGTACACCCATCTGACAACGGCCATCCAGCGCGGCCCCGGGTTAGGAATCATGAAGCAGGATCTGTCTATGTCCGACTCGGAGGTAGACATGGACTACTTCATGGGCGAGCAGATCATCGCGGGGGACGTGGACACAGCTCTTGACCGACTGCTGCGTCTCTGGGAGGACCTGGGTCCATTTGGCGCAATCGACGTGATGAGCTTCGACTGGGACGACGGCGACGACCGAAAGGCGTGGTTGCACAGCATGGAACTCTTCAACAAGGAGTTACTGCCGCGCTTCAATAAGGCGGTTGGTGCAGAAGTGACGATGGCGTAGCGGTAGGTCAGTCGTTCTTGCGCCTGCGTCGCTGCATCTCGGAGCGGCGTAATCCCTGGCGCTTGCGGATATTCCGCGCCTCGACATCCGCCTGAAACCCGGGAGGGCGGAACATGATCCAGCCGACGACAACCGTGACTCCTGTGAGGACGAGCCACCCAAACGCAGCGCCCTGCCCGTCCTTCTGACCCAGATCAATCAGCAGCGGGACAACAAAGGCCCACAGGATAACCAGTAAGACAGCCCCAACGGCGATGGCGACTAAGTGTGCTCTGTTCATGCTGGCACTCTCAAAGTGCATCGCTAGTTGGGCAGGCTATATCGAAGATAGAAGCTGGACTAACCATATCGAAATAACGATAGCTGCCGCGACCCCGACAGCGACAAGTGGAACTCGACTACGTCCCGACCACTGGGCATCGAATTCACGTTTTTTGATCTCCAACTCAGAAAGACCCTCATCAACACCCTCGGAGGCTAGAACCCCCTTCCCCTTTGCGCCGACAAGTTGGCGATCTTTTCGCCCCTTTGATACCCCGCTGTTAATCGCGCTCTGAACGGGCGATTCAATGTTGGCCCGATTTCGCAGGTTTCGTTCAATTTCCGATTTCGATTTTCCATAGTCTGTCCGACGCAATAACGCGTAAAGAATTCCGACGACTGCAATTCCAATTAGCAATCCTCCGAGCAACCACGACGTAAGCAGCACCAGGAAAATGAATATCAGGTTGCCGTGTGTGCGCCGACTTTTCCAAAACCATGCAAAAGCATCTCGCCTGACAATAATCCGGGTATCGTCGGGATCCATAACATTCGCGGATCTTCTTCTGTTGATGACGGCCCGAACAGCTTTGCTAACCAACGTGATCGCAAAAGCCGTACCAACAATAGCCACGGCAACCGCGTTCGGTCCATATCGCGGCAAAACCAACAACCAAACTAATGCTAGACCGCGCCATCCCACGCCGGAAATTACCCGACTGGCCACATTTCTTCCCATACCTGTCCTCCGCCACGTACCTTCGTCGTCTACCAGTTAGTAAATGCACCATCGTTTCGTCGTAACTGTGACACCCAGCCGCGGGGATCAGCCCTGTTCGCTTCCGCTGCTTCCTCATTGAAATCCACGCCAAGTCCCGGTGCGTCGGGCACCCAGGCGTAACCGTCTTCCCACTCGATCTGCTTCGGAAACAGGTCAGTTGCAAACGTTCCGGGCTGCCGGGGCATCTCCTGCACACCCACATTTGTGGAAGCCATGCACAGGTTCACACATGCCGCCGCGCTCACGGGGCCAAGCGGGTTGTGCGGGACGATATCGATGTAGTGCGTCTCGGCCCAGTGCGTGATCTTGAGTGCCTCGGTGATGCCTCCGACGATGCACAGGTCGATGCGTGCGTAATCAATCGTCTCTTCCTCGATAACCTCACGGAACGGCCACTTGGATACCCACTGCTCACCGGCGGCGATGGGAAGATTGATCTTGTCCATGATCTTTCGGTAGCTGGCCGGGTTCTCCGAGCGAATGGGGTCCTCGATGAAGAAGGGCTTGAACTCCTCCAGGTCACGACACATTCGGATCACGTCGGCCGTGTCCAGACGGGTGTGAAC
>JABIGL010000106.1 GCA_018650185.1 Chloroflexota bacterium
TGATACGGCTCAGCAAGAAGACGTGGTAGTCCATTGAGAGCCCGAACAAGATGGCGAACAGGAATAACGGAATCCAGGATTCGATGACCGGAACTTCCTGGAAGCCGAACAGTGTGTTGCCGAGGCCTTTCTGGAAGACCAGGACAACCATCCCGTATGCAGCGCCGACCGACAGCAGGTTCATGATCACGGCCTTTATCGGCACGACGATCGACCGGAAGGCGATCATCAACAGCAGGAAACTTGCCGCAAGAACTGCCAGCATGATCAACGGCACGTATTTTTTTACTATCTTTACGTCGTCGATCACTCGAGCCGTGTCTCCACCGACGAGCACTTCCGCATCAACACCATTGAATGCAGCGGGAATGTAGTCGTCACGCAGCCGGTGTATCGCCTCAATCGATTCAGGGCTGGAGATATCTCCAGCGATCGCAAACCGGATGTCCACCAGATCGCCCGAAGGACTGGTTGTCGCTTCCGCGCTTCCAAAGAAGTCGTCGGCCTCTATTGAGTTGATTACCTCAGTGATAGCGCTTTGCACGCCGCTACCACTAACGTCTGGGGAGAGCACCACAATATCCGCCGTGATGATTCCGTCCGAGAACTCGGAGATAAGAACATCAAAAGCGTGTCGTTCATCCGTGTCTTCCGGAAGCATGCTTATCCCGCCGGAGCCGAGCTCCAGCGACATGACAGGGGCCGTAAGACCAAGCAAAATCACTGCGGAAATGACAACGCTGATCGCCGGATGCGCTGTTACCGCTCCAGTAATCGCCCCCCAGAATCCGCCGCCGCTCTCTGCGGAACGACGCTTTCCGAACAAGGGGATGGTCAGCCAGTTCACACGGTCCCCGAGTAGTCCGAGGATGGCGGGAAGCAGTGTTAGCGCTGCGGCAACCGCCGTGATGACGACAACAATCGTGCCGACACCGAAGCTCTTGAACAGCACGTCAGGCATGATCAACATACCGGCGAGTGCTATCGCAACAGCCACGCCTGAGAAGAGAACCGTCCGGCTGGCCGTAGACCCGGCCATGGTGATCGCTTCATACCGCTCAAGCCCGCGGTCCCGTTCTTCGCGGAAACGCTGGACGATGAAGAGCGTGTAGTCGATTCCAACGGCCAACCCGACCATCGTAGTCACGATGAGAGTGAACTCGTTCAACTCTTTGACCGTCGTGATAAGCGCGATAAGCCCTGCAGCGGTGAAGACGGCAACTATTGCGAGCAGGATCGGGATCAAGGCCGCCACAACGGCTCCGAAAACAGCGAGCATGATCACCAGCGCTGCGGCGATGCCGATCAGCTCGCCCTTCGCAAAGGTCTCTTCCACCATTTCGCTGAACAAAAGTTCAACACTCGCGTTGCCTATCGTGGTGACGCGAAGGTCGGAGTCGGCATTTGCTGCTTCGACCACGTCAAGAATGGCGTCCATTTCGCCCAGATCGTCATCCTGGTCCAGGGACGTGGTGACCTGGATTAGCGCCTTGCTGCCGTCAATTGTGCGGAAGGCGTCTTCCCCAGTCAGATAGCTGGACACCTTTATGACCACCGGTATAGCGGTCATATCCGCAGAAATGGTGCCTACAACGGACTCAAATAACGCTTCATCTTTTTGACCATCGTTGGCCTCGACGAGTATGAACTCCTCAGCCGGTGGCGCGGCTCCGGTCGCCTCTTCGATCAGGTCCCTGGCACGCGCTGAGTCGGTACTCGTAACACCGCCGTCACCGGATAGATTCATCTGGCCTGCCAGCAAGAATGCGGCAACGAGCACGACCACCCAGGCGCCCAGGGTCCACCACCCGTGTCGGGCGGTGAACCCGGCCAGCCTACCTGTAAGTGAAGGTCCACTTGTTTGAGTTGAACTAGACGCCATGATGACGTTCTCCCGTATTTCCGAACGATTGACGAGAGCCAGCCGTTCTATCCGTGCATTTTCCGGAATTATCCAAGTGAGGGTCGCGAAAGGAGCCCTGTAATTGAGGTCGTTATTCGCTTTGCGTCGGGAGGAGACCTGGGAAGTTGTGGGTTTGAGGTGACGTATGTTTTGTGTTCCACCGGGCTCTCCTCTTGTGTCCGTACCTGGCAACCCTTTGCTGCTGCAATGCAAATTAGGGGAGGGATTTGTTCCGGTCGTCTTCCGATAGGAGGTGTGTCCTGATTTCTTCTGGAGGATTTCCTAACAGCTGTGATACCTCGAAAGGGGTATGTGCCATCGTGATATGCCTCGCGGGCGTTATTCTGTCGTCGTCGGACAAGGTGGCGCGTTTCAGCTGATGGGCGACAAGCGTGGCTTTGCAGGTTTGACTTCAATAATCGGGGGAGCAACCGCTTGGAAGCTAACGAAATACTTATCGACGCGTACACGCGTATCCAGGAGCTGGTGCACCGTTCTGCCGAGGGGCTTACGCAGGATCAGTTGGCCTATCGCCCAGAAGAGGGTTCTAACTCCATAGCGTGGCTGATCTGGCATCTGACGCGTATTCAGGACGGCCATCTAGCGGCCGCAACCGGTAACGACGAGGCGTGGGTGACCGAAGGCTGGGCAGCTCAGTTTGGTATGAAACCGGATGCCGCGATCAACGGGCAAGGCGACGGTCCGGCGGAGGTCGCAGCGCTAAGGCCTGATGATCCAGATGTGTTGCTTGGCTACCACGATACCGTCGTGGATAGGACGCGGGCGTACTTAGGGACGGTTAACGCAGGCGAGCTCGACCGGATCATTGATCGGTCGTACGACCCGCCGGTGTCGGTAGGCGTGCGTTTAGTAAGTGTGATCAGTGACAACACTCAGCACGCCGGTCAGGCGCGCTATCTAAATGGGATGATCGAGCGGCTGGGGATTTAGGCTTGCGAACGCGGACGAAATCCCGCTTACACCCACCCTGCGGCTCTCGAAGGGTGAAGTCGTGCGATCA
>JABIGL010000045.1 GCA_018650185.1 Chloroflexota bacterium
ATCTTGACGTGGTTGTCGGCCATCGGGAGCAGTGCGAGGTGCCGAGCCCGGAGTAGCGCACGTCGGAGCACTCGCTGGTGCTTCATGCAGGTACCGGACTTACGTGACGACTCGATCTTGGCGGAGTCAGCCAGGTATCGTCGTAGCAGTTCCAGGTTCTTGTAATCTACGCGGTGCATCTTGTCGACGCAGAACATGCAAACGCGTCGTCGACCAAATCGTCGTCCTCCGCCACCACCACCGCCGGACCTGCCGCCGCCGCCGCCACCACCACCGCCGAAACGACGTCCGCCGCCGCCACCGCCGCCCCCGCCGCCACGCGGTCCGCCCTGTGGCGGTCCACCGGATCGGCCGGAGTCTTGTCTGGGCGCGGAAGAAGAGTAATCGGTCGTCATTGCTGATTTGTTTCCTTATATGCCGTCGACATCCATTCCGGATACGCGGCGCAAGCTTCGGTCAAAGCGATCGGCGAGGTTCTGGTGGTTACTGGTGAACTACCAGGGCAATTCCTCAACGTCGCTCGGCGACTCCGGACCCGCCGGGTCCGAGGGCGCTTCTTGCCGTGGAGCGTTGGGGGCAGCGCCACCCTGTTCCTCGTTCCACTGTGCAGTGCCGCCCCTGTCCAGGAACAACACGGTTTGGGCATTGATCTCGTTTGAGAAGCGCATCTGGCCGTCGTTACCTTGATAACTACGGCTTTTAAGTCGCCCTTCTACGTAGACCTTCATACCCTTTGTGACGTATTGATTAACCGTGTCTGCAAGGCGTTCCCATGCGGTGACGGTGAACCACTCCGTCTCTTCTTGCTGGTTGCCATCGCGCGTCGAGAAACGCCGACTTACCGCCAGGCGAAAATCAGTTACGGCGCTGCCGGATGGCGTGTAACGCATCTCCGGGTCCGTACCGACGTTGCCGATCATGGTGACCTTGTTCAGACTCATAGTTAGGCTTCCACTACCTCTTCTTCAGCTTCTTCAGCTTCTTCTTCAGCGACCTCTTCTTCTTCCGGCGAATCCGCATCTTCAGATTCTGAATCCGGGTCAGCGGATTTCTCTTCTTCCTCTGAGTTCTCTGCGTCTTCGCTCTCGGATGCCTCTGGAGAATCCGACTCGGCGGAATCTTCTGGCTCGGCGGAGTCTGAGGTGTCTTCTGGTGCCGGCGTTTCTGGCTGGTCTTCAGCTACCGGCGGAGTGGGAGGAAGCACGGGAGCCTCAGGGAGAAGCTCGACTTCTTCGATCCGCAGCTGGAGATGCCTGATGACGGCCTGGTCGGCGAGGATTTCTCGCTCGAAAAGAACTGATTCGTCCGGTTCCATGCTGAACTGGACGACGTTGTATATGCCTTCGGCGTTGTGGTTTATCGGGTAGGCGAGCGATCGGCGGCCCCATGCCGCGGACCGAAGCCGCTCCCCGCCGTGGTTCTCAATCCGCTCATCGATAGCCTCGATGGACTGCTCGATACCTTCTTCGTCGGCATCAGCGCCGAGAATCCACATCAATTCGTAGTAGCGCAACTTAAATAATGACCTCTGGAATGCATTCGTTCTGAACCGGAGAAGTGTATCACGAAGACAGCCAATCCCAAGACTCTTTTGACGAGACGTTCTGCCAGGTAGGCCGGACGAAGGTAGCTAACTGACCCCCGGGACCGGAAATTCGGACGCGAATTTCTTTACGCGACCACGTATTTCGGTGAGCGTAGAGTCATTCCCGTTTGCGCTTATCGCTTCAAGAATGAACCCGGCTACGGTGTCCATGTCCCCCGTACCCATGCCACGGCTGGTGATCGCCGGGGTACCGAGACGGACACCGCTTGTCACGCGCGGCGGAAGGGGATCAAACGGGATAGCGTTCTTGTTGGCGATGATTCCAGCGGAACTGAGAGCGTCTTCCGCTTCCTGGCCGGTCATATCACGCGTGGACACATCAACCAGCATCAAATGGTTGTCCGTGCCACCGGAGACGATACGGAGGCCACCGTTCGAGAGTGCGCCCGCAAGGGCCTGGGCATTTGAAACGATGGACGCCGTGTATGCCTTGAACTCTGGCGTTGCAGCTTCGGCAAAAGCGACCGCCTTCGCTGCGATAGCGTGGACCATGGGTCCGCCCTGCATATTCGGGAACACGGCGGAGTTGATCTTCCGGGCGAGTGGTTTTCGGGACAGAATCATTGCGCCGCGCGGACCGCGCAGTGTCTTGTGTGTGGTGCTGGTGATCAGGTCCGCGTAGGGGACAGGTGACGGGTGAGCGCCGCCTGCGATCAACCCTGCGATGTGCGCCATATCAACCATGAGAAGTGCGCCAACCTCGTCCGCAATCTCGCGGAAACGGGCGAAATCGATGAACCTCGGGTACGCGGTGGCTCCGGTAACGATCAGCGCCGGTTTGAAATCACGTGCCGTCTTCGCCACCGCTTCGTAGTCAATAGTTTCTTCTTCGCGCAGGACGCCGTACGAGGCGAACTCGTAGAGCTTCCCAGAGAAGTTCACGGGGGAGCCATGTGTCAGGTGACCGCCCTGGTCCAGTTGCATTCCGAGGATTCGATCGCCGGTGGTAAGAGTGGCGAAATATGCCGCCATGTTGGCCTGTGAACCACTGTGTGGCTGTACGTTTGCTGCCTCAACGCCAAACAGGTCTTTCACCCGGTCGATGGCGAGAGTTTCCACGGCGTCTGCGTTTTCACACCCGGCGTAGTAACGGCGACCCGGGTACCCCTCGGCGTATTTGTTGGTGAGGACAGAACCGGTCGCTTCCAGAACAGCGTGGCTGGCGTAGTTTTCGGAGGCGATCAGGTTGATCTCATCGGTCTGACGCGTCACATCGCTGGCTATCGCTGCTGCGACTTCTGGATCCTGGGTTGCAAGAACTTGCTGCATTGGAGCGGGTGATCCTCTTGTTATCGCGGGGTCGCCGGGGTCGATACCGAGCGACGGGAGTTGAGTTCAGATGTCCAAGTTTACGGGTCGCTTCCCGGCCACGGCTATCATTGGCTGAAGAATCTCATCGTGCCGAGGCCGGAGGGGTTCGATCAGTTTGTGTTGACTACAGATCTAATTAATTTCCACGCTAAGACTAAGTCAGATAAGGAAGTCCCAACCGTATGAGCCCCAGGGCATCAAGAGCATCCGAGTTTTATCAGCCCGGACGGGTAGAACCGTTCGATGTGATCGAAGACGTACCGGAGCGGGCGATGGTGGTGTGTGCCCATCCGGACGATGCCGAGATAGGGACGGGCGCCACTGTCGCTAAATGGATATCGCAGGGATGTGAGGTTGTGTACGTCGTTTGCACAGACGGCAGCGGAGGATCAAACGATGACGATATGACAAGCGATCGCATCGTTCCGCTCCGCAAAGAGGAACAATCGGAAGCGGCGCGAGTGCTGGGCGTTAAAGACGTCATAATGTTGAATCACCCGGATGGCGGTCTGGAGGACGATAGTGTCTTTCGGGGCGAGCTGGTGCGCGCTATCCGGATGTACAGACCACATACCGTGTTTTCACATGACCCTCATCGTATCAACGGGTTCCAGCATCGGGACCACAGGATGGCAGGAACCGTGGTGTCCGATGCCATCTACCCGTACGCGCGAGACCACCTGCACTTCCCGGAGCAACTGGAAGATGGACTGGAGCCGCACAAGGTCCGTCGCCTACTGTTCTGGGGCGCGGACAACCCGGATGTCGTAGTCCAGGTATCAAGCGAGAACGTTGAGACGCAGATCGAGGCGCTTGCGAAACATGCATCGCAGGTGATGGGACTGGCTAACGAGAAATCGGCTGATGATCCCGGGAAGCAGGGACGATTTGGTGA
>JABIGL010000012.1 GCA_018650185.1 Chloroflexota bacterium
CGCAATCGGACCTGCCTTGCTGAACGGACGAGTTCGAAACCTGGGGGCATTACTGGCGGCCCCGGAAGTGGCGCCCACTCCGGCCGCTAATCCGTCCGGTGGCTCTGGCGACTAGGCCCCTACTCCAGTTGCACCCAGCCATCGTCCAGCCGGTCGAACCTGCTCTCCAACTCTGACACGGCGTCTGCAGCCAACGAAATCCCACGCTCGAACAGCTCCAGGTTTGAGGCCATGTGTCGGGGGTTCTTTGTACCGGTAAGCGCAACGTCTACGGCGTCGTAAGAAAGCGTGAAACCAAAGGCCAGCTCTATCCGGTCGTCTGGAGATCCTGGCACCGGTCCGCCAGCCTCCATCGCTTGCGCACGCGGCAGCATACGACCCCACTGTCCCGTTGCGTTTGGTCGTTCCGGGTCTGCACCCCAGGTTCCATTCGCCATGGGTCGTTTAATCAGGACACCCATGCCCTGCTCCACCGCAGCCGGGAGCAACTCACGTCGCGCACGCTGATCTACCAGGTTGAAGCTGGTTTGCAGCGTGTCGAAAACACCGCTCTTCACGGCCCACAGCGCTTCTTCGTTATCGCCGCTGTACCCGATAAAGCGCGTCTTTCCGGCGTCACGCGCGTCCTGTAGCGCCCGGATAACGTCGCCCTGCTCAAGAACTTCCTGGGTACACGAGTGAAGCTGGACGAGATCAATGTGGTCGGTCTTCATCCGTTCCAGCGAGCGGTCGATGCTCATCGCGACCGTGCCGTAGGTCCAGTCGATATCGGGATTCCGACATTCACGGGCTGAGGTGGCGTGTCCGGCTTTGGTTGCGAGAACGTAGTCATCACGGCGATGTGCCACGGTAGCTCCAACGAATTCCTCGCTGTTGGCGTAGCAGGAGGCCGTATCTAGCAGATTGATTCCATTGTCGAGCGCCGTATTCAGCACTCGACCGGCCTGTTCGGTCTCATCAAGAGAGAGTTCCTGGCCGATCTCAGATAGACCCGCGCCGAGGCGGCTCACCTTGAGACCCGTCTTGCCAAGGATTCGGTACTCCATCTGCACTCTCCGTTGGGCTGAGATATGGGGTTTGGGGCCAATTGCCGGTCATCTTGCCCCGCACGAGATCGGAACGCCAGCCAGACGTGGGGGCTGATTGCAATGGTTGATACGAATCCATAAGCCCACCGGGCCGACGCAACGCACCACTTCCGATGGCAACAACGACGGCCCTTTCAAAGGGCATTTAAGTACGCGCCTGGCACCCGTATCTAAAGTCGTGCATCAAAGATAGTGTCGGCGGGTCCACCGCACACCCCCCGGAGCTTCCGCTCCCGGTGAGCCCGCCGCGTCTAGCGATCCAAACTCCTCACTGCTTGCGGGAACGGCCTCCTGATTCGGAGGCCGTTCCCGCGTTTGACACCGATCAATCCAGTTTGAGTTTGTAGATAGCTACGCTTCCGTATCCGTCCGAACCTTCAGCCCGGACGAACTCCCAGCCACCAGCCTCGTAGAAACGTCTGGCGCGGTCGTTGGCTTCAACCGTATCGAGCACGACCATCGGGAACCCGGCCTTCTTCAGATGGGCCAACGAGGTCTCCATGAGTTTCTGGCCTGCACCGCCCCCGAGATGGTCGGGGTCGATGTGGATCGAATAAAGAACGGCCAACTTGCCGTCTTCGCCGAGGGCCCGGACCTGTTCATAGAACTCGTAGCGATCGTTCAGCGGCCCGACCATGCTGAACCCAATGACCCGCCCGTCTGCCTCCACAACGAACATGCGATGCCCGCGGTTCGTTGGCGTCAGGAACTGTCTCCACCACGCTGTTTGCTCAGCGTGGTCTTGCTCATCTACAAATCCGGCGGGTGTAAACGGAGCGAACGAGATCGTATGGGAGCGAAAACTGATCTCGCCAATTACCTGTCCGTCAGACTTGTTGGATGGTCTTGTTGTGAGGCGACTCAAGTGTGATTGCGTCCCATAGGCATGCGATCAGGGGGTGGAAATTCACGGTTATTAGACCTGTATCATGCCGCCCATGCCAAGCGAGAGGGTGCAAAGGTGGATCGACCGCCTGCTGGACGAGGCAGAGGCTGCCGCCGACGGTCGTAACTGGGATGCCGTGCTGGACCTGTGTGATCAGGTTCTGCGGATAGACCCGGACAATGAGGACGCACAGACGTTCCTCGCAGCGGCTCGGCGTGATACGGGTGTGTACCCGATAGCCTCCGGTCGATAACATCGTAGGGGCGGGCAGCGGCCCTTCGAGAGCCTCAGGACACGGAAAGTACGCCCTGGCGGGCAAGCGTTTAGGTACAGATCCCTCCACTTCGGTCGGGATGACATAAGACAGAAAGCAGGAACATGACCCAGGTACGGATCACTGTTGGCGAGTTCGTTTTCGTGGCGAACGCGGAGGAAGAGGTTGCGCCGAAAACGTGGGCCGAGTTTCGGAAGTTGCTGCCGTATAGCAACAAACTCATTCAAGTCCGTTGGAGTGGAGAGGCCGACTGGATACCGCTGGGTGAATTCAAGCTGGACGTCGGGTTTGAGAATCACACCAGCCACCCGGCACCGGGTCACATCCTTTTCTACCCGGGTGGGTACTCCGAGACCGAGATACTGTTCCCGTACGGCGGTACGTCTTTTGCCAGCAAGATGGGGCCGCTGGCGGGTAATCACTTCCTGACCATCGTCGAAGGAAACGAGCAGCTTCCTGCGGTCGGCGAGAAGGTCCTGTGGGAGGGCGCGCAGGACATCCTGTTTGAGGAGATCTAGTCCACCGCTCTACAGATGCGCTCCGTGGCATACAATCCGCCCGCCCGGTTAGGGCGAAGCTGGTCAGCCCGGTACGGGCGGATTCAAAGGAACTGTCAGATGCCCGAGATGCGTAGAAACCCGGCGAAAGCGAAACTGGCGGCCGGCGGAGTCGTTACCGCAATCGGCGGTGTGTACACAGCCCAGATGGCCGACTTCATCGGCACGACAGGTGTCGAGGGAGTATGGCTTGAGGCCGAGCACGGTCCGCTGGACTTCGCCGATATCGAGGACATCACACGTGCCTGCGACCTGTGGGGCATGGCGTCGATCGTGCGAGTTGGTCGCGCCGAGGCGAACACTATCTATCGGACGCTGGACTGTGGTGCACAGGGGATCGTGGTGCCGCACATCAACACGCGTGAAGAGGCGGAGCTGGTGGTCGATTCCGCCAAGTACGCACCGCTCGGTAGCCGGGGGATGTTCGGCACTCGCCAGGGTTACGGCGTTGGCGACTACCTGGAACATGCCAACAACGAGACTTTTGTCTGCGTCCTGATCGAAGACATCGTCGCAGTTGAGAACCTGGATGACATCCTGAAGGTGGACAACATAGACGTGTTCCTGGTTGCGCCGAGCGACCTCGCACAGTCGATGGGACACCTCGGTGATGTCGAGCACCCCGACGTGCAGGCGGTGATAGACCGCTCGATTCAACGCATCGTAGACGCAGGTCGGATGCCGGGCCATGTGGGTCGGACGGCGAGCATTGCGAGCTACATCCAGAAGGGTGTGCGGTTCTTTAACGCCAATCTGAACGAGTGGGTCACGAACGGTGCGGCTATTTATGCCGATGAAGTTAAGAAAGGTATTGGCGGTTAGATTCTGGCGCAGCCAGAATCACCTCCTCACCTCAACCCTCTCCCACTGGGCGAGGGAGCCTTCTCACCTCTTACCAGAATTCCGGAGTAACAAAACATGGCTGAACTGCGACCCAATCGAGCGAAAGAGAAGCTTGCGAAGGGTGAGATCGTCACCTGTCTCGCGGGTGTGGACACGCCGCATCTTGTGGATTTTGTCGGGCAGATCGGCATCGACTCTGTGTGGCTAGAAGCTGAACACGGGCCTGTTGACTTCGAGGCCATCGGCGACCTGACCCGCGCCGCAGACCTGTGGGGCATGACGCCTCTGGTCCGGGTCGGCAGTACCGACTACAACACGATCTACCGCACGCTGGACATGGGCGCTATGGGCATCACGGTGCCGCACGTGGACACGGCGCAGGACGCTCGTGATGTCGTGAACGCCGCCAAATACGCACCGATAGGCACCCGCGGCATGTACGGCCCACGCCAGTCTTTTGGCGTTGCCGACTATTTGAATAAGGCGAACGACCAGACGATGGTCGTGGTGCTGGTAGAGGACATCCAGTCGGTCAACAACCTGGACGAGATCCTTGATGTTGAGCACGTGGACGTGTTCCACGTTGCGCCGAGCGACCTGGCGCAGTCGATGGGCCACATCGGAAACGATGAGCATCCGGACGTGCAGCGGACCATCGACGAATCAATCGCCAAGATCATCGCCGCCGGGAAGATCGCCGGTACGACGGTCGGGGCCCACAACGTGGCCCGATTCCGTGACCAGGGCGTGAAGTTCTTCTACACGAGCCTGAACGGCTGGATCATGTCCGGCGGTAACGAGTTTCTCGGAGCACTACGCGGGTAAGAGTCAGGTCACGCCATCCCCGTAACAAGCGGTAATGATGAATCGGCCGCCCACTCGGTCATGGACCCGTCATAGACGGCCACATTCTCGACTCCAAGTAGCGTAAGAACGAAGGCCGCGCTGGTGGCTGCGATGGCCCCGCCGCAGTAGGTGATGACCCGCTCGCCATCGAACGCGCCTGCCTCCTCCGAGACCTTTCGTATCTCCTCGGGCGAGAGGAAAGTGTTGGCATCCATGTCCAACACGCCCAGGAAGGACAGGTTCGTGCTTGTTGGAATGTGTCCCTGCCGTCCGTATCGGTTTGGTCCTTTACCGGCGTACTCGTCGGGGTCCAACGCGTTTATCAGGCACGTTGAACCGTCGTCGATCGCGGCCAGTACCTCGTCCCTCGTGGCGATACGGTCCGTCCGTGGGCTGGCGATAAAGTTGGCGTCGTAATGCGGAGCAGGGTCGGTGGATACGGGGCGGCCCTCGGCCGTCCACTTCGCCCAACCGCCATTCAGCACAGCAGCATTCTCAAATCCAAACGCCCGGAACATCCACCAGATGCGCGTAGCGAAAACGTTGACCATGTCGTCGTACAAAACGACGCGAGTGCCCTGATCGACACCAAGACCGGTCATCACCTCTGAAAACTGTTCAGGCGGCGGCATTGGGAACATGAATCGGTCGTTATCCGGGTCCACCAGATCATTCACGATATCGGCGAATCCGCTGCCCGGAATATGTCCTTCTTCCCAGTGCTCGCGTCCGCTGACGATTTCTACTTTATCGGCAGCGCTCTCCTCGAAGTAGTTCGGCATGTATGCGGTGCAATCGATAATCCGAATATCCGGGTCGTCGAGGTGGTCGGCCAGCCATTCGGTCTCGACCAGGTACTGCGGGTTTTTGAACGGCATCTGAATCCTCCCGGTACGCTCGTGCGCAAACTGGGTCTGGTCACGAACGGTGGCGGTCTGGCCGCCAGGTCGCCGTTTAGGTGACTGGATTTGATACTGGGAGCGGTTGGAACAGGTCACATGGTTCATATGGACCATTTCCGGGTTTCCCGGATATTCCTGGCTAGCTGGTGACCAGAACGCCGTTGGCTGCGGCAACGCTGGTCGCTTCGGTGCGATTGGCCACGCCGAGTTTCTCGAGGATATTGGCGATGTGCCGGGCGACCGTGGCACGACTGATACCGAGGGTAGTTGCGATCTCGGGATTACTTGCACCGCTTCCTACGTGCTTGAGGATTTCAAGTTCACGTGGCGTGAGACTAGCTAATCCGACCGCCGGACCGTCAGAACTTACCTCTCTGAGACGCGTTTGCAGGCCACGGGCCTGTTCTGTGATGAACCCTTCACCGGGAGGAGTCACGCAGTCCTGGTCATATGGATCAGGCTCGTCCCCGAGATCGTTCCGATGTTCCGAGACGATCTCTATCTCCTGGCCGTTTCGCCTGACAGTGAAGCTAATCATTCCCACAGGATCGTGATCTCGGATGGTGGTCTGAAGGGTAGACGTGGTTTTGACCCGTTGGCCTTCAACTCCAACGACGGTGTCACCTCCCCGGATACCGGCCGCAGCGGCGGCACTTGTGATTCGTGGAGGGTTGATCGGCAGACCGTCTTCGGCCGCTGAGGGCTTCGCCGCGCTCCACGCCTCTCCAAATGAGACACGCGCGCTCATGGCGCACACACATAGACCCATACCGCAAGCGTGGCAAACACACTGGCATTCCAGTTCGTCCCGGTCCAACTCCCAGAGCACCACTTCATGGATCATTTCGTTGATCCGAGCGGTTATGCCGAGGTAGTCCTGCATGTGCTGACGGGTAATGGAAGCCGTCGTCCCTTCACTGGCCACAACAGGGCTGTCTCGGAATCGGTTTGAAATGGGCTGAATGGTGGTGTATTTGATCGCAGCCTCGTTCGCCAGCGATGCGACAGCGCCCAGGGCCGATGAGACGGAATGTGTTTCGGCAAACTCGCCCCAGATGGCGGGCCTTGGCGGGATGTTCTCGCCCCCCGAACCAGCTTCTGATTGCATCTGCGCAAGTCGAACGTCAATCGCCTGGATATGGTCGCCGGTAAGTTGGACGACATCACCAGCCAACTCCGACGATTCTGGGTGACCCGCAAGTCCGTGTTCAAGAGCCGAAACCGAACTCCGGATCATCACCTCCATGGCACCTAGCTCTTCAAGCGCAACCCGGATCCGGTTCATGTCTACGTTCAGCGTCATATCTCACCCCGATGCGCCGTCCGAGGAAGGCACGGCAGTCCTTTAATCGTGGCCGGATGATACACAAATGATGTGAATCCGTTCAGGACACGGTGAGATTTAGAGGAATTCGTGACCTACCGAAGAAACTCTGTAGCGTCGGCGTCGAGCTGCCACGGGCCTTCGCCACAACTTGCTCCGACTGCCGCCTGAACCAGGAGGCGGCCGGGTTCCGGTATTTCAACCAGAAGGTGCTTGTCCGGGTGGACTCGGTCGAATCTGTCACGGAGATTCTCGTAACAGTAGACGCCGTCGCCCGCAGCTACCTCGGCGAACCGCAGATTAACGCGGCCCTCATCCTCCGGCGTGAACATGTGCGCCGCTGAATCGATTCCGGGAACGAAACCGATGGAAATTATGGGCTGATCCGGGATTACCTGATCGTAGACAAAGGCGATGTTCAAGTCTTCGTTGCTGAACGTGCTCACATCGTTGAACCAGTTGCCCCGAAGCGTCCCCGGTAGGTCGAAGTTAAGGACCCCGCAGATCGGGTTGGCCGTACGGAGTAATTCGCCGTTACCGAGGAGCGCCGCCAGTTCCGCACTTTGTTCCGGCGAATACTGATCTAGAAGACAGAGCGAGCCAGTTGCCTCTTCGCCAACAAGTTCAGGATGCAGGAAGTCGATCGTCTGCGTGATTGTGTCGAAAACTCCGATATCGAGGGCGGCAGCACGACCACTGTTGAAGCCAACCTGTTCACCGGCGGCCAGGTCCAGGAACGGGGCGTAGGTACAACCATCGACCGCAAAGTCACCTGTTGAGTAGGCGTTGCAATTGAAACCCTCGAGACCTTCGACAGACTCCAGGATGCGGTCGGAAACCGGACCCACATGTCCATATCGCACCCGAATCCCCTCGCAAACCGCCAGGTCAAACCCGTACTCGGTGTAACTAACTACCTCCCCACTGAGACTTGTCGTGACGGTAGAGATGCTGAGCGAGCTCAGTTGCCCGTCGGCAACGGCGTACACGGGAGTGGGAGGGAAGATCTGGCCGTCGCCAAACGGCCCTTCTCCAACCTCGCCCCAGATCACCGGTACGGCGAAATACATGTGCGAGGTCGGAAAGGTGTGCCCGGGCGGGTTAACGGCACCGAGTGGGGAAAGGTTCGGGACAACATCCAGGTCCATCGGAAAAGAGCTGAAAAGCGGCCCGTCACCGCATTGGCGATCTGAGACAAATGACCAGGGATTTTGTGCGCCGGATGGGGGCGGGTCGCTTCCGTCTTGCTGGTCAGATCCTCCACTCACCGATGGAGAGTACGTAGGCAACGGTTCCAGTGTGGGCAGCGCTGATGGTGCGTCATGGGTAACAGTCGGGGTCGGAATCGGGACTATTGGATCACCCGGCGATGAAACAGGCGTAGGGGATGGAGCAGGTGTTGATCCATCGGCTGCAGTCGGTAACGGGGTTGGCACAGCGATTGGCGAGCCCGGACGAGCCGTGGGAGCTTCGGTCTCAAACGAGGGCTCACCGGTCCCGGTAGCGCATGCGGTTACTGCGGCGACAACGATACCCAGGAACACCCATCGTCCGGGCAAGGCTCGTGAAATACCCATTTAAATCTCCCGTCCTCATTCTGAACGAGAGCAAGGGCGGCGACATTCGTCGACGAACGGAAATAACTGCGTGGCCACACCAGTCCGGTAATCGAGGTCTAAAAAGGATCTGGACTGGTCCCTTGCTCGTGAAGCTCGTCGCGTGTGTAGCTGCCGAGTGATCGGAAGTCGAACTTCGTGTAGCGTTGAATCCAGCGCAGGGTGATCTGCTCTGACTCCCGATAACGAGCTCTTGTCTCTTCATCAGCGGTATCGCCGAGCCGTTTGACGATGTCCACGCCCTCTGAACGGGTCAATTCTTTGATTTGTGCCAGATCGTGGCTCTGCTCCGTGTCCTCACAGACGGCCGCGTGGACGACCCGCTGGGCCGTCTGCGCCACGGAGATTCGGGCCGTGGCCAGGTCTTCCATCAAAGCAGGATGAACTCCCTCGTGACCGTCTAGCGAGTCGATTCCCTTTGCACCTCGGCCGTTCAACCAACCCTCAACGTACTCGATGATCGTCCGTACGTTGCGGCGAGTACCTTCCTGCGTGACCGGCCCTTCCGGGGTTTCGATCTTGACCGGGAAGTTCGCCGGGTCCTTCATGGCATCGGTTGGTTGCCATCCCGTGGCGTGCAGTTCCTTGAACGGGTCCGCCGCGGTCTTCTGGTGATAGATGTGCGCCGTCCAACCCCGAAGGAAACCGTTGTCCGCTTCCCACACCTTGTCGGCGCGGATCGCTTTCGCCGCTTCCTCGTTGACCTTCTCGTCACGACTGGGCAGCGCAGTAGCCATCCCGCCGATTGGCACAGCGCCGTGCTTCAGACAAACGGCAACCAGTCGACGGAAGATGTTCGAGATGAACGGAGTTGACTTCACATCTACGCCGAAGCGGTCTGGCCAGAGTGACTCAGGGTCGTTCATCACGAACTCAAGCAGGCTTGCCTTGAGGTCCCAACGCGCCGCATTCAAACCGGCCGCATAAGGACCGAGTTCGTAGAGCATCTCCTCCATCTGCCAGACGGCCGGAAGCGACTCGACAAGGATGATGGCCCGGATCTCGATATCGGACAAATGCGGGACAAGCTCCCGTGAGGCGTCGAACAGGTCTCGGTAAAGGCGAGCTTCAGCTACCGACTCTGTTTTGGGCAGGTAGAAGTAGATGCTTTTGCCCTGTTCGGCGTGAACACGTCCGGCGTGGAACAGCGTGGCGGCGGTCCCCAGCAAAGTGGCCGCCACTGGCGAGCCATCTACCGTGAAATCTGGCTCGTCCAGGTGAAGGCCACGCTCACGGTGCATGAAGAACGGGATGGGGCCATCCCAGAGCTTGTAGTGCCGGTCCCGGTCCTCGTCGTGGTACTCCAACGTACCAAGCAGCGCGTCACGGCGATTAATGGCCGAACGGACCGTGTCAGAGAGTGTGTGCCCAGCTGAGTCTTCATCGTCGTCAAGATCGCCGACCGCCTGCGTGCCGTCCGGCATCGGGTTCAGGGCGTTGATGAACATCGGGGTGATCGACACCGGCCCGGAAATCTCGATGCCTGGCTGCATCAACTCTTCCGGCACCGGTGGCACCTGCCAGTCGGTCGTAGTGGCAGGACTCGGTGGAAGGTGCGCGGGTTGCTTGCCTTCACGGACGGCGGATGCGGAGACAGAAAGTCGCTCTTCCCGAAGCGCACGGATTCGATCGTTGAACCGATCGTGTAGTTCGCCCACGTAAACCAGAAATTCTGGCGTCAGGATTTCGTCCGATCCCGGTACCTCGGAAAAGCGAATTCTGCCGTTGGCCGTCATGGGTTCTCTATCCTCGATGTGCTTAAGGCGTTTCGGCAATGTCCCGAAGCTCCAGGGGCCAGAAACATCGTTACAGAGCTAACGTGATTGGCAGAAACGCGGGACACGGAACGGGAACAAGCCCGGACCGCGATCGTATTTGGTGTGATTCCAACGTGAAATGTTAGCCGTTTACGATGCGGCTACACATCACGGAAGCGTGTAAGCGGGCATGAGATACTCGCAGCGGTTACGACCTGTCTCAGTCGAGAGGACGACGCCGTGACATCGAGCGGCACCCCTATCAGGGGTATGTTGACCCGTGACGCCCTGGTCCGCCTTGCCGAACGCGGCGAAGTGGACACCGTAGTGGTCGGCTTTACCGACTTGTACGGACGATTCATGGGTAAACGATTCGACGCCGAGTTTTTCATCGACCAAACAGTCGATCACGGCACCCACGGCTGCGACTACCTGTTCGCTGTGGATATGGAAATGGAGCCAGTACCCGGTTACCAGTTCGCAAGCTGGAACAAGGGGTACGGCGACGTCCATCTTTCGCCTGACATGGAAACCCTGCGGGTGGCGTCATGGCTGGAAAAGACCGCAATGGTTCAGTGTGATGCCCACCTGGCCGAGAGCGACGGTCATGGCATGGTGCCGATAGCGCCTCGTTCGCTACTCAGGGCGCAACTGGAACGAATCGACAACCTCGGATTTCAAGCTTTCGCCGGGTCCGAACTGGAGTACTACGTCTTCAACGATTCCTACGCAGATGCGGCACGGAGCAACTATTCAGGTCTCGAACGCGCCGGGTGGTACGACGAGGATTACAGCCTTCTACAAGGGACACGCGGCGAAGGATTGAATGGAGCGGTGCGTCGACACCTACGCGATTCAGGCGTCCCGGTGGAGACATCAAAGGGCGAGGCCGGTCTGGGGCAGCATGAACTCAACGTGCGGTACGCGGACGTACTTACGATGGCCGACCGGCATGTCGTCTACAAGCAATGCATCAAAGAGGTGGCGGGCGGACTAGGACTGAGCGTGACCTTCATGGCGAAGTTCGCCAACGGCCACAACGGGTCAAGCTGCCATATCCACCTGAGCCTGCGTAAAGACGGCGAGCCTACATTTGCTGACGGGGACGGTCAATCTGACCTGTTTCGCTGGTTCCTTGGCGGCTGGATGGCCCACACTCCGGAGTTTATGCCCTTCTACTCGCCGAACGTGAACTCGTACAAACGATACGAAAGTGGATCATGGGCGCCGACGACCCTGGCATGGGCGTTCGATAATCGGACGGTCGGATTCCGGGTGGTCGGATCAGGTGAATCACTGCGGATCGAATGCCGAATTCCCGGTGCGGACGCAAATCCGTACCTGGCCTACACGGCGGCGCTTGCTTCCGGTCTGGACGGTATCGAAAACCAGACCGAACCACCGCCAGCACTGGACGGCGACGGGTACACGTCACCGGGAACCGCAGCGCTACCTGCGACGTTACGGGAGGCGACCGCTACGTTCAAAAATAGTGCGTTCGTGCGTAAATCCATCGGTGATGATGTCACGAATCACTACACACACTTTTTTGAAACGGAACAGCGAGCTTATGACGGTGCCGTGACCGACTGGGAGAGACGAAGATATTTCGAACGGATCTGATGTGTCGGTCGCTTTGGAATATAAGTCGTTCCCGTTCATAATCGATATCCGTGAAACATGCTGTGACGTGTCGAACCTCGCATACGTCGCCGCCCATTAGTCCTACGCCTGACACCTGGAGCCTGATTCGACTATGAACTTGCGCCATCGATCGGCAATGTTCCGACTGGGAGCGCCGATATTGATTCTGACGTTGCTGGTTCTGATTAGCGCCTGTTCGTCGGATTCACCTCAACTCCCAACACCCACACTGATCCCTCAACAGTCGACCGAGGTGGCGTTGGGTGAAGCGTTCACCCTCGCTCCCGGCCAGTTGGCAGGGATCGCCGGAGAGGGCGTCGGGATGGCGTTCCACCGCGTTGCTGAAGACTTCAGATGCCCCGCTGATTCGAATTGTGTGACCGCAGGAACCGCTATCGCCGTGTTGGCCATCAGTGGCTTGAGCGATGAGCCCGTCCAGATGGAATTTATTGTTCCGCCGGGCGGAACCGGACAACTCCAGGCAGGTCCATATGTCGTCAGTCTTCAGTCAATCTCCCCCGATCCACCGTCTAAAGACGGGGTCGATGCGGCTGATTACCGTGTGACGCTTGTCGTAACCAAACCCTGAGTTCAACCATGCCAACGCCCCGGACCGAGTGGAGGTTTTGATGGGTTTCACGCCCGAACAGGAATCGATCGTAGAGCGATTCATCGGTGAGAACGACATCCCCGGGGCAGCGGTCGCCATCGTCCGCGGCAACGAGATAATCGCCGAGGGTGGTTTCGGCGTCGCCGATGTGTCAAAAGAGGCACCGGCAACAGAGCACACCATCTGGCCCATCTGCTCGATCACGAAATCGTTCACGGCTGTTTCAGCAATGCAGCTCGTTGAGTCCGGAAAACTGTCGCTGGACGAGCCTGTCCAGACTTACCTACCAGGTTTCCGGCTTCAGGACGAGGCTGCGAGCCGCCGTATGACGACACGGCTCTTCCTGCGCCACAACAGCGGTATGGGGCGTACCGGCCACCAGGACCGTACCCGGGAAGAGGACGTCAACCCGTACCCGACACGTGAAACGTTAGTCAACGCGCTCGATTCCGCCGAACTACAGTCAGCTCCCGGTGAGGCCTTTTCTTACTGCAACGAAGGCTTCGCGACGGTAGGGCACATGATCGAGACAATTTCCGGTGTGCCGCTCGAGGAGTACTTCACACGGAACATCTTCGAACCGGTTGGCATGTCCGATTCGTCCATCGACTTCATGGACTGGAAGAACGGCGCGGATCGCACTTATGCGTACTCTCGCGGCGATGCTGGAGCGTTCGATAGCGGTGAGCGGCACGGCGACTACATAGTGGTGCGCCTGAACGATGACTACCAGACCTTCCTGTCGACGGGCGGCATCGTTAGTTCTGTCCACGATATCGCCCGGTACCAGATCGCCTCGATGGCCTACGAGGACTCTCCGCTGGGGTTGACCGCGGGATCGTTGGACCACATGCAAAGTGTGCAGTTCCCGTTCGGCGATACCGGCTGGGGCTACGGCTTCGGCTACTGGGTGTTCTGGAGCGGCTCGACCAGGGTGGTCGGTCACTCGGGGGGACTCCCCGGAATCTCCACGTATTCGATGATGATCCCTTCAGAGAAGACCGGGGTCGTGGTGTTCACAAACCGAGGAGACCGACGCGCGTCTTTCCTGGCGGAAGAAATCATGAACACCGTGCGCGGACCGCTGTGGCGCGACTCCACAAACGAGCCGCTGCCTTACGAGACTCGATATCCGAAGCCATCTGCCAGTGATCTAGCGGAGTACGAGGGCAATTACGAGTTTCGCGCTGGTACGGCGGAGGTCGAGGCCGGAGAGGGCGGGGTGGTCATCAAGACCCCGTCTCGGCTCGACGGTCCGCCGGTTTCTATCGTCACAACCCAGGTTGGGCCGGATACGTTCATGAGCCAGGACCAGGGCATGTCCATCCCATTCGTACGTGGCGACTCAGGCCGCGTCGTGCGCTTCCTGAACGGCGGCTACTCGTACGAGCGGGTTTAGGGGCGGAACCTCGGTTTGTGCTATCCCTTAGTCGTTCGGATACCGCTGCCGGAACGTGTCTTCCGGCGTAAACAGGTATATCAAAGACTCGACGAAAGCCACGATGCCCGGGATTAGTGTCCAGAACAACAAGAGGTATATGACACCTTGTGCATACTTCTTCAGGTAGAACTTATGGATTCCCAACCCGCCCAGCAAAAACGCCAGTACGAAGGCGACCCATTTGTTCTTCCCTTCGGTCCTCGGTGCGTATGACTGTTGTGCGTGCGACTGCTGCCGTACACCACACGTTGGACACAATTCTGCCGTTTTTTTAACAACCGCTCCACACGATGAGCAGTACTGTTCATCTGCGCCGAGAATCATTCGTTCCTGGGTCATCTACATCACTCCCAGTTGTAAATCGGGACTCTCTGCCTTTGCCCGCCAATTTATCATGCGGAATCCCGAGGCATCACTACTCCATTTTGGAGCCGACGAAGCGGGAGATGGCTCGGGCCGTCGGGTCCACCCGTACGTTGATTAGCGCCGGTTTGCCGGATGCGAATGCCCGTTCCAGCGCTGGAGCGATCTGATCCGGGTCCTCGACCAGCTCGCCGTGACCGCCAAGGCTCTCCGCTACTAGGTCGAAGCGGGTGAAGCCCAGTTCTCGGCCCGGCTTCCGGATTCCCTCGACACGTGCCGTCCAGCCCTCGTTGTTACTGACCACGACCACGATCGGCAAATCGTGCCGGACCGCCGTGTCGAAGTCCATCATGTTCATGCCTAACGAACCGTCGCCGTGCAGCGACAGTACCTGTTTGTCAGGCTTTGCCACCTTTGCGCCAATGGCGTACGGCAGGCCAACGCCCATGCAGCCACTCGGGCCGGAGTTGATCCGGTGGCCCGGGTAGTAGGTGTTGATCGACTGCCGACCGTAGTGAAGGATCTCGTTTCCGTCGACCGTCACGATTGCGTCACGGTCCAGGAACTTGTCGATCTCGTTGCAGAGTCGCAGCGGGTGGATAGGCACCTGATCTGAGTTTAAGTTCGCCTGGGCACGTTCGACCCGAACCGCGTTCGCCTCGTCCAGATAGTCGGTCCACTCTTTCCGGACATCCGCACCTTCGGATTCGATGCCCGAGTCAAGCAACTGCTGAAGCACGACCTTGCAGTCGCCAACCAGCCCTACTTCTACCGACCGGTTGTGGCCGATCTCCGATTGCTCTATGTCTATCTGAATGAGCTTTGCGTTAGGACCAATCCGGCCGCCGAAGGTCATCATCCAGTTGAGTCGAGTCCCCACAATCAGAACGACGTCCGCCTCACGAAGCGCCGTGCTACGTGCGGCCAGGAAGGAAAGCTCGTGGTCGTCCGGGATAAGGCCACGGGAGATCGGAGAGGTGTAGAACGGAATGTTTGCCGTTTCTACAAGTTCTCTAAGCTCATCCCAGGCCTTGCCGAAGAAGGCACCACCACCGGCGAATATCAACGGCTTTTTAGCGCTGCGAAGCAAGTCCGCCGCGGCCTTCACAGATACCGGGTCTGCGCCGGAGCGTGAGAGTGACTCGGGCCGTGTTGCAAGGGCAGCTTCAGATTCTTCTACCTTCGTGTAGAGAACGTCTTCGGCACAGTCTACGTAGACCGGACCGGGTCGGCCGGTTGTCGCGATTCTGAACGCAGTCGATATCTGCTCCGGGTAGCGAGAGGCATCGGTCACCCGCATCGTCGCTTTGGAGACTTCTTCAAAGATCGCCGCCTGGTCCAACTCCTGGAAGCCGTCCTTGCCCCAGTCGTGGTACGGACCTGCGCCGCCGAGGGTGATCATCGGGGCGTTGTCGACATACGCCGTGTACTGACCGGTGAGCAAGTTGAGCGTGCCTGGTCCAGACGCGGCGGTCGTAACACCCGGTTTTCCGGTCACACGGGCGTAGCCGTGCGCAGCCATAGCGGCCGCTTGCTCGTGCCGGAAGTCGATCGTACGAATACCGAAGTCTTCGGAGTAGTTAACGATCTCGTAGTTGGGGCCGCCCATCAGGAAGAACAGGACCTCTACGTCCTCCTCCTTGAGCGTCCGTGCGATCAGGTAGCTACCGGAGACTTCGGCCATTTGTGGGTCCTTGTACGAGAGCTTGGCTGACTGTTAAACAGGTTTGCGGGGCGTCATTGTACGGGCTACGCGTCAGGTGCGAATCAGTCCAATAATTACGCAGGCTATCCGATCGAATCCAGGAGCCGACGTTCTTCAGCTTCCGGCCTCGCCGCAATACGTGCTCCCGCGGCAGAACTCGGGTTAGTGCCTGCGAGTGCGGCCGCCCCGGCCAACAACGCAATGCCAGTCGTGAAATCCCCGTGGTGGATGAACTCCGCCCTGATCGTGCCGTCCGATCCGTTGTTGTGCCACGCACCCAGCGGATACGCCAGTCCTGTGGTCGGATAGCCGTTTCTTGCGAACGCCGTCCCCTCGCAGGTTCCCGCCTTCATCAATTGACGCTGCACCGCCAACTTGCCGATGGAGGCGGTCGCCGCCGCCAGGTACTCCTCGGCCTCAAAACCAAAGGTGGTCATAGCGTCACCGGTGCGAACGACAGGACCGCCGCCGATCTCCGCGCCCGGAAGCACACTGCTCGTCTCGACCGACACCACGGCGGTACCCTCGGGCAGCAGTCCATCTGCCGCCGCCAGCCGTGCTCCCACCAGCCCGACCTCTTCCGCACGAGTGAAAAGGCCATAAACAGCGCCCGGAGTTGGTTCCTCTACCGCAGAGCGCAAAACCGCGAGGATACTGGCGCAACCGGCGAGATCGTCAGCCGCCCGCATCCGAATCAACTGGCTCTGCTCGTCGTAATCGAAGTCGGGCAGGTCCAACACAACAGCACAGGGCAAGGGGCCAATCCGATCCTGTGAGACCTCAAAGATCAGGTTGTTTCCTTCTCGTGCGCCTGCCCGTCCCATGATTACGCCCGGGATCCGCTCTCCATCCTGTTTCACGAAGGTGACCGCAACCCCGGACTCGTACGCCTGCGGAGGCAATCCTCCCAGACCGTTGCCGTGAACTCCGTCGTCCTCCGCTGAGGTCGCCTCGTAACCGGGGTGGTCCATATGGGCTACGAACGCTATACCGTCCGCCGAGTCGTCTTGTCCGGGACGTATCGCAAGGATGTTTCCGTAGCGGTCCACCTTCGTCTCCACGCCCATGTCCGCACATTGCGCCAGGATGTAGTCGGCGACCGGCTTTTCGTAGTACGAGGTTGCAGGTATGGCCCCAAGCCCGGACAGGTAAGTCATTCCTATGGCCGAAAGTTGGTCGCGATCCATATACGGGCCACCCTCTTTTCATCCTGCGGTGTGGTTGATATCTCAAGTAGTTACGGGCTTGCTAGAATACCGCCGCTCCCGACCGACGGACCAACCCGGCCAAACCCAGTATCTGGAGACTTACCCGCTTATGCCAAAGGTTGCCTATTTCATTCCACCGGAAAGTCCGATGGCTACGATCTCCAGGGATTTCTTCCCGGCTGGATGGGACGTCACGATGATGGACGCATCTGTCTCATCCGAGCAGGATCAGATTGATCTTGTCTCAGACGCCGACGCAATGATCGTTTTCGGCGCGAAGCCGTCAGAGGCCGTATTACGAGCCGCCAAGAACGTACGTCTCTATCAGCTTGGCTCGGCCGGGTACGACGGCGTGGACATGCGGCTCACGGGGGAGCTTGGTATGCCCGTCGCGACGGCCAGCGGCACCAACGCCGAAGGTGTGGCGGAGCAGTTCATAGCCCTCACCCTGGCGTTGTACCGGCACCTAACCTGGGTCGATGAGTCCGTTCGTGAAGGCGGATGGATCCCGGAACGTGCCAGGGGCATGGAGACCTTTGAAATCCTTGGCAAAACCGTCGGCATCGTCGGAGCGGGTTACATCGGCTCCACCGTGATGAGGCTTTTGCAGGGGTTCAACTGCAACATCCTGTATCACGATGTCCTCGCCAAGCCGGAACTCGAAGAGAAGTACGGTGCCAAGCTCGTGTCTCTCGACGAGATCCTTTCCGAGTCGGACATCGTCACGATCCACGTGCCACTCCTGGATTCCACACGTCACTTCATCAGCACCCGTGAGCTGGCGTTGATGAAGGAGTCCGCAATCTTGATCAACACCAGCCGGGGCCCGACGGTCGACCAGGATGCGCTGCTTGAGACGCTCAAGGCCCGCAAGATCTGGGGAGCGGGTATCGATGTGTTCGAAGTCGAGCCCGCAGCGGCCGACAACCCGCTATTTGAACTGGACAACATCGTGGTTAGCGGACACGTGGCGGGTCCGACCCGTGAGAGCTTCCCGCGCAGGGCAGAGTTCGCTTTCGCCAACATCAAGCGTGTGCTTGAGGGCGATGAAGCCATCAACATCGTGACCGCCACGTAGCTACGGCGGTCTTGAACCTTTGACTGGCCGGTAGCAACATGGCGCACCAGTCAACCCAACCATCAAACGACGTCTGAGTCTGAAAAGGAATCCAGAAACATCATGGTTACCGGAGAAGAGAAGCGAAAAGTAGTGTTCCTGGGTCCGGAAGACGACCCGCTTACTTACGAGCGCGCCGAACTTGAAGGCATGGACGTCGAGATCGTCCAGATAAACCCGGACAGCGAAGGCGAAGCGATCGAGGCAGTCAAAGACGCCAGCGTCGTGCTCGCCCGTGGCTACGCCATGCAGGACCCGGTTCTGCGTGAAATGGAGCAGGGCGCGGGCGTGATCGTCTATTCCCACGGCTTCGACCACATGGACGTGGACTCTGCCACGGAAAACGGGATCATGGTGGCGAATGGTGCAGGCATGTGCGCGGAAGAGGTCTCAGACCAGGCGTGCGCGCTCATCTTGGATGTCGCACGCCAGATCACCTTCTCCGACCGCCACATGACGGACGGCAACTGGACCGATGCCGCAATGCTGGCCCGCCGAACCCCGATCGATGAGGCGACCCTTGGCATCGTCGGCTTTGGCAATATCGGCCGAGCCGTTAACCGGAAGATGTCCGGGTGGCGCATGCGCACGCTCGTATTCGATCCCTGGGTATCACCGTGGGTTGCTAAAGAGCACAACGTTGAACAGGTCCACAACCTGCAAGAGCTTCTCCGGCAGGTCGACTATGTGACGGTTCACGTCCCACACAACAAGCAGACCGACAAACTGTTTGGCGAGGCCGAGTTCGCCGCCATGAAGAACACAGCGTTCTTCATCAACACCTGCCGCGGCAAGGTCCAGGACGAAGCGGCGTTGATCAAGGCGCTTGAATCCGGCGGAATTGCCGGTGCAGGGCTGGATGTCTTCGCTACAGAGCCGACTCCTGCGGACAACCCGCTTCGCAAGATGGCCAACGTTGTCACGACCCCACACGCAGCGGGCGGTTCAACCCGCTCCGCAACTCTGGCCCGGATTCGGGCAGGTCAGAACGCAGCAAGCATGCTGCGGGGCGAGTGGTCGATGGCCGGCGTGAACCCCGGCGTACGAGACATCATCTCGCCACGCGCTGTTGCGCAGTTCGAGGGTTACAGCAGCTAACTAATACGTGACTTCGGGCTGCCCGTGACGCTCAGGCGGCGTCCGGGTGGCCTGTGGTTGCGACGCTGGCGTAGTACAGGCTCCAGAGACGGTCGGTCACGGCCTCAAATACGTTCCGCGCTATCAACGCGGTCGCCGTTAACCGGGTCTGGAGAACGCCTTCAAGCGTTGGTTCCGTAGTCGCCAGGTCCACATCCCGTTCAGCCAGCTTCAGCAGGTCGACGGTGTAGACGGGAACGTATCGGTCAGCGATTTCCTGGATGCGCGCACCTGCCTGCGCCTTTGAAGTGACGCCGCGCACTGCTTCCGCCCTGTTCCAGGTGGATTCGGCTGCCGAGACGATGCTTTCGAGGGTTTCCAACATGCTGGGTTCTTCTAGTTCGGGAGCTGCCGGCCAACACGTCCGCGACCGCGACCAATAGCCGCTGTAGGTTAATTTTCGAGTAATTCCCACCGTATCGATTCGGGCATGAGGACCGCATGAACGCGGAAAACACATCGCACTACATCAAGTGGCCCCAAGCGGTAGGCCTGGTGAATCGCTAATCGAGTAGATTTGACCACCTTGATGTTTCACCGAGCAGCCAGGATCTGGTAACCAATCGCCGTACCCGGCTATGCTCTCCCGCATGACACGCATCGCCGCATTTGGTATCCACCACGAGACGAACTCGTTTTCATCACGGAAAACGACCCATCAGGCCTTCCAGCGCTCTGGACTCCAACGTGAAGGAGTCCAGCGTGGTTCGCGTATAGATGAGATGCACAGAGGCGCGAAAACGGTCTTTTCCGGCTACTTCGAGGCGGCGGATCGACTCGGGTTTGACCTGGTTCCCATCCTGTTCGCGGCCACAGACCCCGGCGGAACGATCAGCGCCGAGGCATTTGACCGACTGACGGGCGACGCGCTGATGGTCTTACGTGACGAAGGGCCATGGGACGGCGTGCTGCTAAACCAGATGGGTGCGGCGGTATCTGAGCAATACCCGGACATGGATGGTGAGATCGCCCGGCGCACCCGGGAGATCGTTGGACCTGACGTACCCGTGGTGATGACGCTGGACTTGCACGCCAACGTGTCACAGCAGATGTCTGATGAGACGAACGCTCTGGTGATTTACCACACCAACCCCCATATGGACGCCCTTCCGAGGGCGAACGAGGCGTGCGACCTGCTGGTCCGAATGATCTCCGGTGAGATCAAACCGAAGCGTGCTCTCGAAATGCCGCCGATGGTGATCGGAATCATGCACCAAAACACGAACGTTTACCCGATGAAGGGCATCATCGACGATCTGCTTGATGTCCAAACGCGGCCGGGCGTTCTTCATGCCAGTGTCGGACAGGGCTATCCATGGTCCGACGTTCATGAGATGGGCTTTGCAACATACGTCTTGCACGAGTCGTCGCAGGATGAGGCAAGAACCCTCGCCCGTTGGATCGCACGGCGGGCATGGGATCGTCGGGCGGACTTCGCTGAAGACGTCGGTATGACACCTGAAGCGGCGGTCCGATA
>JABIGL010000044.1 GCA_018650185.1 Chloroflexota bacterium
TATCCAACGCCGACTCAAATAACCGCGGAAACGCGGTCGGCTCTGTGGCGAAGCATCTTGAGGGCGTTGGCTGTGGTCGATTCCATTACTTCTGCGACCTCGATGCCCTTTAATTCCGCAAGTTTTGCCGCCACCAACGGCACGTCCCTAGGCTCCGTCCACTTCTCGCGCATTCCCTTGAACGGTTGTGGGTAACAGTCGGTTTCGAGGACAATCCACTCAAGAGGGAGTGCCCGGGCGACCTCTTGTAGTTCGGGCAGACGCAGCAACGGCTTAGCGAGCGAGATGTAGCAACCGAGATCAATCACGGCGGATGCCTCTTCGTGGCTTCCCTGGAAGTAGTGGGCCGCCCCTCCAAGCTCCGATACGCGCTCCTCCCGCAGCACCCTGAGCATGTCGGCGGTGGCTTCCCTCATATGGAATACAACCGGCAGGTCGACCTCGTGCGCAATGCCGAGTTGAGCCCGAAATGCGCGCTCCTGCACGGCTCTATCGGGTGAGTGGTCCTGATGGTCCAACCCGACTTCACTCATCACCACCACACTGTCGTCCGTCGCCATATGTCGAAGCTGGTCGAGTTCGCCCTGCTCCAGATCGCCTGCAAGGTCTGACGGGTGGACGCCAACCCCGGCGAATACGCCTTCGAATTCATGTGCCAGATCCAGGCAGCGACGCGTGCTCTCAACCGTCACACCGGATGCGACCACAACGCCGACTTCAGCCTCATATGCACGGGCCAGCATCCCCGGTAACTCTTCTGGTTCGTACTGGTCTATGTGGGTATGCAGATCTATGAACACCGCTTGTTTTAGTCCTGTCTCTTCCGATGAGTTCTAATCCCGAGCCGCGAGATATCTAAGTCGTTTGGCGAAGCGGCATGGGGGCTTGGTCCGTACACTGATTGGTGGCGACTAATCGTACCGCTTCCACGTCCTGATCCTACATTTCATTGATGCAGCCATCCTCGTCCGTCGTATTTTTTAAGACACCCGTTGTCCGGGTGTTGTCTGCGTCTGTATTTTTTGTGGTTGTTTCCGTGATGGTGGCCTGTAGCTCCTCCGGCGGCGGGGAACCAACGATGGCTGTTCCGACCGCCGCAGAGGTTTTGCCTACGCCGACCCCAGGCCTCGCTCCGACGGCGACTCCCACATTCGGACCCACCACTACACCCGTGGCCACAGCCAGACCGACGGGTACCGCAACGGCCGTAGTCCCGCCTGGAGACTCTGGCGGCGGCCTGCTCAGGTTTGCGGTCCCCGAACCTGGCCCGCATTTCGATATTCACCGAGAGGTATCGCCAGCGATGTCCACGTGGGGCATCGGAATGATATACAGCCGCATTTTTCGGAACGCTCCGCACGACTCGCCGATGCTGGTCGAGTGCGAGCTGTGCGAAAGCTGGGAGTTTATAGATGCCAACAATCTGCGCATTAACCTGCGATCAGACGTCACATGGCAGGACATTGCTCCTCTAAATGGCCGACGGCTGCTGGCGTCGGACGTAGCATTCAGCCTGGAACGGCAGCGTGCGCCCGGTAACCCTAACGGCGATCTACTTACGGGTATCGGTGACATCGCGGTGGTCGATGACACAACGTTTGACCTGGTGCTCACCACCGGCGGGTTGAACGCCGATCTGTTGTTAAACCTGGCCGATGGTCGAACCCGAATCGTCGCTCCCGAAGCCGTGGCCGTTAACGGGGATCTGCTCCGAGGACCAAACGTCGGGAGCGGTCCCTGGATCTGGCTTGAGACAACTTCGCAAACCGCTGCGTACGACCGTAACCCGAATTACTTCGAGTCAGACGCGCCGGGTATTGATGGGCTGCGCATCTCCTACATCACTCAGGAGAGCACCCGGCTGGCGGCTTACCGGACGGGCCTGTTCGACATCGTGGACACGACGTCAGCGGCCGAGGTGGCACAGGCTCATAGCAGACTTCCGGGAACCGTATCGACACTGGTGACAATTCCCGGAACGGGAGTGGAAATAGCGTTCAACTCTAATGAAGCGCCGTTCGACTCATTGCTGTTCAGGCGAGCCGTCTTCAGGGCGATGAATCCCTGGCAAGATCTCGATGATGTGTGGGGCGGCGACAGTACCGTGACGCTTGGGATTCCGATGCCTCGCGACTCGTGGCTACTTAGTGAAGACGCTATGCGGACGGCGTTTGCCGATACGGAGAGGGCGCAAGAGCTGTTGTCTGGATCAGGAGTCAACCTTGGTTCACCCGTGGA
>JABIGL010000042.1 GCA_018650185.1 Chloroflexota bacterium
CGCCTGGCGGGGCTCCGAAGCGCTTTCCTGGACAATCAGGAAGACGCTACGGTCATCGCTGCACCAAACCTGACTCACTTCGGCACCCGGCAAACACTGGGCGCCGGACTTATTGATCTGGATATGGATTCACTGATGGAGTGGATCGCCGACCCTGACGATGTCAAGGAAGGTAACCGTATGAAGGATCTGGCCGCGCCATACCGGAACGACTCACTGTCATCGGACGATGTTCGACAGTTAGCGGCATATCTGCTTGAGTTGAAGCCCGTTGACGCTGACGCCGTGGTCGATGCGCCATCAGGCGGATCTGAAGGTACGGCGGTCGAGCGCGGCGCTGCGGCGTTTGCGGGTAGCTGTTCCGGTTGTCACTCAACGGGCAGCAATCCCATCGTGGGACCGGGTCTTGCAGGACTGTCCACACGCGGCGACGATGCGTACATAAAAGAATCCATAGTCAACCCGGGAGCCGTTGTAGTCGAAGGCTTCCCGAACGCCATGCCGCCGGGTTTTGATTCAACCTTCTCGGCGGAACAAATCGACGACCTTATCGCTTACCTGAAGTCACTCTAGGAAATTGGTGGTGCGGCGGGCGCACGGCAACCTGTCAGACGGCAGGGCCGCCCAAGCCCCATACACCGGAGGCCCATAGTTGACCACGATCGCTTTTCCAACGTTGATCAGTCGCCCTACCAGCTACACAGGTTTGTGGAGCTGGATCGGCACTGTTGACCACAAGCGCATTGGCACGCTGTACGGCATAACGGCGTTCCTGTACTTCCTCGTCGGCGGTATAGAGGCGCTGGTAATACGCGCGCAACTTGCGCAGGCAGAGAGCGACCTCGTCTCTCCGGAGGTCTTTAACCAGCTTTTCACGATGCACGGCACCACAATGGTGTTCCTGGTCGTGATGCCAATGTCAGCCGCTTTCTTCAACTGGATGGTCCCGTTGTTGATCGGCGCACGTGACGTCGCCTTCCCCCGCCTGAATGCGTTCAGCTACTGGACCTTCCTGGCCGGGTCGATCTTCCTGAACCTTAGTTTCTTTCTTGGTGGCGCGCCAAATGCCGGTTGGTTCGGATACGCCAACCTGACCGGTTCCACCTACAGCCCGGGTGACGGAGTCACCTTCTGGGCGCTGGGGCTATCCATTCTGGGTGTCGCTTCCCTGGCCGCATCATTCAACTTTGTCGTCACAATTCTGAACATGCGTGCACCCGGCATGGGTCTGATGAAGATGCCGGTGTTCGTTTGGATGGCGCTGGTCACGAACATCCTGCTGGCGCTTGCGATGCCGGTCATCGCAGTCGCACTGGTCCAGCTTTCGCTTGACCGTGTGTGGGACACCAACTTCTTCAACCCGGCCGCCGGCGGTGACCCCGTCTTGTGGCAGCACCTCTTCTGGCTCTTTGGCCACCCCGAGGTGTACATCCTGATCCTCCCGGCGATGGGTATCGTTTCCGAGGTACTGCCGGTCTTCTCGCGAAAGCCGTTGTTCGGTTACCCGGCAGTTGTGTTCGCTGGAGCCGTGATCGGGTTCATGGGCTGGTTCGTATGGAGCCACCACATGTTCACTGTCGGCCTTGGCCCGGCCACCAACTCCGCCTTTGCAATCTCCACAATGCTGATTGCGGTTCCAACAGGGGTCAAAATATTCAACTGGATTGGAACGACCTGGGGCGGGAAATTAAATCTCAACACGTCGATGCTGTTCTCGCTCGGGTTTATAGGGATGTTCATCATCGGTGGACTGAGCGGGGTATCCCACGCGTCGCCGCCGACTGATGCCCAGCAACAAGACACCTACTACATCGTTGCCCACTTCCACTACGTACTGTTTGGTGGCGCCATCCTCGGCCTGTTCAGTGGTGGCTACTACTGGTGGCCAAAGATGACCGGCAAGAGGCTGGGTGAAGGGCTGGGTAAGCTTCACTTCTGGCTAATGCTGATCGGCTTCAACCTTACGTTTGGTCCGATGCACTGGCTCGGCCTTAACGGAATGCCACGCCGAATCGCCACCTACGCAGATGGGCTTGGCTGGGAGATGAGCAACGCCATCGCTTCGGCAGGCGCACTGCTCCTGGCGATCAGTGTTCTGATCTTCATCATCAACGTAATTCGCACCATCTCCAGCACGCAGGAAGCGGAAGACGACCCGTGGGACGCTCGAACCCTTGAGTGGTCCATTCCGTCCCCGCCACCTGCTTACAACTTCGCCCGCATACCGCAGGTCAAGTCTCTGGACGACTTCTGGTACACCAAGCATCCTGAGCTTCTCCACGACGAACAGGGTGTAGATGCGGAAGTTCACGAGCCTGTTGAAGAAGACACTCATGGCGGTGGAAGCATTCACCTGCCGAGCATGTCCTACTACCCGTTTGTACTGTCGATCGGCATGGTCATCGCAATCGCCGGGTTCATGCAAATTAACGTGGAACTCCCGGGGACGAACATCCAATTCCCGTGGCTGAGCGCGATCGGAATCGTGATCGGCATGTGGGGCCTTATGGGCTGGTCGATGGAACCTGTCACGGAAGAGGGCGGCCACTAAAAGCCTGCTGATTCTGGTCTATTAACGGACGCACGAAGGATTAAGGGAACGAAATTGGCGCAAGCCGCCGTAGTACAAGATTCTCACGACGAGATCGCTGATACGAATACCGGCATTAGCAACCGCAAGTTGCTAATGTGGGTGTTCCTGGCGTCTGACTGTCTGTTCTTTGGATCATTCATCGCTACGTACCTGGTCTACAGGAACGAAAGCGTTGTCGGGCCATATCCGAACGAGGTGCTGGACATTCCCATCACCTCTGTCAGCACGTTCGTCCTGTTGATGAGCAGTCTGGCGATGGTACTGGCGCTCAACTACCTCCAGAAGGACCGTCTCGGATTGACCCGGTTCTGGATCCTTGCAGTTGCGGCGCTTGGCCTGGTATTCCTGGGTTTCCAGGTGGTCGAGTTCATGACCTTCGTTAGCGAAGGTTTGACGATTCACCAGAACCTGTTCGGAACCACGTTCTTCATCCTCACGGGATTCCACGGACTACACGTGTTCGTCGGCGTTCTGTGGCTGCTGGGTATGGCCTTCGCCCACTTCAAGGGGTCGCTCACAAGCCGCTCCTCTGAAGACCTTGAGATGGCCGGCCTTTACTGGCACTTTGTTGACATCGTATGGATCGTCATCTTCACCGTCATCTACCTGATCGGATTCAGCGATGGTGAGGGTATCGAGACGATCGAACACGCAGCGACGATCATCGGGGGTTAGCGGAAACAGTTATGGCAAACCCGATCTCAAAAGCCTGGCGCAAGCTGTTTTACCATGACGGTGACCGCTACTTCCTTCTTCCGCAGGTAGCCTCGGCACAACCCGAGCCACCAAACGAAGGACCGTTCGGTGACGCGGGACCCAGGGCGGTCAGTTGGTTCACCCGAATAACCTTTGGTGGCCGTCACGCAACGCCGTTTTTCTACACCGTTATCGGCATCATCCTGGCGGTCCTGACACTTCTTGAGGTCTGGTTATTCACCCTGGACGACCTGCTTGGTGCGACATTCGTTCCTTTGATGTTGTTCTTGGCGCTTGCCAAGTTCATTGTTGTTGTGGCGTTCTTCATGCACCTCAGGTTTGATAAGAACCTGTTGACGCTCGTTTTCTCGTCCGGATTCGTGATTGCCATAGCCGTGTTCATGATCCTCCTGACCGTTCAGGGCAAGGTGGCCCCGGACCCGGTGATTGCCCCGTAGAAGAAGCCTCGCACGGACAAGCAGGACTACGATTGAGCGGTTGATTTTGCTATCACGCTCTGTCCCTAAACAGCGGTCGCCACATGACGATGTCGACCATGCCCGAAGGCTCTGTCCGTGCCCCTCCTTCACATAAGCGGCGAGAGCCGTGAACCACTGGACTCGTTCGCCGCCTTCTGGGGTGAGTGGGTGCTGGTGTCTCCGGTAACCGTTGTACTGCTGTTTCTCCTGGGGGCCTACCTGTTTGGCCTGTACCGGCTGAATTCACGAGCATCCGCCAGCGACGCCTCCTCCATCTCTCTCGGGCGTGTCGCGTTGACGCTGCTCGGCTTTGCGGCGCTCACCTTTTCTCTGGTAGGGCCTGCGGATGCACTCGCGGAGGATCAGTTTTTCCTCCACATGATTCAGCACCTGCTGCTGACGCTCGTCGCTGCGCCCCTGATGCTGGCTGCAAGCCCCGTAGCGGCCTATCTGTGGTCTCTCCCGTCCAATATCCGGTACACCGTCACCGGATCGCTTGGAAGACGAGGTAGGACCAGTTGGTTGATGCGGAAGCTAACCTTTCCGAAGGTGGCCATCACTGTGTACATCCTCACGATGTACGTCTGGCATCTTCCGACCATGTACGAGGCGGCAATACATCATGAGTCGCTTCACTACCTGGAGCACTTGATGTTCTTTGGCGCGGCCGTACTGTTCTGGTGGCCCATCGCCGGTCCCGCTCCCGTCAGGTCCATGCTGACTTACCCTCAGCGTCTGCTGTACCTGATAGTGGCGCTGACGCCCAGCGCCGCTCTGGGTGCATGGCTAACGCTGGTCGATACGACCTTGTACACGCACTACGAGTCCACGCCAATACACTGGGGACTTGAAGCCAAGGAAGATCAGAGCCTGGGCGGTTTGATCATGTGGGTGCCCGGGAACTTTGTCCTGGTTGGCGCTGCGACCGTCTTATTCTTCAAGTGGTACGAGTCTGAATCCCGGGATTCACGTTACAAACGGAAGGTAAACCCCGGGCCATAGCCGCTCCCTGGTCAAACTCTGATCGAATTCGTCTTTCTGTCCCGTATGTGAGGTCTGCTAAACTCAAGTTTCAGCCCACACGGCTCCGCGCATCTCTTCCTTCAGTTCCGAGGGCGCGACCTTTTTTCGACCAGGAAGGCCAGTCATGGCGAAATCACGCGATAAAAGCAAACGGGAAAACAAGAAGAAGAAGTCAGGCGGACGCAAACAGTCCGTGACTCTTAGCTCGGCACCCGTTCCGCCGCCAGAGCCCTCCCGGGTCGAACGGCGGCGGCGCCCGGTCGACGACGACGAATAGTCGGCTCACCAGGCCTTTTCACCCGTCCCCAGAGTAAGTTTGCGTAATTCGGATGGCGTGTCCGGGTTCCTGACGCGCGTCACAGGTTCAGTTCAGGGAGTCGGCTTCCGCGCTTGGACGCGCCACGAGGCTTCGAAACTGGGCCTGAACGGCTACGTTCGCAACTTGCCGGACCGATCCGTTGAGGTAGTGGCAACCGGTGATGCTGCCGCGCTTGATGCGCTGCTGACCCTACTGAAATCAGGCCCACCCGGTGCGTCTGTGCAATCTCACGACACTACGTGGCTGGATGAATGTTCTAGAGACGCGCCGAATCCGTCGGTTACCGACGGATTTCAGATCAGGTTCCAGGATGGCCGACCGCCGGTTATTTCTTAACCGGAACCGGGCCGATGCTGTAGTCGTTCTTGCTCTCTACAAGCTTAATCAGCAGTTCGTCGGAGAGGTCCTTCATGTACAGGACGCTCGACCACGCCGTTCCCAATCCATCACGAATCTCCTCGGCCGTCATCGGCTTGTTGCCGTTGGCGAGCAGGAGACGGAACACGGCTTCGGTGAGTGGCGTTCCGGGAAGGAGATAGTCGGGCTTGGCGGAACAGCATGAGGAGATTTCCTTCATGTGCTCTTTGGCGTCACCGATAACGACTTCCATCTCGTCCAGTACCTGCTGGCACTGCCAGCATCGGCGGTTCCGGACGGTAAACGCGAACGACTTCCCGGACGCATCAAACGCCTTCACGTCAACGGCGTAACGGTGGACTACGGCTTCAGCCGTCTGGTCATCACTCATTCTGGTGTCCCCCGGGTAATCATTTGCTTATTCAAGTGTTCAGGCCAATCCATCAGAAATAGTAACGGATGGCCTGACGTCGTGATTTCAAGTAAACAGGCTAGAACACGTCTTCCGGCCAGTCCAGCATCTGGACGGTGGCCGTTTCGCCTGCATTCAGTCGTGCCCGATCATCCGGGCATATCGCCAGGCCGTTCGCGCGGGCCATAGAAGTCAGTACACCGGAACTCTGGTTTCCGGTCGTCTTCGCCCTGTATTCACCGTTCTCACGATACACAACAACACGTGCGTACACCCGGCGTCCATCGAAGTTCGATACGGGATCATCGAGAATTGCCTGCACCGTTGGTCGTGGTGCGAGATCTTTACCCATCATCTTGCGTATGGCAGGTCGTGCAAACTGTTCAAAGGCCACGAGCGCACTAACGGGATTGCCGGGTAACCCGAGATGCGGCACCTTTCGGCCATCGGGCGCGTCCAGAGCGCCAAAGGCCAGCGGCTTCGCCGGGCGCATACGAACCGACCAGAGTGCAATCTGTCCGCGTCGCGCAAGCACGTCTTTTACGAAGTCGTAATCGCCCTTAGAGACTCCGGCAGTCGTGATAACCATGTCGGCATCAAGCGCCGAGGCCAGTGCCTCTTCGACCGAGTCCTCGGTGTCCCGTGCCACGCCGATCACTTTTGGTACTGCACCGAATGCACTAACCGAAGCCGCAACCGAGTAGTTGTTTGAGTTGTAGATCTTGCCCGGCTCGTGTGCCTCACCCGGCTCCAGAAGCTCGTCTCCAGTGGCCAGCACGGCGACGACGGGCCTGCGGATGACCGGAACCACCTCAAGACCCAGTGAAGCCGCTACGCCGAGCTCTGACGCCCGTAGAACCGTGCCCGCCTCAAGGACGGTGGAGCCCTTCCGCACGTCCTCACCGGCCGGCCGGATGTTTTCTCCGGTCTCCGCGTCCAGTCGGACTCCAACAGATTCCATGGAACCGCCAGTGTTGCGGCGGTCCACTTCATCGGTGTCTTCAAATGCCACCACCGTGTCAGCACCTTCAGGTACAGGGGCACCGGTCATGATGCGAAGAGCTGTCCCGGATTCGACCGTCTGGTCGGACACGGTACCGGCCGGGATGTGGCCTATTACGTTTAGATCGACGGGTGATTCGGCGCTCGCACCCGACAGATCGGCGGAGCGCAGGGCATAGCCGTCCATAGCGGAGTTGTCGAGCGGCGGGATGTTTATAGGCGCTATCAATGGTGAGGCGAGAACCTGTCCGAGCGCATCCAGCAGCGGGGCGTCCACCGTCGGAAGCGCTGTGAAGAAGGTCAGGATTCGCTCAAGCGCCTCCTCGACATCCAGCATCTCGGCGTCGTAGTGGTGGCGATGAGGTCTTTCGTGCGCGTGATCTTGGTGCATATAAAACCGTGGGGCTAACGCGGCTGGCCAATCGGAACCAGTTTACCGGCGAGTGGCAGCCGCTGGACTACTGGGTTCTCAGCTCGGCACCGAGATTGTGCTCAAGTGCCCTGAGTATCGAGTTCTCTGCCTTTGTGAGATCTTCGGTCGTCAACGTGCGGTCGTTCGCCTGGTACACCACCCGGACGGCCAGCGATTTCTTACCTGCCGGGATGGCATCGCCCTGATAGACGTCGAATACGGTTGCGCTGATCGCGAGCCTGTTACGTTCCACAAGCGCCAGCACGTCAGCCGCCGGGACCGTGTCGTCTATTAGAAGCGCCAGGTCTCTCGCGGAGTCCGGGAATCGGCCGAACGGCGTGTAGTCCTGTTGCCCGAGCTTCTGCAGTTCAGGCAATTTTGAGATCGCCTCGACATCCAGCTCGAACATCGCCACCGGGGCTGTTTCGATATCAAATGTCGCCAGCACCTCTGAGGCCACTTCGCCAAGCACGCCTATCTCGGCGCGACCTGCGGACGGGATGACGATGCGGGCGCATCGTCCAGGTTCAAAGGTTGTCTCTTCGGCAGGGGCAAACCCGGCAGTCACGCCGAATTCGCCGAGCAATGCCTCGATGATTCCCTTGGCGTCATAAAAGTCGGAGGACTCTGGCTCTGCGGACATCCACTCAAGATCGGAACGTGGGCCTGCAACTACCCCGACGAACTTCTCGGGCTCGTTCGGAAGACCGACGCCTTCCCCTTTATCCAGGTAAACGCGCCCGGATTCGAACATCCGTAACGGGCCTCGCCAGGTTCGCGCGTTGCGGGAAAGTACGGCGAGGATGCTGTGGCGCAGTGTGGTGCGCAACGTGGCCTGTTCTGCCGAGAGCGGATTCATGACTCGCAGTTGCTCAAGACCGTGCTCAGGTGGGCGGGCCCGCGCTTCCGCTTCAGGGGTTGTTAGCGAATATGAGATCGTCTCCTGCATGCCGTAGTCGGCCAGGATGTCTTTAATCCGCTCCCGAAGGTCACGTTCCGGACTTGGTTCCCATGCCGGAACGCTGCCCGTAATCCCAAGCGTCGGGATCATCTCGTAGCCAATAATCCGGGCGAGTTCCTCTATCAGGTCTTCCGGAATGGTGATGTCCGGCCGCCAGTAAGGGGGTGTCACGGTGTAGGTACCGTTGCCTGAAACGACCTCCATACCCAGTCGCTCTAAGGTCGACAGCACCAATTCTGACTCGTAACTGACGCCGAGTAACCGCTCAATTCCGCTGACCGGTAGTTCCACAGGTTGAACGGCCCCCCCGTGGTCCGGCCATTCGTCAATCATTCCTGACGCCACGGTTCCGCCTGCAAGTTCAAGTATTAGCTTTGTGGCCCTGCGAACCCCATACTCCGCAAGCTCGGGGCGGAGACCTTTCTCGAACCTGAGCGTGGCCTCCGTACGTACTCCGAATCCACTCGCCGTCCGACGGTTGTTGGAGCCGTCAAAGTTAGCGGCCTCAAGGAGGACCGACTTCGTGCCGTCGGTGATTCCGGACTCGGTTCCGCCGATGATCCCGCCGAGGCCGATAGGTCGACCGGCATCGGCGATCATCAGGTTGTCGGTCGTCAGTTCTCGCGTTTCTCCGTCAAGGGTCAGCAGCGTCTCCCCGAGTCGAGCGCGCCGGACCACGACGCGGCCCTCGCTCAATTCATCGAAATCAAAAGAGTGCAGCGGCTGTCCCAGCTCGAACATGACGTAATTGGTCACGTCCACCACGTTGTTGATCGGCCGCTCGCCTATGGCACGTAGTCGGTCGGCCAGCCAGTCAGGGGACGGGCCTATGGTGACGCCCTGGATCAGGGTCGCCGTGTAGCGTCGGCACAGATCCGGGTCTTCGATCTCCACCTTTGCGAGCGTCGAAATGTCGGGCCCATCTTCCGGATAGTCCAACGAAGGCGGCGTAGCGGTTTCACCCGTCAGGGCGGCCACTTCCCGCGCAACTCCCATAACCGCCAGGCAATCCGGTCGGTTTGGCGTCAACTCGAGATCGAGGATCGTCTCGCCGAGGTAGTCACCGAGAGGTGTACCCACGGGAGCGTCTTCTGGCAGCACGAGTATTCCTTCGTGCTCATCGCTCATTCCGAGCTCGCGTTCAGAACAGACCATCCCGTTGGAAGTCACGCCCCGAATTTTGGACTTGCGTAGCTTTCGCTCTTCGCCCGTGTGAGCGTCGGTGAGTACCGCGCCGATGCTGGCAAAAGCGATCTTCTGGCCGGTCGCCACGTTTGGCGCACCACACACGACCTCCAGCGTCTTCGTGCCGTTGTCTACCTGCACGAGCCGGAGGCGGTCTGCGTCCGGGTGTGGCCCGACCTCTTTCGCCAGGCCCACAACCACGCCTTCATATGATCCAGTCGATTCGATCGAATCGACTTCCGTACCGGCCATCGTGAGCCGGTGCGCTAAATCTTCGAGCGGCACCGTGATCGGCACATACTCTTCAAGCCAGGAGATTGGAACTTTCATCAGAACTCGCTGTACAGGGTTCGTCGTCGGGTTGGAGCTTCTGTAGCGCCGTCACTCGACACGGATTACGGGTTTAGAACTGGCTCAAGAAGCGCATGTCGTTGGCGTAGAAGTGGCGGATGTCGTCGATGCCGTGCTTGAGCATCGCAACTCTCTCCACGCCCATACCCGCGGCAAAGCCGGAGTAGCGTTCAGGGTCATAACCGGCACGCCGAAGTACATCCGGGTGCACCATTCCGGCCCCCAGGATCTCCAGCCACCGGGAACCACGGCAGATTCGGCAGGCGGGATCGCCTTCACAGTTGAAACAGTCGACAGCCATGTCGACACCGGGTTCAACAAACGGGAAGAAGTCGCAGCGGAAGCGGACCTTGCGCTCAGGCCCGAACACCCTGCGCGCGAACTCGAACAGCGTGCCCTTGAGATCGGCAAAGGTTATGCCCTCGTCCACCGCCATCACTTCAACCTGGTTGAAATGCCATTCGTGGCTGGCGTCGGTTGCTTCGTAGCGGTAACAACGACCTGGAACCACCACCCGGATCGGCGGGTCCTGAGCTTCCATGACACGTGCCTGCATCGGGGAGGTGTGTGTTCGGAGAAGGATGCTTCGTGCGCCCTCCTCGTCGACACGATCAAGCCAGAACGTGTCGAACATGTCACGGGCCGGATGGTCATCCGGGATGTTCATGGCGTTGAAGTTGTATCGGTCCAGCTCGACTTCCGGGCCTTCGACGGTCTGGAATCCCATCGCACCGAACGCGGCTGTGATCTCTCGAACGGTTTGCGTAATCGGGTGCAACCGCCCTCCCGAGGGTTTGCGACCCGGGAGTGAAACGTCGATGGCGCCAGCCGGACCGCTGGCCGCAGTGACCTCCGCCTGTCGGGTGTCGAAGGACCCCTCAAGTTCGTTCTTGAGGCGGTTCGCCGCCTGCCCGAAGCCGGCACGCTGCTCTGCCGGAAGGGAACCGACGCTCCTGAGAAGGAGTGTCACCTCACCACTTCGGCCGATGTACTGGTTACGCCACTCCTGCAATGCGTCAGCAGAATCCGCCACAGCGAGTGCGGCTAGCGCTGCGTCTTTGACCGCATTGATGCGATCGTCCGGTGACGGCTCGCCACCGTTTGATCCGTTTACTGAGTCAGCCAAGTTGATCCTGTCTCTCGAATCCGTTCAGGTCGCTCGCACTCAGGACGTTAGTCCTGGCGCTTTTGCGGTTTGAGCGACGAGTAATTATGCAATGTCAGGGGCCTGATCGCGTTGTATGTCGTCCAGAACCTCAGATTCCGTCCTCTGTGTTACCGCTTTGGTCCGCACGAAACATCTTTTCCGATAGACGGGCAGAAGCCTCCAATTCGGCGGTTCCGTAACGTTCAGCCAGCTGCCCGATCTCCGCTTCGATATCGCCTAACGATCCTTGATCAAATGAATCCGCCAGCTGGCGCGCGGCCTGCGCGAAGGTGTCCCGAATATCGTCCGCACCTTCCGCCTGCTGGATGGATGCGTACAACCGATGGTTCTGGACCAGCAACCGGCCTGTGACGTTACCCATCGCAAGATAGGGCGGGGTGCCGAACTCCCTTAGCTCTTCGAGAGATTCGTCTTCGTTAAGCGACCGGGTGACCGCTTCTCCGAACGCCATAAGGGCGAAATGGGTCATGGTCTGGGCTATGAGCATGTAGCGGTCATGCTTCCTGGCCGTAACCTGCAAGGTGCTCGCGCCAAGCTGCTTCAAACCGTTATCGAGCCACGAAATAAGCTGTCCGTCGTCGCTATCGGTCGGAACCAAGGCCACGGTCCGGCCTGATACCGAGTCGCCGGTGATGCCAAACAGTGGATGCGTGCCGACGACCGATACTCCGTCGCCGCTCCCGGCTGTCATCTGCTCAAGTGGCGTGCTTTTGACGGACGCCATGTCGATTAGCCACGCGCCTTGAGCCAGCTTGCCGTTGAGACCATCCATCACTGATTCGATCACCGATAGCGGTGTCGCAAGCACGACCAGATCGATGTTTTCGAGCTCCGGAGGGACTTGTACCGGGTCTCGTCCGGAATCCACGACTTCGCAGTCGACCAGGCTTAGTCCCGATGTGCCGTACCGGGCACGTGCGGAATCGATGGAAGCAGGCACGTCCGCCATCGTGGATCGTGCATCGGCCGAAAGTGTCTCCAGATCGCAGAGAGTGACGCGAGAGACATCGCTCAACTCCGCAAACCAGTGGCGAGCGGCCCAAAGGCCCATGCCACCGGCCGCGCCGATAACGATTACGTGTTTGTCCGGTTTGCTGGGGTGTGGCAATTGAGGAGATTGGAGACAGGGCGAAATGACAAAAGATGCCCGTTCAGCCTATGTGGTCACAGGACGGCGCGCAACGCGCGCCGCCCCATGAGCGCAAACTCGAATTGTCTTCCTCTCGTTCGTCTACTGGGCGACGAAAGACGTCTCTAACTCGCCGTTCACGAAAACGTCCCACTCGGATCCCGGCTCAAACTCAGAGCCGAGGTTAATGTTCTCCTCGTAGGTCCGGTAGATCTCGGCGCAGACCAATCCCGGGGGTGAAACCACGTTGGTCACTTCCACGGTCACAACGTTCTTGCCGTCAGCACCGATCGTCGTCACCGCCTGGCTGCCGTGTGGCTCGATACAACTGTTCTCAAGACCGGCGACAATCTGAAGCATGTGCTGAACCGGGAAGCTCTCCAGGAACGCCACTTCAACGGATTCGATGGGCGCGGGTTGCGTTGGAATCGGGAACGGTAGTGGGTCATCACCGGTGGTCGGCGTTGGCTCAGGGACCGGTTTTGCCACGTCGATAGCAGAGCCAGCAAAACTATCGCCAAGGGCGCCGACCAGTGCTGAAAGCGCACCCGCGTCCTCGCCAACGTACAGGACGATCACATTTCCACGAAGGAAGAAGTGCGGTGGCGCAATCCAGCGGACAGACGATACGGAACCATCAGATGATTTGATGGTGCCGCCATCGACGGTCACTCCGGAAGCTGCTCCGTCAGCCAATGCTGTGGTTTCGAACTCGTGTACTTGGATGTCCTCGTCACCCAGCTTGATGATCCCGGCATCCAGCCCGAAAACGCCGCCGATAGTCTCATCAGTCGCTTGAGGCGTAACGCCCTGCTCCGCCAGAGACAGCATGAGGGCGTCGTAGCCGGAGAGTGTTGCCACCTCGTTGATGATCCCGTTTACGGTGAACTCCAGGACCTTGTCGTTCACGGCTAGCGTGTAGGTCACACCGGGCCTGAACTCGGCACCGACTTCTCCTGAACCGAGACCAACGATTTCCTCGTAAGTTCGGTAGTTGTCGGTGCAAGCAACATCTCCGGAGGCAGGAACGGAGTTCGATACCGTCACGCCGTATATGTGTCCGGCTATGTGGGTCACCGAACCGCCTGGCTCGGCGCACCCATTGGGCAGTCCAGCCACGATGGTCGCGGTGATCTGAACAGGGTCGCTTTCCATGATGATGAGATCGACCGATTCGATCGGTGCATTGACCAATTTTTGGAGACCGGCGGGCTCGTCCACTCCGCCAATGGTGTCGCCATCGTCCGACCTTGTCAGGAATGACCGACCGAGAATCGTGGATAGGAGGTCAATCGTGTCGGCATCTTTGCCGATGTACATCAAGATCAGGTTGCCGGAGCCAAAGAACGCCAGTCGATCAAAATCTTCCAGTGACGCCTCGATATCTCCTCCGGGCTCCTGAGCCTCTGCCTGGACGCTTAGTCGCGTTTCAACATCCTCAAACTCGAAAACGATTGCAGGGACTTCAGAGTCCTGATCTCCACCGACTTCGATGGCACGCCCAGAGACCTCAAATACCGACGGCGGGAACACCATGTCAGACGCCGCCATCTCCACGCCGGCAGCTTCCAGCGCGTTGACCAAATCCTCGTAGCTAACGACACCGTTCGGCTCTCCGACGTCGATGCCGGGGAAGGTCGCATCCACGGGCGTTGGCACCGCCGTTGCCGCGGGCGTAACGGTACTGGTCGGTTCGGGCGTCGAACCGCCGGATGCCGCTGGACCCGTCTCGGGATCACTCCCGCAGGCGACCGCAAGTAGGGCAATAGCGGAGGCGATGGCGACCATCAGCCCGGCTCTCTTCTTCCAGATCATGATTTCCCTTTTTCTTCCGGGTTCTTGTGGTGGCGGTCGACCGGTTTAGTTCGACCGCCGTGTAGTTACTTTCGGTGCCCTACTGGGCGGTGAATGTGGTCCAGGACCTGCCGTTAATTACGACGTCGTAGGTCTGCCCGGACTCGAATTCGCCACCGAGAGCGATGTTGGATTGGTGGATGCCGTAAACCTGGGCCGCCATCACATCAGTCCGTACGTAGTTCGTCATCCTGATAGCGACAACGTTGCCGTCACGTTTGACCGCGTAATCACCAAAAGTGGACGCTGCACTGGAGAGCCCGGATACGACCCACAAGGAGTACTGCGGCGGGAAGGACTCTGCGACGGTGACACCGGCAGACTCGATCGGCGCTTCCACGATCTCGATGTTTGAGGGCACTTCGTCACCCGGGTACGGGATGGGCTCAATTGTGCTGCTACCCGAGTCGGACGAACCGGAGCCATCCGAAGACGTGGAGTCAGATTCGCACTCGTACACCGGCATTGCGATCGGCTCGATGGTCAGGTCTTCTGGCATCGGCAAGATGGACGGCGGTGCGGACACCGGTTCCGGCGCGTCTTCGACTACCATTTCGGTCACGTCCGCCAGACCGGGTACCGGCATACCGAGGGAGATTCCATCCTGGACGTAGAGGTCCGGCGTCGGCTCGTTAACAAATGGGCCGCCGGGGTCCTCTTCCAGGGTTCCGATCTGCGGTGCGGCCTCACCGTCCTCGTCGACGTAATCCTCCAGGTCGTAGATCACTACGCCCGGCGCGGGGTCCACCGTTACCGGCTCACCCTCGATGAACAATGTCGGGTGTGAAACCGTGGCATCGCATTTGTAGTAGGGCGCGATCCCGATCGATTCTGACACCGTCTCACCACGAACACCTTCGACAACGGTTCCCGAAGTAGCCCCACCGTCGTTCCCGTCTCCCGGAACTCCTATCCCGGCAGGTGCACCAAGATTAAAGGCGGCGTCATTCTGCCCACCCTGTGCGGGCTGGGGCAGGGGATCACCTTCCGGGAGGTCCTCGTCAACGACCGATGATCCGCAGGCGACAACGGTCAACGCCATTGCGCCCACGCCCAGGGTCATGATCATTCTCTTGTGTCCCGTGAACCGGCCTAATTGACCGATCTGGTTAAGCTGGAACTTCATCTCTAAATCTCCGTCGTCTGCCCGGTCGGCTTGTCCGTACCAGGGTGATTCGCATGGGTTGGTTGCTAGTAATGACGACGGTCCGTGCGGAAATGTTCCCGGATTGCTGAAATAGGCGTCCTGAAGCCACTTTCACTAGGAATTTTGGTGAGGTGAGAGGCGCGTCAAATAGATCCGTATCCGCTCTTGCGAGCAGAAATTACTGCGAATCCTGCGCCAGGGTCCGGCTAACGGCCGAAGCGACCGCCCCTGAACCCCGGACCGCCGAGACCGTTCATCCGGTTCAGTTCCATGTAGCGACGCGGATCGACCGGATTATCAGCAAAGCCGGGATGGTCTGGTGAATACCGGTGCGCACGGAAGATGGCCGTGGAAGGTGATTCACGGACCGTTTCAACGATGGGATTGACCCACTCCCACACTATTTCGCGTTCCTTCGTGGTCTCGAACAGACGACCGGGCGCACCCTCGCACACCAACGTGTTTCCGTTGGGTAGCCGCTGTGCTCCGGAGATATGGGCGCTCAGGAACTGGATGTCCGGCGTCGCGACGTACTCCCACGCTATTTCGTCCGTCTTCGGATTCACTTCGATTACACGTGAGCGAGGCATTCCGGGTCTGTGCATTCCGTTATCGAAAATCTGAACGTTGCCGTTCGGGAGCCATGTTGCGTTGTGCTGGTGGAACACTTCTGGCTGACCATACGACCAGGTCAACTCGCCGGTGGAGCGGCTGATAATCCCAACGCGAGAGTTGTTGCGACACGAAAACAGCACATCGCCATCCTCGTTCACGTCGATCGAATTGACATGCGACCACTCTTTTCGATCTTCAAGCGGACATATTGGATCTCGGCGCGGGTCGTGCGATTCCCAGATCTTCGCCCGCCACACTTCTTTTCCTGAAGGGTCGATCTCGTAAATCTCGTCGCCCGCCATCGGCGGACGCTTACGGGTTCTTGTTCGCTGGCCGCCCCTGACCTGCCGTTCTAACTCCTCCGGGATGTCCGCCCACTCCACGAGCACGGTGTTTCCGTTAGGTAGCCGCTTGAAGTCGTGATGCTGAAGCTCGTTTGCGTGCTCCCAGACCGTCTCGCCGTTCCAGTCCAGTTCACGTAACACGGTGGCGTTGCCGCCAAAGCCACGTACCCGCTCTTTCAGGTCTTTTGGTGGCGGAGCACCCGGCTCTCTCGGCCCTGCCGGGGCGAACTTTTTCTCTGTTCCAAGTACCGCTAGATTGCCGTTATCCAGCATCTCGGCGTTGAAGGGCCGCAGATCGGGCGTGTGCCAGCGATGGACGATCCGCCCACCCATGTCCAGCGCGTATACCGAATCCCCGCCCAGCGGGGCGATCACTGTGTAGCCCTTGTAGGAGCGACCCGGGTGATGGTGCGTCAATCCGGTTCGCCTGAATGCTGAGTAGCCCAACTTGCGCCTCCCTGTTCCGTGATCGGTCGTCGAAGCCCGGATGGTACAGGATTCGACCTCACAGACGGCCTACGGGTCGGATGCCGGCGGTGGTTAGAGCCAGTTGGTTCAAACACATCAAGGAGTGCCGCATCGAGCTAGTTAGAGTACTATCCGTCCGCGAATGGACCTCGTTTCCAACGAGTAACTGACAGGTAGAAGAAGCAATGACAACAGTCTCGCTTGACCTGGAATCGCCCGCCGATCTGGTCCTCCTCAACAATGCTGTCTGGCGTTACGGCCCTGGATGGGCGCCGGGACTGCCGAACGAAGGGCTTGTCTCGCAGGCCGTTGAAACTCCGGCCCGGTTACAGGCTTACGACGACTCCGGCTGGGAAGAACTCACAGACGTAGCGCCGGGCGGGGACAACCCCACGTCCGGCAGTGTTGATGACCCGGGTATCCGCAAAGCACGGTCGGTCGGTTTCACGTTCGGCTGGTATCGGATTCGGGTGACGCTGCCGGAACGCATCGGTGATTTTGAGGTCTCCGGGTCTACGCTCTGGTTCGAGACCAACATTGATGATTACGGAGAGGTGTGGATAGACGGTGAATGGGACAGCAAGGCCGGCGCGGTACAGGGTTTCAACGTAACCAACCGCGTGTGCGTCACGGACGACGCCCGTCCCGGGACCGAGCACGTGATCGCTTGTCTGGCCGTCAATGGCCCGTTCGGAATACCGGGCGGCAATATTTTTCTACGGTGGGCGCGCCTCGATTTTGAAAGGCCGTGAGCACCCCGAAGATCGGGGTCCAACTCAACCCGGCGTTCACCTCGTCTATCGAAAGTGGCCCTCACGGCATTACAGGTGTACTCAGAGATATCCGTGATGCCGGTTTTGATGGCGTTGAGGGCGACCTACTGTTCGGTGGCGACTATCGAAAGGCGAACGCAGCCCTGGATGATCTCGGCCTGGTTCAGTGGAGCCTCCACACGGGGTACAGACCCGGTTACGAGGTCGACCGCGAAATCGAGTATCTGGACGCGCTCGGCGGCAAGTTCATCGTCCTGTCTGGCGTTGGAGTTAACGAGGAAACGGCTGGGCTGCGTCCGTTCGAAGACGCCGCTGACATCCTGAACAGGGCGGGAGAGCGATGCCGAGATGCTGGTCTCAAATTTTGCTATCACAATCACGGCTGGGAGTTCCGCTACGTACCCGGCTTGCCCGATACTCAGCCAACGAGCGGTATCGATCGCCTGATGGAGCTAACTGGCCCGACACTGGTCGGATTCTGCATCGACGTGTTCTGGGCCAAATGGGGAGGCCGGGATCCGCTGGAGCTGATTCAGCGATACATGGATCGCCTGGCGTTCGTCCACATGAAAGATCTGAAATACACCGGTCCCGAACCACGACCTGAAGGTGTTCTCTCGCCGCTTTACCCGCGACTCCCTCTGAACGGACAGGCGGAGTACACGGAACTCGGGAGAGGTGAGGTGGACCTGCCCGGAGTGTGGGATTTGATAGCGTCGACGAATCCCGAGTGGCTGGTGTACGAGCAGGATGAGTCGGCGCTACCCCCGGAAGAGTCGGCGACAATCAGTCGGCGTTATCTGAGGGAACGGCTAAAAATCTGAATTTCGGATACTGATTGAACGAATTTAATGCGGTTCCGCTTGGCGCAGATTAGAAAGGGCTCAGGACATGACTAACGAGTCTGGTGGTGGGACCGTCCGCCTCACGGTGGCGCAGGCGATCGTCAAGTTCCTGCAGGTTCAGTACAGCGAACGTGACGGTAACCGGCGGCGTTTCATTCCGGCCATGTTCGGGATCTTCGGACATGGCAACGTCCACAGCATGGGTCAGGCGTTGTATGAGTACGGCGACGATCTGCCATTCCACCGGCCGACTAACGAACAATCGATGGTCCACACGGCGTCCGCGTTCGCGAGAACGAACCTGCGCTTGGCGACCCTGGCCTGCACCTCTTCCATTGGGCCGGGCGCAACGAACATGGTGACCGGCGCTGCGCAGGCGACTGTGAATCGTTTGCCGGTGCTGCTCCTTCCATCTGACTACTACGCCTCCCGCCGCCAGGGACCGGTTTTGCAGCAGATAGAGCATCCGCTGTCCGGTGATATAAGCGCAAACGACGCCTTCCGACCGGTCAGCCGCTACTTTGATCGCATCTCACGCCCGGAACAGATCCTGACAGCGCTTCCACAGGCGATGCGTGTGCTCACTGACCCGGTTGATACCGGAGCGGTGACGATTGCTCTACCGCAGGATGTGCAGGCCGAGGCGTTTGAATTCCCGTTGGCGTTCTTCGAGGAGCGCACGTGGCGGAATGAGCGCAAATCGCCGGACGCTGAAGCGATTGAAGACCTTGTTGGGCTTATGCGGGAAGCGAAACGCCCTGTCGTCGTCGCAGGTGGTGGAGTGATTTACTCCGACGCCTCGGAGGAACTTGAAGAGTTCTCGGCTTCATTCGGCGTACCCGTCGGGGAGACATTTGCCGGGCACGGGGCGATGCGCAACGGTTCCGAGATAGCGCTGGGCGGGCTGGGGACATCCGGGTCCAGGGCCGCAACGGAGATCGTTAGCAAGGCGGATCTGGTTATCGCCGTAGGCACTCGACTTACCGACGTGGTTACGGGATCCCGATCTATGTTCCAAAATCCTGATGTCAGGTTCGCCGGGATCAATCTGTCTGGCTTCGACGCCACCAAGCTGGGCGCCAGACCAGTCATAGCGGATGTACAGAGCGCGTTGCGGGCGCTGACCATCGCAGCGAAAGAGGCCGGGATCAGGCCGGATGATGGCTACGTGGGCGAGGCAAGTGCCGCCCGCGTTTCCTGGAAGCGTTACCTGAACGATGAGGTGCATCAACCAACTCCGGGCGAGGCGATGAGCCAAGCCGAGACCATCGGAATCCTGAACGTTGAATCGCAGGCCGGAGATACGGTCATCAACGATGCGGGGACGCTGACCGGGGATTTGCACGCGCAGTGGGATGTAAGCAGCGGAACGTTCTGTCACCTGGAGTTTGGCTACTCCACGATGGGTTATGCGCTTCCGGCAGGGCTCGGCGTCCGGATGGCACGTCCTGATGGCGAAATCTATGTATTTATCGGCGACCACACCTACCTGATGGCGCCATCGGAACTCGTCACGGCCCTTCAGGAGGACTGGAAGGTGACTGTGGTTTTGTCCGAGAATCACGGTGCTCAGTCGATACGCGCGCTCCAGATGGGGTCGGCCGGTCGAAGCTTTGGCAACGAATTGCGGCATCGAGACCCGGCCAGCAACCGCCTGGAAGGTGACTATGTAAAGCTGGACTTAGCCAAGAACGCAGAATCGATGGGAGCACGAGCCTGGAACGTCGCGACGCCGGATGAGCTACGCACGGCGCTTCAAGAAGCGCGGAAGGAAAGGCGTTCCTGCGTGATCGTGGTTGAAACTGAAAAGCACAATTATGGGCCTGACTCGGGCGTCTGGTGGGACATTTCACCGGCGGAAGTGACTAGCGACCCGGTGACTCAGGACCTACGGCGGCAATACGAAAAAAACCGTGAGTCACAGCGGTTCCACGGCTAGTACGTCGGGCCATGGCCTGATCTGTGGCTCACAACAAGTGCGTCGCTGAGTTTAGGATCGAATGAGGGAGGTGTATGAATTCGTGATGCGTGTCCGCACGGCCAGGTTGCTGTCGATCTTGATAGCGGTCGTACTGATGGGTTGTTGGGGATCATCTTCGGTTGAACCGGCCCCGGAGTTGGTTTCAGCGGATCCAACTCCTTCACCCACTTCGACAAGTGTTTCTGCACCAACTGTCATATCGGCTCCTTCGCCTACTGCAATCCCGGAGCCGACGGCCGCACCGACACCGTTCCCCAAACCCACTGCTACAACTTCACCGAGCCCCACGCCGCTTTCACTGCCGGTACCAGTCAAATTCGTGATGTTCGTTCCCGGTATCGACGCGTTTGGGACTGGCGAATACAACGCCGAATCCAGAGCCACAGAGTCGTTCGGGGAACTGCTGTTGAACTTATTTAGCAGTTCTGGTTACACACCCGCATGGTTTAGCTACCAATCCACCGGAGGATACGAGGGAGCCAGCGGCCAGTACTCCGCGTCCGCGACGACACAAGCGCTCCAGATATCGGCGCGAGCTTTAGATGAACAGATACGCGATTTGATAGCGATGGCGCGTGACGAACACTCTGCAGAAATCGAACCTCAAATTGTGATCGTCGCACATAGCCTTGGCGGTGCCGTCACTGCTAGATGGGCGTCGTCGGCCAACGACGAAGTATTGGATGCCGTGAAAACGGTGTTCACGTTCGATAGCCCACTGGGCGGAATCAAAGGATTGCGAAGTCTGTTTGGAGGTGCGGCTGGAGCCAATCTGCAAGATCCAACTGAAATTGCCCGGTTTGAGTACGGAACAAGCCGCGTGGACTTCGCCCAGATTGGTAATCAGTCGGATCTTGTAGTTCAGCTTTCAGAGTCGTTCACGTCGGAGGCGTGGCAAACGTCCACCGTCTCGTGCCTGACCTCGCTGCCTTTCCATAACTGCTCGAAACTAGTTGCGGTGGAAGACGGGTTTGTAAACGATGTCCTTACCGGTGATCCGCCGATCTGGACCAACGCCACCGACCGACCAGGTCCACTTCCCAAGGATCTTCAGATCACCGATGTCGTCTGGATTGATGCGAACGGTGACGAAGTCGACGTCGTCACGGACGACACTGTCGTGACTTTGGCGGCAAGTGGGGTGGACCTAGTAGGCCTGACGATCACTGCCCATATCTTCGAAGCTGACGATCTCTCCGCCGACGATGAAATTACTGATGTTTTGATGGAATTCTCCGGGAAAGATGGGGTCGCTTCATGGACCGCTCTCGCGACGGGAGATGAATTTGGGGACTCGGAGTACTTTTTCACCGTGTTAGGTTTCGAAGCACCTTTACTTACGGTCACTGATCGAGAACCCTCGTAGCCCATTCAACGTCCAGATCGGTACCAGACGCCCACGCACAAACAACACCAAATCAAAGGGACATATCTTGAGAATCGCCTGCCTTGGAATGATGCACGAGACGAACACGTTCCAGTCGGTACCGACCACCTACGAAGAGTTCGAGAACTTTGAGCTTCTCCGGGGCGAGGAGATCACGGCACAGCACTCCACCGCGAACTCAACGATGGCGGGATTCTTTGAGGGAGCGGGTCGATTCGAGTTCGATCTGGTCCCACTTGTCCATGCGTTCACGGGCCCAACGGGCACCGTTACGAAGGACGCCTTCGACCGAATCGTCGGCGAAATGATTGATGGCCTCCGGAATTCAGGCCCGTTTGACGGAATCCTCCTGGGACAGCACGGCGCTGCGGTGTCCGAGGAGTACCCGGACATGGATGGCGAGATCGCTCGGCGCGTGCGCGATGCTGTCGGCCCGGACACGCCGGTGGTGATGTGCCTCGATCTGCACTCCAACATCACCCGCGTGATGATCGACAACGTGGATGCAACGGTCGTTTACCGCACAAACCCCCACCTGGACCCGAAGCCACGAGCGGTGGAAGCCTCCGAAATCCTGGTTAAGACGATTCGCGGTGAGGCGAAGCCGGTTCAGTGGATTGAGCAGTTGCCGATGGTCATTAACATCTCCAAGCAGCCGACCGAACTGGAACCGATGAAGTCCGTGATGGACGACGTTCGGACGGTTATCGAGCGGCCCGGAATCCTTTCCGCAAGCTGCGGCCAGGGTTACCCGTATGCGGACGTGATCGAGATGGGCGTGTCGTTCGTCGTGGTTGCGGACGGCGATGTGGACGCGGCGCGTGATGCAGCGGAATGGCTCGCGTCACGCACGTGGGCGAACAGAGCCCTCTTTGGCAACGACACGCCGACTCCATCCGAAGCACTGACGGCAGCAATAAACGCGCCCGTCGGGGAGGGCCCGACGGTGGTCATGGATATGGGCGACAACGTGGGTGGCGGTGGATCGGCTGACTCTACACATCTCCTACTGGAGGCTCAGAAACAGGGTGCAAGTGAACTACTCATGAGCCTGTTCGACCCCGAGGCGGTCCAACGGTGCGTGACGGCGGGACCGGGCGTGGAGATAACGCTGAAGGTCGGCGGCAAGACCGACGACATGCACGGAGACCCGATCGAGGTCACAGGGCATGTCCGCGCGATTACGGACGGTAAATACGAGGAACCGACCCCTACCCACGGAGGAATAAGGTTTTTCGATTACGGCCCGACCGTGGCGCTCGACATCTCACCCACGAACGGACTTGGTGAGGGCAACACGCTCTTACTCCACACCAAGCGCGGCGTCGGCAACATGTCGCGACAGCAGATGTACTCGGCCGGGATCTTCCCAGAGCGTTACCGGGTCGTTATCGCTAAGGGTGTCGTATCGCCACGGGCTGCATACGAGCCAATTGCACGAGAGATCATCCTGGCAGACACGCCCGGAGTTGCAAGCGCGGATCTGGATAGTTTCAACTTCACGCAGCGTCGAAAATCACTCTACCCGTTCGAGGAAGACGCCAAATACACGCCCGGAGAGATCACGCGGTAGGCGGCTTGAGCCTCAAGTTCGTCTCACCGCCGACAAAGTCGTACTGGTTCTTGAAGTTGAGCTGCAATATGTACTCGCCTGCCGGTTCGAAATCACCGGTCAGGAGAACCCGCACTTCGTAAGGCGTGAATTCGTCCGCACAAACCGTCGTGGGGTCGACCTCCTCGAGGTTCGTAACGCTGATCCGAAGGACGTTTCCAAACAACCGGCCACCGGAACGTGTTTGAGCTACTTCGCCCCGGGTCATACAGGACGACTCCAGGCCGGAGTCAGCGACAAATTCGTATTGCAACGGCGACTCACTGATGAGTTCGAGCCGGAAGTTGACTAGCGGTGCAAGTACAGACTGGATGCCTTCATCCAGTTTCGCTTCGGTCGTTAGCTCAAGCTGGACCACTCCGTTGACACTCACGGTGTAGTCGGTCGCAGGAGAAAGCCCGGGCAGTTCTACAGTCCGCTCGTGGGAGCCGTATACGGCGGTGCAAGCGACACGCCCGTCTTGCGGGATGGTGTTGCGGACATCAACAACAACGACGCTATCTACGACTTTTACGGTCGTGTTCTTGTACTGCGCACAGCCGTTCGGCAGTCCTGACACAACTCTTAGCTGGTATTCCGGGTTCTGATCTCCGACCGTGATCAACTCGGCCTCGTCGATGGGGGCGAGGACTTCGAGTCGGGGAGCGAACTCGGCATCAGGAGGCGAGTCATCGCCACATGCCGCCGCTACGACGACCAACGCCGAAATCATGAGGACAAGCCCCGTCCGCAGTGCGCCATTCATACGCCCATCACTCCAATGGTCAACTTGAGGGACTGATTATCCGAAACACAGGATGTTGATTGTGAATCATTCTGTCTCCTGAATCCATAACGATGAAACTGATCTTTCAGATTCCCACAGGGCATCGGAATCACTCTTGCCCGTTTGACGTGACGAGAAGCGGCTACATATACTCATGGGTAAGCAGAAATCGTAATGGCTGTGACAGGGACTAGTACGTAGGGTTACGGGAACGAGCGAGCCGGAGTTGGTGTGAGTCCGGTATCCACGAACCTTGCCGAATGGACCCGGGAGCCGCGGAGCGAAAGGGATGGCGAACAGCCGCCCGACTAGCTTTTGCCGGAGTGGGCACCGTTATTAGAGCCCAGGGCCTCGTTTCAGGCCTCCGTGACAGGAGGCGGTGAACGGTGCCTGATTGAGATGCTGAAGCGCTTTGCGTTCCAGTAACTAGGGTGGCACCGCGTGGCTTTTTAAACCTCGCCCCTATCGGGAGCGAGGATTTTTTTTGCCCGGAATTTTCCGGGTTTGAGGATAAGAATGGCCGAGATCGCCACGAATACCGGAAGAAAACGAATACTGACCGGCATCCGCCCAACGGGTCAGCTTCACATCGGCCACTACGTGGGCGCGCTGGAGAATTGGGTCCGGCTGCAGCACGAGTACGACGCCTACTTCCTGATCGCCGACTACCAGGCGCTGGGCGATCACATCGACGATATCCAGCTGATCCGCGATTCCGTGTTGCAGGTCGGCATCGACTGGCTGTCGGTGGGACTGGACCCGGAAGAGAGCACCTTCGTCATCCAGAGCTACGTGCCGGAACACGCCGAGCTCACGATGCTGCTCAGCTTCATTACGCCGCTCGGCATGTTGCAGAGAAATCCAACGCTGAAGGCTGAGACGGAACAGTTGCGGCCCGAGCAGTTGAACGTTGGCTTTTTCAACTACCCGATGAGCCAGGTGGCGGACATCCTGTTGCCACGAGCCGACCTGGTACCCGTTGGCGAGGACCAGGCACCGCACATCGAGATGACACGGGAGATCGCCCGCAAGTTCAATCGGTTATTCGCTCCCGTATTCCCTGAGTCCGGCACGCTGATCGGTCGTATCCCGAGGCTTTCGGGTACCGATGGCCAGCCGAAGATGAGCAAGAGCCGTGGCAACACAATCCAGCTTGGGGACGATGCCGAATCGGTGCGCAAAAAGGTCATGAGTATGTACACGGACCCAACCCGTTTGCGTGCTACAGACCCCGGTCACGTCGAAGGCAACCCCGTTTTCGAATACCACGACGCCTTCAACCCGAACACGGCGGAAGTCGATGACTTCAAAGAGCGATATCGCGCAGGGAAGGTCGGGGATGTTGAGGTCAAGAAATCGCTAGTAGAGGCGATGAACACCTTCCTGGAGCCGATACGAGAGAAACGTGCCTACTACGAGGCGCATATGAATGAGGTCGAAGAGGCATTGATGGAGGGAACACGACGGGCGCGTGTCACGGCCGCGGAGACGATGAAGGCCGTACGGGATGCTATGAAGATCAGCAGCTACACAAGTAGCTGGGAGTAGCATCGATGATGCTTCGTATTTTTATGGCGTCTTATTTGCACAACGGATTCTCTAGCGTCGTCCGTTTCGGGACAACAACGAGCGCCACGGGGGATCGGTGGGTCTGGCGAAGCTAACGGGCTTCGTTATTCACTATCGCCCCGGACCGATTCGCTATCGCCGGGATTCCCGGAGAACTCCATGTACACCCCAACGCTTGAACAGTTCAAAACGCTCGCAGAAAAGAGCAACACGATCCCTGTTTACCGGGAGATCAGTGCAGATCTTGAAACGCCCGTATCGGCATATCTGAAGGTCGCTCGTGGCCCCTACTCGTTCCTGCTGGAATCGGTTGAAGGCGGCGAAAATCTTGCTCGGCACAGCTTTATAGGTGCCGAACCACTTGAGGTTCTGACGACCGGTCCGGGACAACCGGGCGGTGAGATGGATCCGCTCGACCTTTTGAAGGCCCGGCTGGCAAAGATCACTTACGCCAAGATTCCCGGCCTGCCGTACTTCTCCGGTGGGGCGGTCGGCTACGTGTCTTACGATGCGATCAAGTACTTCGAGCCACGAGTACCTCAGGCACCGGGACGCGGGGTCGATGTGCCTGAGTCGGTTTTCATGCTGGCGGACAGCCTTCTCATCTTTGACCACGTTCAGCACAAGATCTCGGTGGTCGGTCATGCCTTCGTTGACGGGGACGTAGAAGCCGCTTACCGCGACGCCACCGAGAAGGTGGAGACGTTGGTGAACCGGCTTCAGGGTCCCTTGCCGAGGCATGCCTACCGTCGTATATCAGCGGCGAACACCGGTATGCGTTCGGCCGAAGGTGGCGCGGACTACGGGGGTGTGGTCGAACCCGGCGAACCGGTACGGTCCAGCAACGAGGATCGAGGCTACGAAGCCGAGTCCAATATGAGTCGCGACAACTACGACCACATGATCGAGGTCGGCAAGAAAAATATTTTCGATGGCGAGGTTATTCAAGTTGTCCTCTCCCATCGGATGTCACGCCGCACCGATGTCCGGCCCTTTGACCTGTACCGGTCACTTAGAGCTGTAAACCCGTCTCCGTACATGTTCTACATCAACCTGGATGGCTTCCAGCTTGTCGGCGCGTCGCCGGAGATGCTGGTGCAGGTGATCGATGGCACGATGGCGTTGCACCCTATCGCTGGCACGCGGCGGCGGGGCACAACACCGGAAGAAGACCTTGCCCTTGAAGCTGACCTGCGGCAGGACGAGAAGGAGCGTGCGGAACACGTGATGCTTCTGGACCTGGGCCGAAACGACGTCGGGCGGGTCTGCAAGCCGGGTTCGGTGAAGGTGTCGCAAATGATGGACGTGGAGCGCTACTCCCACGTTATGCATCTTGTATCACACGTGACCGGTGAACTTCGGGAGGGGATGGACGCTTACGACGCATTCCGGGCGGGATTCCCGGCGGGAACAGTGTCAGGTGCGCCAAAGGTCCGGGCTATGGAGTTGATTGCGGACCTTGAACCGGACCAGCGCGGTGGTTACGCCGGAGCTGCGGGCTATTTCAGTTACGACGGAAATATGGACACCGCTATCTCGCTCCGCACGATGGTGTTCAAAGACGGCGTCGCCCACGTACAGGCCGGTGGCGGCATCGTGGCCGACTCAACGCCGGAAGGTGAATACCAGGAGACGATCAACAAGATGGCGGCGATGATGCGGGCCATCGATCACGCAGAAGAAAACATGGGCGAGGACTAGCCGGCCGGCAGCTATCGACAGAACGTTCACCTGAGACATATCAGTCCGCGAAAACTCTCCGGGCTTACGGGATCAACTTTTTATGGCTAACAGCGACAACAACTCACTCCTGAACCTGCCCCGGACCAAGTTGTCCGAGCTGCTAGCGCTCCACGAGGAGACGCCGTGGAGTGAGGACGTGATCGTGAACGACCGGAACCGGGTGCGGGTGATCTACAACATGCCCGGCGAATCACTCTTCGACCTCATCAACCCGGACAACGATGAGATCTGGATAGTGCTGTTTGGACAGGTCTCCTGGCGAATTGGCGACGAGGGAGTGACGAACGCCCGACCCGGCGACATCATTTTCGTGCCAGCCGGTACGAAGTACTCCATCAGGACGACCGGCCGTGATCCGTCCGTAAGGGTCTCAATCAATGCGCCAGATGCTCCCGAGCCGCCGGAAGTCGGGACTGCGCCAATTAACCCGGATGCGGAACGCATTCCGGGCGACCCAAGGTATCCGGGCGCTTAAGCCCCTGCCCGAAGAGATATTCAAATGCTGCTACTAATCGATAACTACGACAGCTTTACTTACAACCTGTACCAGTATCTGTGCGAACTAGGTGCTGAGGTCGAGGTCGTCCGTAACGACGCCGCTGATCTCGGTGAACTAATCGCCATGAAACCTGAACGTGTCGTTGTGTCTCCCGGACCTTCCACACCGGAAAACGCCGGTGTTTCCGTGGAAGCCATTCAACACTTCGGTCAGCACCTGCCCGTTCTCGGCGTATGCCTTGGGCACCAGTGCATCGGTGAGGCATTCGGGGCCGAAGTGGTGCATGCGGGTGAAATCATGCACGGTAAAACTTCCATGATCTCCAACGACGGCAAGGGCGTCTTCGCCGGATTGCCGGATCCGTTCGAGGCAGTCCGTTATCACTCCCTAGCCATCAAGCCGGACTCGGTGCCGGACGTGCTCGAGGTGACGGCACATAGCCCGGGCGGAATAATCCAGGGAGTTCGCCACCGTGAACTACAGATCGAGGGCGTGCAGTTCCACCCAGAGTCGATCATGACCGGAGAAGGCAAAAAGTTGCTTCAGAACTTCCTGAACGTGAAGTCTGCAGCGGCGGTCGAGGCCTAGGGGCGAATTCATGGACATCAAACAAGCGATAACCGAGGTCGTCGAAGGCCGTGACCTTGCCGTAGACGATGCTGCCGACGTGATGCGACAGATCATGGGCGGTGAGGCGACCGAAGCGCAGTTCGGGTCTTTTGTGACCGGGCTGCGAATGAAGGGCGAGACTGCCGAAGAGATTGCCGGTATGGCGCGGTCCATGCGGGATGTATCGCTGCATGTGAATTTCGATGGCCGAAGCGTCGACACATGCGGTACGGGCGGTGACGGCCAGAAGACCTTCAACATCTCCACCACGGCGGCATTCGTCGTTGCCGGAGCAGGTGCGGTAGTCGCCAAGCACGGCAACCGTGCGATGTCGTCATCTTCCGGTAGCGCAGACGCACTTGAAGCTCTCGGGGTCAAGATCGACCTCGGTCCCGACGGCGTTCAGAAGTGCCTGGAACAGGTCGGCATCGGCTTCATGTTTGCACAGGCCTTCCATCCAGCAATGAAGTACGCAGGTCCGCTCAGGCCGCAGATCGGCATCAGGACCGTATTCAACCTGTTGGGGCCCCTTACGAACCCAGCCGGGGCTCAACACCAGGTGATCGGCATGGGCGACCCCTCCGCAGCGGAGAAGGTTGCCCAGGCGCTATCCATTCTTGGAACGACCGGTGCCCTGGTGGTCTACGCGGAAGACGGAATGGACGAGATCAGCCCTGAGGGCAGGTCCCACGTGTTCCAGATCACCGACGGACAGGTGTCTGAACGAACAGTGGAAGCGTCGGACTTTGGTCTTCCTGCGCAAAAGCGTTCCGATCTCACGGCAAATACCGTCGAAGAGAGCATCGGCCTCATCCGTGGCGTGCTTGAGGGCAAGAACTCTTCAAACGTTGAACAGGCTGCGCGGACGGTGGTGGTGATGAATACCGCTGCCGCACTCGTGGCCGTCGGACAGGCCGACACATTGCAACAGGGCGCGGAACAAGCAGCTGAGTCGATCGAAAGCGGCAGGGCACTCGCCAAGCTTGAGGCGCTGGCGGCGCTATCACAGGAGCTGGACGGGTAATGATCTCGCACGGCAAATACACCGGCACGGTGCTGGACGAGATCATCACCAGCAAACGTGAAGTTCTGCTGGAATCTGAACGCGGTGTTCCGCTTGCCGAAATGCGTCGTGCGGCTGAAGAGTCGGGTGGACGCACTGACTACCTTGCCGCGTTATCAAGCCCCGGAATGTCCGTTATCACCGAGATGAAGCGTGCCTCTGCATCTGCCGGGACGCTTGCGCCCGAGCTCGACCCGCAGGCGATGGCCAAAACCTTCATCGACGGCGGCGCTTCGGCTATCTCGGTCCTCACAGAAGCGAGCCGATTCTCCGGTTCTATTGACGACCTCCGTGCCGTGAAATCGGTTGCCGGGCCGAGGAATGTGCCAGTAATGGAGAAAGATTTCGTCTTCTCCGATTATCAGGTTTACGAAGCCGCGGCGAACGGTGCGGACGCCGTTTTGCTCATCATCGCCATACTTGAACCGGAACAGTACGCCGAGCTGTTGTCGCTCTCGCTTGGCCTGGGCCTGGGCGTGTTGGTCGAAGTGTTTACCGAGGACGAACTTGATATCGCCCTCGTCCAAAACCCACAGATTGTCGGGATCAACAACCGCAATTTGAAGACGCTTACGACCGATATCGCTCTGTTTGAGTCGCTCGGGCCAAAGGTCCCGAAGGACAAAATCCTCGTAGCCGAGTCCGGTATGAAGGGTGTCGAAGACGTTCGTCGGATGGAAGCGGCCGGGGCGAATGCCGTCTTGATCGGCGAATCTTTGATGCGGGCCGGTGGCAGTGTGTCTGATTTAGTCACGAGTTTGTCCAGCTAGGTCCGTTATGCCAACTCCCCACGTCAAAATTTGTGGCCTGAGAGACGCCCACAACGCCCAGACAGCCGCCCTCTCCGGAGCGGATCTCGTAGGGTTCGTATTCGTCGAAGGCGTTCGCAGGCAACTGGACCCCACGACCGGTGCGGCCATAATCAACCGCTTCAGGAACTCCCTGTCCGAGGACTCCATGCCCGGGCCAAGAGTGGTCGGGCTGTTCCGAAATCAACCGGTCGGGTTCGTGAATCGCGTGGTCAAGATGGCGGCGCTGGACATGGTGCAGCTTAACGGTGATGAGGATGACGCTTACTACGAACAGATGGTTGTGCCGATCCTGAGACAGGTCCGGGTGCGACCCGAAATGTCTGCCGAAGACCTTGAGGGAATCGTCAAAGATCACCTTGACGCAGGACGCATGGTTCTATTGGACGCATACGATCCGAACACCCCCGGTGGCTCGGGGAAGGTGTTCGAGTGGTCCAAGGCGGCGAACGTAGCCCACTTTGAGGGAGTCCTCCTGGCCGGTGGATTGACGCCTGAAAACGTGAGTGGTGCGATCAGTGAGCTGAACGCATGGGGCGTGGATGTCTCAACCGGCGTGGAGACAGATGGCGACAAGGATGACGTCAAGATTCACGATTTTGTGACCGCAGCCAACGAAGTTGCTCGTTGAACCGTCCCTCCGTTAGTGATCAAGAAATACGACATTGAGCACCGCACTGAGCCCCCGAATGCAGTTGATCCTGCACGGGTCGATTCCCGCGGTGCTGTTGCGACTTGCCGGTCCAAACGTGGCCGCCGTGGCCGCGACTACCGCGCTCACGTTCGCAGACGTCTATTTCGTAGGCCGACTTGGAACGACTGCTCTAGCGAGCCTGGCGATAGTGTTCCCTTTCCAGACACTCATGGGAATGATGTCGAACGGCGCCATCGGCGGGGGCGTAGTGTCGTCGGTTGCACGGGCGCTGGGCGCTGGAGACTCAGACCGGGCGGAGAGCGCCGCGTGGCACGCCCTGGTGATCGGCGCGTTCATGTCGATCCTCTACGTGATCGTCCTGGGACTATTTGCGAGACCCGTGTTTTCGTTAATCATCGGTCCCGGGGAGGCGCTAGACGGTGCGGTGGACTACGCACACGTTGTTTTCGTGGGCGCGCCGATCGTCTGGCTGGCGTTTATGTTTTCGGCCTTGCTTCGAGGCACCGGCGAGATGGCGAAGGCTGCCAATCCGATCATCGTCGCCAGCATCGTTCATATCGGCCTCTCCGGGGCGCTGACCCTTGGCTGGGGGCCGTTTCCCGACCTTGGCATCACAGGTCCCGCGACGGCGATGATCGTTACTCACGGGCTTGCGGCCATCTACCTGGTCTCCCAAGTCCTCCGGGGCGAGGCGCACCTCAGGGTGCGGCCGCACAGGTTCTCCTGGACGCCGATCAAAGACATCATGCGCGTTGGCGGATTGGGGTTGATCAACAGCACGGGCCTGGTCCTTACGGTGATCGTCGTAACGGGATTTGTCGGCAAATTCGGCTCAGACGCGCTTGCGGGTTACGGACTGGGTAGCCGACTCGAATTGACGCTGGTACCGCTCGCTTTTGGCGTTGGCGCGGCACTGGTTACCGCCGTAGGGGGCAATGTGGGAGCCGGTCAGATTGGGCGCGCGAGACGGATCGCCTGGATTGGGGCCGGTATTACGCTGGTGGTCACGTCTGTTATCGGCATATCGGTGGCCCTGGTGCCGGATCTCTGGGTCGACCGATTCACGGCGGACCCGGCGGTGTACGCAATCGCCGCTTCTTATCTGAGTATCGCAGCCCCGATGTATGGCGTCTTCGGCGGTGGTCAGCCCCTGTCCTTCGCCAGCCAGGGAACGGGCTACATGGTCATCCCGGTCATCATCACGTACACCCGATTTCTTGTTGTGGCCGGATTCGGACTGGTCGCTACGATATTTGACCTGAGCCTCACCACTGTCTTCGTCGGAGTCGCAGCGGGATTATCCGTCGTAGGCATCGGCCAGGTGTTGAACGTGCTTCGTAGTCCGGGTTGGAGTCATGACTTAAGGCGGCCTGCAACTTAGGGCGATCAGCCGGGTTATTCCACCGTGACGGACTTCGCCAGGTTTCGTGGTTTGTCCGGGTTATGACCGAGCGCCACGCTCGTGTGATAGGCGAGTTGCTGCAATGGGACAAGCGACAGCATCGGCACTATCCACTCCGGCGCTTCCGGTAGCCAGAGCACTTCATCTGCCAGCCCCGGCATTAGCTCGTCGCCACGCGTGGCCAAAGCGATCACCTCTCCACCGCGTGACTTCACCTCATTGATGTTGCCCGCCATTTTGTCGTAGAGAGCGCCTTGTGGAGCGAGCGCTACAGTCGGCATTTCATCCGAGATCAAGGCTATCGGGCCATGTTTCATCTCGCCCGCCGGGTAACCCTCCGCATGTAGATAGGCGAGCTCTTTCATCTTGAGCGCACCCTCCATCGCCATCGGGTGTAGCGCTCCCCGGCCGAGGTACATCAGGTGCTGTTTATTGACCAGCCGCTCACGCGCCAGCCGTTCTGCGTTGCCGCCGTCGTCGATCATCTCGGCGATCAAGCCCGGCAAACGAGATAGGTCGGATACAAAATCGCTCACCTGTGCGGCCGACAAACTGCCACGCCGTTCACCCAGATAGACCGCGAGTTGATAGAGAACCGCCAGGGAACACATCATCGTTTTGGTGGAAGCGACGCCGATTTCCTGTCCTGCGCCCAGGTACAGGGTCCCGTTCGCCACCAACGTAGCCTGCGTGCCTTCAGCCTCCACCAACGCCAGTTGTCTTGAGCCAGACTCGGCAGACATCTCCATCGCCGCAAGCGTGTCCGCAGTTTCGCCTGATTGCGTGACCGAGATGACCAGTGTTCGATCGTTCAGAGCGGTTTGCCGATATCTAAGCTCCGATGCGTTCTCGGCCTGGGCCGGGATCCCGGCCAGCGCCTCGATCATCTGTGCCCCGTACATACAGGAATGCAGGCTCGTGCCCATTCCGGATACGACCACACGATCAATGGAACGAATCTGCTCATCCGTGAACGGGACTTCCTGGAGGTTGATCGTCCCGCCATCGAAGTCCACACGGCGTCGCATAGCGGACGAAACAGCTTCCGGCTGCTCCGCTATTTCCTTCGCCATGAAGTGCCGGTGTTCGCCCTTCGCCGCAGCCTCAAAGCTACGCCCGGTTTTGACCACGGGACGATCCAGAGTTTCACCAGATAGGTCTGATATTTCGGCCCCGGATGGTTGAATCGTCGCTACTTCACCGCTTTGTAGATAAATAATGCCGTCTGTGTGCGGAAGGATCGCCAGGACATCGCTGGCCAGCAGGTTGAAGCCGTCACCGACACCGACGACGATGCCACCGGCATTGCCGAGTCGAACGCCTACGATCACGCCGGGTTCGTCTGCCGATGTGGCGACAAAGGAGGATGCGCCACGAATACGTTGGGCGGTGCAGCGTACGGCGGCCGCAAGCGAGTCACCTGAGTCGATGCATCTCGCAACGAGATGAGCAATTACCTCGCTGTCCGTTTCGGATGTGAATTCGATTCCGGCGTCCGATAACTCCGCACGCAGCTCCATGTAGTTCTCGACGATGCCGTTGTGAACTATCGCGACCCGACCGTCGGCGCTTGTATGCGGGTGTGCGTTGGGGACCGTAACCCCGCCATGTGTGGCCCAGCGCGTGTGCGCGATCCCAACATTCGGAACGCTGACGCACCCAGATCCATTCTGTGAGACCGCCTCTGCGAGTTGGTCAACACCAAGCGCTCGGGTGACCGAGATTTTGCTGCTACCGTTCTGGACGCCGATCCCCGCACTGTCGTATCCGCGGTACTCCAGCGTCCGGAGACCGGACACGAGTATCGGTACGGCTGACTCCGGGCCGGCGTAGGCGATGATTCCGCACATAGGCGGCAGATTGCTCCCTGGTTAACGAATTCTAAGAATTGGGTCTGACGATTATCCGACAGTCTCCGTGAAAGAAAACGGTGATTCCGCGGCTTCGGCGTACACGCCGCGATAACTTTCGGGCAGTAGCGCCGCCACGCGTCCCATAATCTCGGAGGCTGCGGCTTCTGTTTCGTTCCTGGATAGCTTGCCGTCAACATTTAACCGAAACGGCTGTCCGATCCGCACGCGTATTGTGCCTTTTGGTTTGAACGCCCTGAGCCACGATGACATCCCCTCAACCCCGGACATTCCTACGGGAAGGATCGGTGTTCCGGCCCGAGCGGCGAGTTGGACTATCCCGGACTCCGCGCGCTTCATCGCTCCGGGGTTTCGTGTGCCTTCCGGAAACAGCGCAAGCGTTGCCCCGGGCCGTTTCAGCTCAGCAAGGGCCCATCGGAGCGCCTTTAGATCCATCTGCCCCCTTCTCAGAGGCTGGGCACCGTATGAGCGCAAGAACCACACACCAAGTGGCGTAACGCCTTTGAATATTGAATCCTTCGCAAGAAAACGGGTGTCCCGTCTCAGCGATGTCGCAAGAATCGGTGGGTCCGTATTGCTCTGATGATTGGCGACGACGAGCAACGGACCATCAGAAGGAATGTTCTCGCTCCCCTCCACGGCGTAGTCCGCAAATAAAGCGAGCGTCACCCGCAACGCACGGTTGGTGAACCTGTGTACGAGGAACGCCATCAGGCACCAGTGCCCGAGAAGCCAGGCCCACGCGCCAGTTCCTCGAGGCGGTCAACGACCTCATCAATTCCGAGGTCGTCGGTCGTTAGATCGACGGCGTCGGCGGCTCGTTTAAGCGGGGCGACCTCACGTGACGAGTCCAGATCATCCCGCCGCCTCAGGTCTTCAAGTACGGTGTCGTAAGCGATATCGGTCCCGGACTCCTGAAGTTGCGCATGACGTCGACGCGCCCGTTCTTCGACCGATGCGTCCAGGTAAATTTTGAGTCCAGCGCCGCTCATCACGACCGTTCCGATATCACGACCGACCATCACTATCTGGCCCTTTGCCGCGATCTCACGTTGAAGGCCCACAAGCACTTCCCTGACTCCGGAAACGGCGGAGACAGCAGATACGGACCGGTCTACCTCTGGACTACGCAGGTGGTCGGTGACATCGCCGGAGCGGACGATAACCCTGCACTCTTCACCCGGCCCTCCCGTCAACTCCATGCCGGATGAGGACGCGAGCCGGACCAAGGCATCCGGGTCGCTCAAAGCGATCTGCTTCTGTAATGCCAGGTAAGTCACGGCCCTGTACATAACGCCTGTGTCCAGGAACATATGGCCGAGGCGATCAGCGAGCACCCTGCCGACAGCCGTCTTCCCGGAGCCAACGGGTCCGTCGATCGCTATGAAGGGTGCTACGCCTGTCGACAATTGTGCTCCCCGGGCCTGATGAGACCCTGGTTCCATACCGGTGATCCGGAGGTGGCGTCGTTAAGGGACCAAAGGCCGCAGCCCGGCATCCTGATGATTCGGTTTTTGCCGCCGCCGCCAATTTTCTGGCCTGATCAGATTATATTCCGGGCGGTACCACGGTTATCCACAACGGATATTGCACGTATCGACCGGGTCGAACGACCGGTACCGTGTTGACGACAGTCGGCGATTTCTTCGAAACTTAGTAGGTTCGTGCACGATCACACGCAGGGCGACGACCCCTACGGATCGGTGCGCGGAACCGGAAATGTCATTAAACGAGGAGTGGATTGAATGAGCATACTCGACTGGGTGCTGGTCGCCGTCTTTGTAGTCGGCGCCCTCCTCGGATTGAAATGGGGCCTTGTACAGGCTGTTTTGAATTTTGTGGCTGTATACGTAGCCATGCTGGTTGGCGCTCAGTTCGCAGACGGGCTGGTTGAGCGCTTCACCGATGACATAGAAAACGAGTCGGTAACAACCGCTATCGGCTATGTGGTCATCTTCCTCGGGGTGTTCATAGTCGCCCAGATAGTGGGGAAGATCATCCGGGCGATGTTATCGATGGTCTTCCTCGGATGGGTGGATAAGCTGGGTGGCGTCGTAGTCGGCGTCTTACTCGGAGCGATCCTCGTGACGGGCGTAGTAACCGCAATGGCGCGGGTCGCATACCCACAGGATGAAGCGATTCTGGCGGATATCAGCGACATAGCATCCATTTCAGGCGGTATTGATGTTGACGCCGCCAAAGAACGCCTCTACCAGGAACTGGCTGAGCGATACGGTCGCGACACCATCAAAGAGTGGCTTGCCGATTCCACGATGGTTCCGAAGGTCCTGGATGCCAGGGAGAAACTCCCCGCAAACGTCCTGGGACTTATTCCGGGAGAGTTCGCATCGGCACTCAATACGCTGGAAGCTGACCTGGCGGATAACGTAGACGGTTAGCTGTTTTAGTCCTCTCGGACGTGCGAAATCTCGTCCGAGAGGGTATGTTTGGCCTGAACTTCAGAGACTTTTAGCGCCGTATTGACGTATGTAACGGTTAGCTGGATCAGAACGTGTAGATATCTCTAAAGTCAGACCGACGCCTTGAGTTCATTCGCGGCCGGGCGTCGGAGGAGGCCGATGGCGCGTGAACCGCTCTCCAGTTTTGCTGCTGAATCAAAACTATCAGCCGTTGAACGTTTGCGACGTACGAAGGGCATTCGTGCTGCTCGGCCACGGCAAGGCTGAGACGCTTGAGATCACTGACGCCGTAATCCGGAGCGCCTACGAAGAACACGCAGAGCCGTCAATCGTACGACTCCTCTACATGGTGAAACGCCCGTTGCACCAGCGCCGACTCTCACGACGTGAGGTGTTTATCCGGGATCGGCACACCTGCCAGTACTGCGGCAAGAAGAGCAGGCGTTTGACGTTGGATCACGTAATGCCGCGCTCAAGAGGCGGCGAACACTCGTGGACCAACATCGTTAGCGCATGTGATCGCTGCAACCATCGGAAGGCCGGCCGCACGCCACGTGAAGCTGACATGCTGCTTCCGCGTGAGCCTGCACCACCTCGTCCAAATCCTTACGCTTTCTTCCACGCCGGTCGTATTCAAGACCAGTGGCGGCCTTATCTGCCGTGGCTCGACTCGGAAGAGAGTATGGACGGCGATTTAGCGTACGCGAGCGCTGACTAACTTCAGTCCTGGACGTTCCTGAGAACGCGCCCGACGAGCCTGTCCACTGAGGCGTGAATCAACTGGTCTTTGCCGATCACGACTGACGCCTCCTCCTCTCCAGAGGTGCCATCACAAAGCGCCACGATTACCTGATCTCCGACCGTGTTGTCCGATTCACCAGCTTCTACGAACAATACCGGTGAGTTACGGCCAATCCGGACTCCGATCACGCCCTTGCTCAAGACGGCGTTTCGTCCCAGCCACCGCCCAAGGCTTCGTCCTCGTCAGCAGAATTCATGTTTTCGACGATCTCCGGAGGGATGGCGGGGATTTCTAGCAGCATCACCTCAAGAACCACCCGTGGCATCCCGTTGCGGCGTAGACCGTCAGCCGCTCTTGAAATGGCTTCTATCGCCAATCGAGCATCATCCGGTGCAGAAGCTGATGCCACTACAGATAGCTGCCCCGTCCACTCGACATTGGCCACAGAATTGGTGAGCTCGTGCTTAAGCAGCATGATGTCGCGCCAGATCGAGGTCCAGAGCTCCAGCTCGCGTTCCACCATCTCCCTGTTACGACTGAACTCTCGAGCCATCTCGTTGGCGTAACGGAACCTCTCCTCTATGTCCCCGGCGCTGGCGGTAAGCACTCTCAGCACGGCCTGCCGGTATCGATCTAACGTGGTCTCGTCGTTAAGCGCAGCGAACGCCCGGCCCGGCCTGCCCGCCGCAAGACGCGCTAGTTGAGCGGCGACCTCCGGGTCCGCTCCGCCTCGTTCTATCAGGCCCTGTTCTATCTCTCCGGTCGGGACTGCATGAAGCTCAATCGGCTGACATCGCGAAATTACGGTCTGCGGAAGCGATCCGACCGTCGGGGCGAGGAGTACGATCACCACATTCTCCGGTGGCTCCTCCAGGGTCTTCAGAAGCGCATTCCAGCCCGATCCGTCCGGGGCCATTCGATGCGCTCCATCAAAAATGACGACCCTTTTCCCACCCTCGAAGGGGTTCAATGACACATCGTGCTGCATCTCGCGTACGTGTCCGATGCTGATCAGGGTCCGGGCGGCATCCTGGTCAGGAGTGCTTTCACGCGTGCCAGAACTGACGCCAAGAAGCGGGGTGTGCGGGTCTATGGTCTTCACATCAGCGTGTACGTCCCGCGCAATTCGGTCGCAAGGCACACATTTTCCGCATGGCGGTGGCGCGTCGTCGCCGAACATGTCCGGTGTAGGGGTGCAGTTCACGAGGCGCGCCAGGTCAAGCGCAAGCGTCCGTTTCCCTACCTGATCGGGTCCCGTGATCAGGTAGGCGTGCGCGACACGTCCAGCTTCATGCGAACGTTGCAAATACAGGCGCGCCGCGCTGTGGCCAATCGTCTGCCACCCCCCGGTATTACCGGTACTACCGGCGTCTCCGGATGTTGACGGTACGGGTGCCGCGTCTGGCATGGTCATCGCTCGCTCACATCACGCTCGATGCGAGCAAGTCGTCGTAGGTCTCTCTCCGGCGGATGAGCTTTGCTTCGCCGTCTTTGACGAGCACAACCGCTGGCCTGAGCGACATGTTGTAGTTGCTCGCCATCGACAGGTTGTAGGCGCCTGAAGAAGCTATGGCGACCACGTCACCCGGCGCGAGATCCGGCATCGGAGCGTCTTTTACAAGCAAGTCGCCAGATTCACAGTACTTGCCAGCGATCGTTACATCCCCGGTCGGCGCTTCCGCTGGGCTGTTTGCTTTGACCACCGAGTAGCCAGCTCCGTACAGCGCAGGCCGGATGTTGTCACCCATACCGCCGTCCACACTGACGTATTTGCGAACGCCCGGGATGTCTTTGGTCCCGCCGACGGTATAGACGGCGACTCCTGCCCTTCCGATGATGGCGCGACCGGGTTCCAGGATCAGGCGGGGTTCGTCCAGCCCGAATCTGTCGCATGCCTCGCGGACCGAAGCGCTGATCGCGCTGGCGTACTCGGAAATCTCCGGTGGGGGCGTATCCGAGACGTAGCCGATAGCGAACCCACCTCCGGGACTGAAAACCCGCTGGTTAAGGCCATGCTCACGCATCTTCGCTACAAGTTCCAATACGTACGGAATCGCCTCTGTGTAGGGCTCAATTTCAAATAATGGAGACCCGAGATGAAAGTGGACCCCGAGGACGTCGAGGTTTGACTTGCCCAGTGCGTGCTTGATTGCCTCCTCCGCCTGGCCGGTTTCGATGGGGAAGCCGAACTTCTGATCGAGGACGCCGGTCGCTGTGAGCAGGTGGGTGTGACCGTCGATGCTGGGCGATACACGAAGCAGGACCGGCTGCGTGATGCCTTTGTTATGGGCGACCTCGTCCAGCAGGTCGATCTCGTACATGCTGTCCACCGTAATCAGCCCGATGCCGTAATCAAGGGCCTCTTCAAGTTCTGCCCGGCCTTTGTTGTTGCCGTGGAAGTTGATCTCGGGGGCCGGAAACTCTGCGGCGCGGGCAATCGCGAGTTCGCCGCCGGTCACGACATCCATGCCGACGTGCTCTTCTTCCAAGATTTTAGCCAGTGCCGGGCTGCTAAACGCTTTAGACGAGTAAGCGATATGCGAGTTCGGATACTCCGTCCCGAAGCCACCGACGAAGGCGCGACACATCTCACGAATCGTGTGTTCGTCATATACGTAGAGTGGGGTGCCGTACATCTCGGCAAGCGAAACGACGTCACAGCCGCCAATAGTTAGCCGGCCTGCGTCATTCAGGTCCGCTGTCATCGGGAGCAGTTCCCTGTTTGGAATCTCGGTCAAGGGTCGCCTTTCTTCGAATTTCACGCATCAGAGGCGGGTAACGGATGTCGTGTTCGCACCGACGCCCTTCGAATTTCATCACATTGGTGACAGGAACGCCATGTGGGTGGCGTCAACCCGGTACCTCGAACCAACCCGTTACGAGTGTGGCGACTATACTTCGACGATGGTCCATGCAAGTGGGCCACCGTGCGCCGCTTGAGATCAGGAATGGTTAAAGAATGTCACAGCAGACGGATGTCAGGCTAACAAGTCTGGCCTCCTGCGCCGGCTGAGCTGGCAAGTACAGTCAAGCCGACCTGACGCGGGTTCTGCGTCAGCTACCAAACATCATGCCGTTTGATCCCAACGTTCTCGTGGGGTTCGATACGGGCGATGACGCCGCGATCTATCGCGTTACGGACGAGATAGCTCTCGTCTTAACGCTCGATTTCTTCCCGCCTATAGTTGACGATCCATACGACTACGGCGCTATCGCCGTAGCCAACGCTGTGAGTGACGTTTACGCCGTTGGCGGCCGTCCGATTGCCGGGCTAAACATCGCCGGGTTCCCTGACGTCCTCACTCACGAAGTGATCGCCAAGATTCTCGAGGGCGGCGCTGCTAAAGCCGCTGAAGCTGGATTTCCGGTGCTGGGCGGGCACACCGTCCGGGACGATGAGCCAAAGTACGGCATGGCCGTTACCGGGTTCGTTCACCCGGGTAAACAGGTGACTAATGCCGCTGCACAGGTCGGCGACAAGCTTGTGATTACGAAGCCGCTCGGTAACGGAATCATTGCAACCGCCGGTAAAGCGCAAGTCGCCAAACCGGAGATCATCGCCGCCGCGGTCAAATCTATGTCCACGTTAAACCGCGATGCGGCGGATGCGATGGTTGCTGTTGGTGCGCACTCCGCTACGGATGTCACAGGATTCGGGTTGGTGGGCCATCTGATGGGCATGACGCGGGCCAGCGGCGTCAACGCAAAGGTCTGGCGCAGTTCCCTTCCCGTCCTCGATGGAACGCTCGAACTCATCGATGCCGGGATGGTGCCCGGCGGTACCCATCGCAACCTGGATTCACTTGAAGATGGTGTCGTCTGGGCCGATGAACTCACAGATGCAGACAAGTTCCTGATGGCAGACCCACAAACCTCTGGCGGCATGCTGATATCGGTGGCCGACGACTCACTGGATGAGCTGCTTTCACGACTACGAGACTTTGGTACTTTGGCCGCGGACGTCGTTGGCGAGATCGTTCCCGGACCCGGCGTTGTTGAGGCGCTGAGCTAGCCAGAGTGGATTAGTGATTCGGAAATACCCGGTACCGGATTAGCTAGTAGCGAAGACCACCGTCCAAATACGCTGCCCTTGTACTCGTGGGGACGCGATGTATCGCGTCTCTCATGAGTACAGGTCCGCACACGCTTCTAAATATCCTGTGCGGGCCATGGTTTTGCGGAGTCGACGTGTAGTTCGCGTTGACCCGCTTGAGGCGACCAGGGGTAGGTTTGATCCAGGACGGCGATGAGGTGCCACCGGGGCATAACCCGGCGGAACGACCAGATTCAGCATCGGTAACTCGCGTACTTCACATGGACGCGAGCGGTCGGGTCGTGCACGATCCCGGAAACGGTGATCCTCGCAGCATCGCACCTGATGCCGAACCCATCTCGCTATCAGACATCCTTCCCGAATCCGCCACCATCGATCTCATGGCGGCCATCCGGGCCGCCGCGGACACGGGAAACGCACAGTTCCTGGAGTTTGACCTGCTCTCCGAAGATGGTCTGCGCAGGATTCATGCGGAGGCAGCTCCTGATCCCGAACATCAGGGCGAGTTTGTGGTCACGTCCCGGGAATACTCCGATTCTGACGATTCCGAACTGATACGACAGGCCCGGGACGTCGATCTGTTCGCCGCTTTTTGCGCAGAGGCTCGTGAACGTGAATCCGTGTTCACGGAGTTTGCACGCGTCCTCGCCGTCCATCTGACATACGACCAGCTGAACATCGTTACAGTTGACACTGACCGGGATCAGCAACATGTGTTGTTCTCCACGGAAGATGATCTGGACGCCGTTGTTCCCTTGTCCGGCACCGCAGTTCAGGTCGTTTCACGAACCAACGAACGGCTTGTTGTCCCTACGGCAATTCCATCGGTGATCGTAGTTCCACTCCGTTCCTCCGGCGAAACGCTTGCCTACGTAAGCGTCCACTCAAAGGCCTGGGAGTCGTTTGACGACGACGAGCTTGAGGTCGTATCTGCTTTTTGCCCGTCCGTCGCCGCCGCGATGGCGGCCGATACATACCGGAAATTTTCTTCACGCTCCGTTCTTGAACAGAGCACATTGCAGGCGATCAGTGCTGTCTCAGCCGCCGCCGGTGATCTCGATACGATGCTCCAGGTGGTGGCCGACAGGATCCACCGCAACGATCGGTTCGCTTACGTACGCATTGAGGCCTTCGTAACGGAATTCACCGCGGGGGCTGGTTCGAATATCCTGGCGACTCGCGGCGTCGATAGCGTCTCCACGGGAGATGTTCCTGATTTTGTTGAGGACCGGACGCCGCGGTCATGGAGCAAGGTCATTGGGGCCGGTTCTGAACCACTGGGTAACTTTTGCGTTGACGCCGCTCAAACCGTGGAGCTCGATCACGAGGACCAGGAGTTTCTCTCGGAATGCGCCCGCAGATTGGCCCACGGAATTGAACGCATCAAGACAGAAGATGCTCTCGAACGGCTTCGCACAGAGATTGACGCTTCCCGCGAAATCGAGCGGGCAACGGCAGGGTTGTCAGACCTCGTCGCGCTCGTCGAGATAGCTTCGGAAGAGATCGTTCGCCTGGCGGAACCGGCGTTCTTGAAAATTCGCGTAACACAGCCGGGTTCTAACGAGTCACGGCACGAACACAAAATCGCCGACCCGCTATCGCCAGGCGGACCGCAAACAGGTGATTCGGTAGGACTATCGACGGCGTCGGTCTCGCTTATCAGTCCCGCGGGTGTGGTCGGGGACATCCAGGCGGCGTGGAACAGCAGCGAGGAGGCCCGAACGGGGTTGCGCAGGCTTGAAGCGATGACGCCGCGGCTCGCCGAACGCATCAATGCGCTTTTGCTCATGGAACAGGCGGCTTCCGATTCCAGGGATAACGCCTGTCTTGCGGAGATCGAGTCTGCGATTCTACGCTGCACAGACCCGGCGCTTGCCCTTGAGGAAGCCACCTCGATCCTGAGCGACAGACTACAAGGCGCACGGATTTCGATCTCCGCACTTGAACCTGACGGATCAGCCTTCTCTGAAATCTCTGTAAGTGGATTCCCGATTCCGGGATGGGCCGACGGTTCACCTCGTCAACTTCAGGGCAGCCTGGAAGAGACCCTCGTGCTCGGCACCGGGCCGGTTACAAGCGCCGGAAGCACACCCGACGCACTCGTCGCACGGTGGCCTTCAGAGGCACAGGCGATCGGTGCGGGTGTTCAGTCCCTCGTAAGTGCAGCAATCCCGACCGGTGACACAGTGTCAGCATGGCTTTCAGCCCGGTCTCCGCAGATCACCGGATTCGGTGAGGGCGACGTTAACCTTCTCGGTAGGGCCGCTACGTTGATGGCCGGGGCCGTGTTGCGACATGGCCCAATCTCCTCAGCAACGACTTCCGGATCTGAGATGGAGATCCTTGCCCGTATTGGTCACATCAGCCAGTCTGCGGGCGGCGTCGAGGTCCCGTACGCCCGATTCTCAGCAGAGCTTGCCGGTTTGGTTGAGTTCGGACAGATCGAGATTGCAGAGTTGGGGCCATCTCGCGATGTAGCCTGGAGGGTTTACCTGAGTGGTAAGCCTGTCCCCGGCTGGGAAGCCGGTTCAGAGTTCGCCTTGCCGGGAACGGTGACCGAGGCGGTTGTACGAAGTCGGACCGGCCTTCTGGTCACCGGCCAGTCAGATACCGAGATGGCGGGTCGATTTCCCGCCCAGGCGGCTGCACTGGCGGCGGAGTTAAGGGCACTTGTTGCCGCACCGCTCGTCATCGACGGGGAGCCGGTAGGAAGCCTGATTGTTCGCTCGATGGCCCCGGAGGCGTACTCCCAGAAAGATCTCGTCGTAGTGGAGGCCGTTGCGGTCCACATTTCGGCCGCTGTTGCACGTGGCCGCCTACAAAAACGTATCGAACGTCAACGTCACGAGTCTGAAGCCCTCGCCACCATGGGATCTTGAGCCGGAAGTCGTCGCTGAACGAGCTGCAATCGCCTTCAAACGGCTCGTTGAGTGCGAGGCGTTTGTCGTTACGGCCGTGTCGGCAGACGCGGATACCGTTCGGGTTGTCGCATCGCACGGCGTAGATGAAGTCGACCGGGAATTCTTTGCGGAACGTATGGACCGGCTGCGATCGAAATCGGACGTTCTTCTTCCCGAAGGTCGCTCAAACTACGCTTCATCGTTACAAGCAAGAATCGGTCCCATGTCCAGGCCGCTGGGCTACGTTCATGCCTTCTCTTCCGTATCTGACGCGTTTACGGGCGACGATGCGGGCCTACTTCAACGTGTTGCCGAACAACTGGGCAGCGCATTCGAACGGGTGCGAGCTACCGACCACTCGACACGCCTGTCCGCCGAGCAGGGGCTACGGCGGATGCTGGATTCGCAAAACCGGGAGCTGAAAGAGCTCACGATCTCCAGGGATCGATTCCTCCGGACCATCGTCCACGAGCTGCACTCGCCCTTGATGTCCGTGCAGTTGATAACGGATCTGCTGATGCAGAACGCCACGGCAAACCTGGGCGAAGAGCAGTTGGCACAGCTCGGGTTAATTGCCGACAGTGGAGAGCGGCTTAAAGCGCTGGTCGGGAACCTTCTGGATGTCTCTCAAATTCAGTCCGACACATTTGTGCTGGCACCGGAAGAGTTTGACGCCATGCCGATGATTCGTGACCTGTGTCAAACCTTTAGCGGGGTGTTGGCGCTTCACGGGCAACGTATCGAGTTGGCGATCGAGCGTCCAGATGAACCTCTCTGGCTGAACGCCGATCCAAGCCGGTTCTCTTCACTGTTATCGAATCTGATCGCAAACGCCTGCAAATATTCCGACGATGGAATGCCGATCCGTATTCAGGTTGATCGCAAGGATGTTGAGTTGCATGTGTCCGTGATCGACCAGGGTGTCGGGATCTCGGACGACGACCTGAGCCGGTTGTTCTCGCCATTTGAGCGTGGAACTAACCCGGTCGTGCTCAACCTGCCAGGGACCGGACTCGGACTGGTGATAGCTCGGTCGATTGCACGTTTGCACGGCGGTGATCTGGTGCTGGAATCTAGTTCGGGTATCGGAACGACAGCGCTATTCCACATCCAGGGTGCGCAAGACGGCCCGTCCGAGGCATACCGGGCGGGCGAGGCAGCCAGGGCCCAGGGCCAGTCACCCGACTAACGTTGGTGACAGAGTGAATGCGCCTTCTCGAGGAGCACCAAAACCTCAAATCGCTATGCGGCGGCTTGTGATTTTTTCATCCTGAGCCGTAGTGAAGGATCTCCTGGTTTTTTTGGCGTACGTTTTTAATCGTCGGTGACATCAAAGCCGGGAACGCAATATGGTGAGGCTACGCCGTGAACTGAGACGGTTTTGACCTCCCTCACCCCTGCCCTCTCCCTGCAGGAGAGGGCAGGCGTCTTACCCCGGTTCGTATAGGCAGACGTATTGCCATACGCCCCTAAAACGCCATTGATCAACGAAGCCGGCGGGCTCTAACCCGACTTACTGACACCCAGGTTGGCGCTTACTCCGTTTACGTCTGTGGCCTCTGCGTGTGCGCCTGACGGAGCTGCGCCGTAGTTGACGCTGTCCGCCAGGGTCTCATCCCGGACATACGCCTCGTGTGTGCGTAACGGTGCGACCAACTCGTCTGGTGCTTCAACGTAGAGATCTATCCTGTCCGATATCTCAAGACCGGCAGACTTACGCAGGTTCTGGACGTGATGCACTAGCTCCCGGACAATCCCTTCCGCTTCCAGCTCCGGCGTCAGCTCTGTTCGTACACCAGCTGCGTATCCCGCGTCCACCGATACGGCGAATCCTTCGAGCCCTGACTGTTCGATCAGGATCTCGTCAGGCTCAAGCGTGAAATCGCCAAGCGTGATCTGCTCACCGCGCTCCGATGTCCCGGCAAGTTCCGCCGGGTCTGCCGCCTCAATCGCCTGCCTGATCTTCTGGAGGTCACGGCCGTACTTCGGTCCAAGCGCTGGAAGGTTTGGCAAAATCGAAACACTTAGCAATCCACCCTGTCCGCGCGCATCGCTAACCGCCTTCACGTTCAGCTCTTCTTTGAGCTGGTCCTCGATGAGGGGCAAGAAGCTGCGCTCGCGATCCGTCCGGAGGTCCACCAGTAGCTCCGCCAGCGGCTGCCGGACCTTAAGGCGTGATGAGGCACGTGCTGAGCGCCCCAGGCTCGCCAGACGGCGTGCCAGGTTGACCGAGTCTGACAGGTCGTCATCTATCGCAGACTCGTCCACTACGGGCCAATCGGACAGGTGGACACTGTCCGGCGCATCTGCGTCAACACGAGCCACCAGATTGCGGTACATCTCCTCCGACAGGAAGGGTGTGACCGGCGCCAACAGCCGTGACAGGGTCGTCAACGCCGTGTACAGCGTTGCGTACGCGGCCTGCTTATCGGCGTCAGACTCGCTTCTCCAGAAGCGCCGTCGGGATCGACGTACGTACCAGTTCGAGAGGCCGTCGATGAACTCCTCGATGGTGCGCATCGCCTCCATCGGACGCCACGTCTCCAGGTACTCGGTGACACGTCCTACGAGCCGGTTCAGCTCAGACAGCAACCAGCGGTCGAGCTCAGATCGTTCCCCCGAAACGTTCAGGTCATCAGCCGTTGCCGGGTCCCAGTCGTCGAGGTTGGCATAGGTTACAAAGAACGAATACACGTTCCAGAACGGGATCAGGAAGCGTCGACGCACCTCGTCGCCGGGTCCGTAGCCAAAGTTCAGGTTGCTGGACGGATTCTGGCGCGTGTAGAGCCAGCGCATCGTGTCCACGCCCATCTTATCGGCCGCTTCTTCGAACCAGATCGCGTTCCCGCGCGACTTGTGCATCTCCGCACCGGTCTCGTCGCGCATAAGTGCGTAGCTGAAGACGGCTTTCGCCGGTTCTCTGTTCTCGAGTGCCGCACTCATAGCGATCAACGAGTAGAACCAGTTCCGGAACTGGCCGGGGAAGCTCTCGGATATCCAGTCTGCCGGGTACCAGTCGTTCCAGTAATCTTTATCCGTTCGGTACTTGAGCGTAGAGAACGAAACGATCCCCGCGTCCAGCCACGGATTGCCGACGTCCGGGATCCGCGAGACCTTCTCGCCGCAATCGGTGCAGGCGATCTTGACGGCGTCGATCCACGGTCGATGTGGCGAGTGGCCTTCGAACTGGTCCCAACCTTCAACGGCGCGCTCCTTTAGCTCCGTCTCGGAGCCCATCACGTCCACCTTGCCGCAGGACTCGCACTTGTAGATCGGCAGCGCCAGTCCCCAGTAGCGCTTCTTTGAGATCATCCAGTCGTGCATGTTGTCGAGCCAGTCCAGCTCCCGGTCCTGGCCAAACCCCGGCACCCATGTCATCTTTTTAGTTGCGTCTTTCATCGGCTCTCTGAGGTCATCCATGCCGATGAACCACTCGTCGACTAGTCGGAACACAAGCTCAGTGTTGCAACGCCAGCACACCGGGTAGCGGTGCAGGTACGGCACGACGGCGTACAGGACACCTTTCTCTTCAAGGTTCTTGAAGATGTCGTCATTCACCTCGGACACGTTCCGCCCGGATAGCCAGTCGAACCCTTCGATGTAGTCGCCGTCCTCAGTCAGTGGAGCGATTATCGGTAGGCTGTGTTCGTTTCCGAGTTGGAAGTCCTCGGCACCAGCACCTGGAGCGATGTGCACGATGCCCGTGCCCTCGTCCTCTCCAACGTCGTCCCACTCAAGCACACGATGCACCTGGCTGGCCTCGGACTGCGCCGGGAGCTCGTCAAAGGGTCCGCGGTATTTCAGCCCGGCCAGCTTTGAGCCCGGTAGTTCTTCAAGTACCTCGTGGTCGCCCTTGAGCACTTTGAGTAGCTCTTTGCCGAGGTACAGGATTTCGTCGTTGTTACGAACTTTGACGTAGGTGTTCTCGGGGTGAACAGCTGCGGCCACGTTTGCGGCGAGCGTCCACGGCGTCGTCGTCCACACGAGCAGGCTTTCGCCCTCACGGTCCACAAGCGGGAATTTCAGGTAGACGGAGTTGTGCGTGATCTCCTGGTAGCCCTCGGTCACGATCTCGTGCTGTGAGAGGCCGGTGCCGCAACGTGGGCACCACGGCATGGTGTCACGACCCTCGTAGATCCAGCCGCGCTCGTGACAGGTCTTCAAGAAATGCCAGATGGTGTAGTTATTTTCGTCGGATTTCGTGTGATACGAGTCGTCCCAGTCCATCCACATGGCGAGCCGTTTGGACTGCTCCGAGATGATCCCGGCGAAGCGATCCACACGCGCCTTGCACTCTTCAACGAACTTATCAATCCCGAAGTCTTCGATGTCGTGCTTGTTGCGGAAGCCGAGTTCTTTCTCGACCTCTACCTCAACCCACAACCCCTGGCCGTCGAATCCGTTCTGGAAACGCTGGCGGTAGCCCTGCATGTTGCGGAAGCGTAGAAACAGGTCTTTGTAGGTGCGGCCCCAGGCATGGTGGACGCCCATCGGGTTATTGGCCGTGATCGGGCCATCAATGAACGAAAACCGCTTTTTGGCCTTCTCGTTTTTGGCGCGGTAGCGCGCATTCATGTCGTTCTCGTTCCACCACTGGAGCGTGTCGTTCTCCATGGCTACGAAGTCGACCCGCGAGTCGACAGGGGCGAAACGATCTTTTGAATCTGCGGCGCCTGAATCGTCTGATCCGGCTGGCCGGTCGGTCGTCGTCATTTTTACTGTTGGCTCCTGATGGCCTACGAAAATTCTGGACACAAAAAAACCCATCCCAATCGTAGGGACGGGCTCTGAGAACAGAGATACCGCGGTACCACCCTGCATTTCCCGTCTAAACGGGACGCTTTACCGGTCTGATGTCCCAAGACTTTTGGGACCGAAAACCGTTGTCGCTTTAACGGCTGACACACCGTCCGGGTCTACTTGGCTAGCGCCGTTCGGCCGGAAGCTCTGGAGAGATGTTCGTTCCGGGTCCCTGCGCCCCCTCACACCGTACGGGGCTCGCTCAGCAGATCTGGACGGAACTACTCGACTCCTTCTCAGCTTTTGACCATACGAGATTAGTTATCCACAACGGCGCGCGTCAAGGTTTCTTCGTGTCTCACGATGCGATTGGGCAAGATACAGATCAATCCGCCACTCACATGTGCGGAGCGCGATACTGGCCGCTCTACCATCCTGCATCCCTCAATCAAGTCACTTATGGAGTTTTCCATGGCCCTCAAGGTCGTTATCTCAGGCCGCTCAATGGCACCGCTCAATCTGCTGCACGAAGCCGGTTTCGAAGTCGTGGAAGGCGACGCAACCACGACCGAAGAGCTGATCGATATCACGAAAGACGCAGATGGCGCGCTGATCGGCATCTGGCCGTTGCACGACCGCGAGGTGCTTGAGGCTTGCCCGAAGCTGAAGGTTGTTAGCCGGATGGGCGTCGGGGTGGATTCGATCGATCTGGACGCCGCCACGGAGTTGGGCATCCTGGCCTGCAACACGCCGGGGGCGAACACCACCGAAGTGGCCGACCACGCTATGGCGATGTTGCTTGCGCAGACGCGGATCCTTGCAGAGACCGGTCAGTTCACGAAGGCCGGCGGCTGGAGTGATAACCCGGCGAAGATGAATGACTACCGCCGGAACGTGCGGCGTATCGCGGGCAACACGATGGGGATCATCGGGCTCGGCAATATCGGTCGGGCGTTTGCAACCCGGATCAAGGGCTTCGGGCCGGAGCAGATCATTGCGTACGACCCGTACGTGCCGCAGACGGTGGGTGATCTTTACGGCGTACGGATGGTGGACCTGGACACGCTTCTCACGCAGTCAGACTTCATCACGATCCACACGCCCGCCACGGACGAGACACACCACCTAATCAACGCAGATTCACTGGCGAAGATGAAGTCGACGGCCATCTTGATCAACTGCGCACGAGGCCCGATCGTCGATCCGGTAGCGCTTCACGCGGCTTTGCGTGACGGTGAGATCGAGTCCGCAGGTATCGACGTCACGGAGTTCGAGCCGGTGGATGCTGAGGACCCGCTCCTGGGGCTGGAAAACCTTCTCATCACGCCACATCTGGCTGGCTGGTCGCCGACTTTTATCGAGCAGTCAGGTCAGCGACAGGCGGAAAACGTGATCCGGGTGCTGACGGGCGAGAAGCCGCACGGGCTAGCGAACCCCGAGGTGATCAAGACGATCGCCGTGATGCGAGCGACAGACCCGGGCCGCTGGGAAGGCGTGCCGGACTTCTCGACTGCGATCACGGTTTAGACCTACATAGCTCGGTTTGATCTCTAGCAATTGATAAATTGATCTAGAGTGAATTCGTTGCGGCCCCGGGTTGAGTGATGATCGTGAGCCGTTGCTTCGAACAGCAGCGCCGCACTTGGAGGGGATGAAATATGGCTGACACTGACAGTGCCACCGATAATCAGGATGCTCCCTCTACCGTTCGTAACTCTGGCGAGCGGGTTAGCTTTACACCTCCTTGGCTCGCGCGTCTCGAGCAGATCCCTGGCTGGATGGTGTTACCACTCGCTGGAGTAGCTATGGGATGGGGTCTTGCGGTTGGGTGGGAAATCTCAGGTAGCTCAACAAAAACTCTCGCCCTCGGAGTCGCTTCGGTAGTTGGCGTGGTCGATGCAATACTAGTCACGATCGCGTTGTCAATCGCTGAACGATACCAACGCGACAGCATGGACGTGGGGGCCAAAGCACACGAGTTTGCTGAGATGTATCAAAGATCCGTATTGATGTATCCAGGGGCAGCCGAGGATCTCTATGGTCTAGATCATGAGGCCCTATACAAACTCACGAAGAAGGTCCGAAGTTCAACTGGTGCCAGATCGTTACCTAAATACGACGATTGGAGGGAAACCATCGATTCAGGCCACAATCACGCGATAACCGTTTTGAATGACATGGGACAGTCGGCATATTTTGCAGATCCCTCAACCCTTGCCCCTGCATCAGCCAACATTATCGTATTCGAACGCCAAGCTGCCCCAGCTATGAGATCCATAGGTCAATTACTTATCCAGGCTGATTGGATGAGAGAGCGATGGCGTTCAGCAACACAAATTACGCATACGATCACGATACTCTCGGCAACTGCAGCAGCCGCTGTCGTAGTAGCTCTATTCAATTCTGTGTCAGGATCCTTAGCGTCTTCTGAGGCACGGGTGATTACCGTTGGACTTCTGACAGGTATGTCCGTTTGGGGTTTGGGTGAACTTCCCCGCATAGTGAGAACCCAATTCCACACCCTCGAAGATCATCTGGAGCGGGTCTGGTATTCCAACGAAGCGGGCACCAAGAAGTAGCTAGGCGCTATTCCACCCGTTCGATCATCTCCGGGCTATCGACTCGAGAGGAGTTGACGGCTGTTGAGACGGAATACTTCTCCATTTCTTCCGCCGGGTAGGGCTGTAAGAGGGCAGATAGTCGTTCCGGGTCTTCTGTTGCCGGGTCCAGCCACAGCGCTTCCGCTTCAGCGTCCAGAATAACCGGCATACGGTCGTGGATCGGCTCCATCAGTGCGTTTGGGCCGGTCGTGATGATGGCGCAGGACCGGACTGTCTCCCCGGTTTCCCTGTTCTTCCACGTATCGAACAACCCAGCGAATCCCAGTAAGCCACCACCGTTCAGCCGGATTAGCTGTGGTTGGCGATCGCCCTTTGGCCCGGTCCACTCGTAGAAGCCACTCGCCGGGATGATGCAGCGGGTGCGTGCGAGCGGGCGCTTCCAGAGGCCTGATGACGCTACCTTGTCATCACGGGCGTTAAAGCTGCTTCGAATCTGGTTAGCCGACTTCGCCCAGGCCGGGATCAAACCCCATCGCATTTCCTCGGCGCGGCGGGTGCCGTCCTCGTTCGTAATCGTCCAGACCTGTTGAGTCGGGGCGATATTGAACCGGGGTACCGGCGGCGTCTCGCCGGTCACCTGCACCCGAAAACGCAACCCGAGATCGGTCACGTCGATTAGAAAAAATCTGCCGCACATACATCGATTTTACGCCCGGGCCCTCGCGGCGATGTGACATCAGCCCCGGGTTCGTATAATCCCAGTGTTTTTAATTGGCTAATTCGCGCCGGGAGGATCACGAAGTTGAAGGTCACGTTCTGCGGCACAGGAGCCGGCGGCAACTATGCTAACGATCGCGGCGGTTCCTCGGTGATGATCGACCAGGGTGGCGACGTGGTGCTTATCGACTGCGGTCCAGGTGCCGTGAGACGTGTCCAGCAAGCCGGTGTCCAGTTCGGTCAGATCAAAGCCATCCTCCTCACCCACCTCCACTACGATCACGCGGTCAGCCTGCCAGAGCTGTTTAATCGATTCGGCAGGATGGGGAGCGATCCACCCCGGATCCTGGGACCGAAGGGGATCGGTGACTATATCGAAGATTGCATGCGACTGATAACGGTTAGCACTAGCCGTGGACTCCCGGAGCACCTGGCCGCTCTGTCCGGCGAGTCGGTCGATCTCGAACAGTCGTACGAAGTCGCGGGAATCGTCATGAAGGCTATGGAGGTTCCACATGATCCCGATATTCAGTGCCTGTCCTGGCGGATAGAAGCCGGTGGTTCTTCCGTCGTTGTCTCGGGTGACCTGAAGACGAACGCCGACTTTATGGTGCCGTTCGCCGCGGATGCGGACCTTTTGATTCACGAGGCTTATTCGGTGCAAGGGCTGGACGCGCTGGTCAAAGGCATGCCCACCGAGATCGCAAGAGAAGGCGCCAGGCGGAAATTCGCGCCAACCCACTCAGAAGTGTCCGAGGTGGCAAAGGTCGCGCAGGCGGCGCGAGTGTCACGGCTCGCGTTGACGCACTTCGTGCCAGCCGAGGACGAAGAGGTGCTGGTAAATAGTGCGCAAGAGCTGTTCAGCGGCGACGTGTTTGCCGCCCTGGCAGGAGAGTCTGTAGAGATCTAACCCAATATGATCGCCCGGAAGGGCTTAGGGCAGGTTGATCGGCAGGTCCAGCTCTGCACCGATGCTGTTGATCCAGTCGACGACCTCGCGGTGGTAGGGGATTCCGTCCCGCTTCCACTTCTCGGTCTCCTCGCCCTCCGTTAGCCCCGGGTAGAGCACGCGATCGTACCCCGGCGCTGGCGGCGTGTTGGCCAGGCCCTCCAGGAAGGCGTTCATGTCGTCTTTAAATTTGTCCGTGTCTGTGAACGCTTCGATCTTGTATGCACCCAAGAAGTGCCCGCCCTGCTTTGATATGAACCCCGCGCCCGCTCCGTTCAGCACGTTGCACAGGATTTCGACCACCACAGCGAAACCATATTCCTTGTGGGAGCCGTTCTCCCGGGTGCCTCCGAATGGAAGGTGAGGGGAGACGGAACTCAGTTCCGCTAAATTCTCACGCGGCTACCCCCGTCCGGCAGCCCGTTCACGAGCGTCTAGCGCACGCGCCAACGCCGTCTCGACATCAGGTGCCGTCACGTTAATATGCGCCATCTTCCGACCGATTCGCGCTTCGGCTTTGCCGTACAGGTGGAGTACCGCACCACGCACGCCCAGCGCTGCGTCCCAATCGGGTGTCCCACCCGCGTCGGCCCACACATCGCCCAACAGGTTCACCATCACCACCGGGCTCAGGAGTTCCGTAGAGCCCAGCGGGAGACCGCAGATGGCACGCACCAGTTGTTCAAACTGTGATGTCGCACAACCATCCTGGGTGTAATGACCGGAATTGTGCGGCCTCGGTGCGATCTCGTTCACCAGCAGCTCGCCGTCCGTCGTAACAAACATCTCGACCGCAACCAGCCCCACCACGTCTAATGCGTCGGCAATCCCCGATGCCAGCTTTGTTGCGGCCTCTCGGACCTCGTCGGAAATACGGGCCGGGACGATGCTCACATCCAGAATCCCGTCCACATGCTGGTTCTCGGAAGGTGGGAAGCACACAACATCGCCATCCGGCCCGCGCGCGGCGATAACCGAAATCTCCATATCGAAAGGAACGAACGACTCGAGAATCAGCGCCACGCTCTGCTGTCTAAGTCGCGAGTGCGCTTCACGCATGTCCACGGCAGAACGCAGCACGATCTGTCCCTTTCCGTCGTAGCCGGACGTGGCCGTTTTCAGAACGGCGGGAGTCCCGATCTGCTCCACCGCTTTGACCATATCCGCCATCGTGTCGACCGCGGCGTATTCGGCAACAGGGAAGCCGTTCTCGGCAAGTGCGCCTTTTTCTATGAGTCGATGCTGAGCCACCCGAAGCACATGACTTCCGGGCCGGACGAACCCGGACGCCTCGGAAGTGGCGACGGCGTCGGCATCGACGTTCTCAAACTCGTACGTAACGACATCGCACCGCTCAACAAGCTGCTGAACCGCGCTCGCATCGGTGTACGGGGCGACGATGCGATCATCTGCGACCTGACCCGTGGGTGATTCCGGATCGGGGTCCAGCACCATTACCCGGTAGCCCATGCGGCGAGCGTCCAGTGTGAACATCCGCCCAAGCTGGCCGCCGCCGACTACGCCAAGGGTCCCTCCCGGCAGGACTGGGCCGGTCACTTCTGCTCCAACTCAGTCGCCTGGGCCACGACATCGCTCGCCGTTTTTGCCCGATGGGTCTCCAGGCGTGCGCGGAGATCCGGTCGACTTATCGCCAGAATCTGGGCGGCCAACAGTCCGGCATTGGTCGCTCCGGCCGAACCGATGGCCACCGTAGCTACGGGAACGCCACGGGGCATCTGGACGATGCTGAGCAGCGAGTCCATCCCCTTTAGTGCCCGGCTTTCAACTGGCACGCCGATTACTGGCACCAGGGTTTTTGCCGCCACCATGCCCGGCAGATGCGCTGCGCCACCGGCACCGGCGATGATCACCTCGATGCCACGCCCGGCCGCGTCCTCGGCGAATTTGAACATTCGGTCAGGCGTTCGGTGGGCGGACACAATCGAGACCTCATGCGGAATTTCGAATTGATCAAGCACGTCCGCAGCGTTCTGCATCGTCTCAAGGTCTGACGTACTGCCCATGATCACGGCCACAACTGGATCGGCCATCACTTAGTCCCCCGTTGATCATCCGGGTGGTTAATTGCGAATAGGTCGACTCAAATGTTCGCAGCGCCCGCCGCCGCTGTCACGCGCCAGATTTGGACGCACGTATCGTGAACATGAGCGGCAGGGGAAGCACGTCCGGGGGAAGCCGCCACAAACCGTCTTCGCCTTGCACCATGCCCTGTCGAGCTTTGTACGTGACGAAAGGGTATTCATTGAACTGCTCAATCGTAAGTCCAGCATCTAACAGTGACTGCACTATCTCCGACATCGGATGGAACCACTCGAAAGTCGTCTCCTCGCTGGTGAAGGACGCCTCTGCGTAATCGCTGTCGTCGCCCTCGGGGTCAAACCGCAGGGGCGCTCCATTGCCAAAATACGGGTACTGCGGATATGCGGCGCTGTTTTCTGTGATTGGTCTCGACTGTTGGAGCGTGTCCATCACGGGATGGAACTCGGCAATGTAGAAAACGCCACCCGGCTTTAGCGCACGTGCTACGACCTCTCCCCACGCTGCGAGATCACCTATCCAGCACAACGCACCGATGGAGGTGAATACACGATCGAACAGGCCATCGAACCGGTCGCCCATTTCGAGGACGTTTGCCTGTACGAATGTAGAAGGGATGCTCAATTCCGCAGACAAATCTTGGCCCCGTTCAACCGAAGCTCCGGAAATATCCACCCCGGTCGTCACCGCCCCAAGACGTGCCCAGTTAAGCGTGTCCAGTCCAAAGTGACACTGCAGGTGAAGCATCGAAAGCCCCGTGACGTCACCGACCTCTTCGACAATGAAGTCATGCAGGACGTTTTCGCCAGTCCTGAACTTATCGAGCTGGTAGTAGTCGGAAGCGGCGTGGACCGGCGTCACCTCGTCCCAGAACGCCTCGTTATGGGCGTACGGGTCACCTGCGTCGTTGTTAGAGGGGCGTACCGGGGCCATCTGGCTACTCGACCTCGATCAAGACCTCGGTGTTGTGTGTCGCCGCTAACAACGGGTAGATCTGATCGAATACCTGTGTGATCCCCGGAGTGGCGCGAACTCGGTCACGGGAGTCGTCGTAATCAGCCAGTGAATCCCACGGCTGCTCAGTTATCAGAGTCCCGTGGTCGCCAAATGCGGTACGCAAGATGCGCGGACGTGCGAATCCGGCGTTCTCCATCTCCGCTGAGGCTTGTTTAACCAGCCGGAGCAGGGTGCCGCCAGTACCGGGATTTGGGACGTAGGTGCGTCGTACGACGATCAAGATGCAGCTCTTTTCGTTGATGCAGTCAGAATTGCCACGTGGCCCGGAGATTGTCGCGCCGTATTACCCGTGAGTCCTCGTCCATCATCACGTGGCGACTGGAGTAGCTTTAAATTCCACGCACCAGACGACCTCATCCGGTGGTACATCACCGTTGATACGGGTGAACGCTGCAAGGAAATCATCTCGACTTGAGTAACCTTCTGCGTTGGCGTTTTCGTCAGACACCTCGCCGATTGCTTCCTGCCACACGCGCTGTACGGATAGCAGGGCGAACGGTTCCCCGAACAGCCGTGTGCGTGCCTGGTGCGTCGATCCGGGCAACATGCGCCGTCGTTTCCAGAGACGACGTGTCTGGGTTTTGCGACCGACCAACACCATCTCTACGTGCTCAGGTTTGAAGAGAATCATCCCGAAAGGGTAGCTAATCCGGGCGAATTATGCGGAGCGGCGCTTCCTGCCAAACAATTTGCTGAGCAGGCCACCGACCTTTTCATGGGTCTTTGAGGATTCAGGAGCCTCAGGTTTGCTCATGGCCTTACGCACTTCGGCGATATTCACACGAGCAAGATCGATAAGCGCTTCGGTCTGCTCTGGCGTGCGTTCCACCGGCTTCGGGGTAGATACCTTCATCCCTTTCTCCGCCGCCATCTCTTCCCGAACCTCGGACATCAGTTTCGCAAGTGCTCCCACCTCAGCCAGCTGCGTTTCTCTTGAGTTCAGCCCTGTTTCTTCTTCCATCTCCCGGAGCATCCTGGTCCGACGTGCCTCTCGGGCCATATGTGCGGCGGCAATTCGGCGTTCTCCGGCCAGTTTCACGTCTTCAGCATCACGCTCTGCTCGGTGTTGTCGCAATCGTTCAGCGGAATCACGCTTGATCTCGACCAGACCGCGGTACTCCGCGCTCGTCGGATCGTTCACGACCGACCGTTCCTGTCGGTGCTCCTGATGCGCCTGTGCCGCCTGTTGTGCAACCGATGTGATCGCATCAGGCCGGTTTCTCTCAACCCTTAAGAGATTTTGGTCCCGGACGTCTGCGGCCGCATCACGTCGCCCCTTCGCCAGGGTCTGGCGCTCTGTTTCCGGATTGACTCCACGCCGTTTTTCGTCCAGACGTGCGCGTTCCAGCTCTGCTGCCCGCTCCCTGCGCGTGATCTCAAGCTCGTTGACACGTTCCTGCCGACCCTCGGTACGGTCCTTAAGGTCCTGGAGTTCAAGCGCGCGTCGTTCCCTGTGTGTGTCACGGGCGCGTCGCATCGACTGAGAGCTATCGGCCCTGTCAGGTCGGTATGTATCCCAATCGGCGCTACGTGATTGGTTTCTTTTATTCGTCATACGACTTTCTGCGGAACGATCGTCTGAGATATTTCCAGCATCCCAGCAAACTGCGTGAACAAAATCAGGGTTAACCGTCGCTCTGAACGTCGGATTGCATCACCCGCCGTTGCGTGTTCGCTTTGTCCGACTGGTTCGCAATTCCTCAAAACGGTTTAGCGATGGCGCTGGAGAAATTACGCGGCGCTAATGATTCCGCGAATCAGTTTTCGGATGAACCCTTGAGGTCCAACCGGTGATTGCGATTCACAATCAGCTTTCTCGGCCACGGGAGCGGGAATCACTTCCCGTTCGCGGGCGATTTCAAGTTCTTCTTCCAATTCATCCATCGCAGTTGGTGATGGCACCTCGACTGCAGACTTCGGTTTCGATTTCGGGTTACCTAGAAGTGCAGCGAGGGCACGAATTTCAGATCTATCGACTGCAGGTACGACCGGTTGGCTTCCGCCTTCTAACTCGCGAAGCAGACGGGTCTCCCGAGCCTGTTGAGCCATAAGTGACGCCGCACCGCGTCGCTCTTCCTCAATTTTTGACTGTTCGGTCTCGCGTTCTGATCGATACTCCTGCATACGCGCAGCAGTCTCGACCTTAGTTTCAACAAGAGCTTTGTACTGCGCGCCGTTCACATCGGTTGAGGTAGCGAACTCTTCGGCATGTTCCTGAAGTGTCTCGGCAGCTTGTAGTGCCGCCGTTGCGATGGCATCAACACGATCCGCTTCAAGCCTTAAAAGGTCAGCCTCACGGGCCACGGCCGCTGCGGCGTGCCGTTCCTTTGCCAGAGCTCGGCGTTCAGTTCCGGCGTCAATACCACGCCGTTCACGCTCCATACGCTCGAATTCAAGTTCAGCTTCACGCACTTCTCGTGTGTACGCGAGATCCTCTGCCCGTTCAAGCTTGGCTTCTTCGCTGTCCCTGTCGTCGTCAGCTTCTTGTTCTCGGCGCTCACGGTGTGTTTCCTGGGCGCGTTCAGCCGCGGCGGCTTCGATCACTTTCCGCTCGAGGTACAGCTCCCAAAGTGAGGGTTCAGGCTGGTCATGTTCCTGTGTCATGTATCTCCCGGAAACAGGAATTGGCGTAGAACGATGTTTGGCGTGCCATCGTTCTGGTGTTCACCCAATGTCTCAAGCGGGGGATCGAAACGAATTGGAGTTATCCCGCGGTCTCAATACGTGGGATGCGTCATCGTGGAGTCGTTTTCGTTCTTTTCAAGCCCCAAATTACCCGACCTCGAGCTAGCACTGGCCTCGCTAGAAAATCTGTAGGTGGATCGTCCACAAGTCGTTGCCGTGAGATTGCTTAGCTACTCTGAGCGACTTCCCACTCGTGACTCCACTGGGTGTCTTCTATCGTCGATGGATACCAATATTCCACACACCGGGAGACAACGTGGGCTTACTCAAATCCGTCAAGTCATCGATCCTCGGCATGCGCTGTGAGGAGACCGTGGGGGCCACGTCCGCGTCCCGGGCTAAAGAAGCGTCGGTCGAGCTGCGAGCTGAAGACGAAAAGACCGTGGAAAATCGAAAAATGGCGGCCATACTCGCCATACTCAAGGTCTCGCAGCTCGCCGAAAGTCGCCGAGATAAGGCTGTGGAAGCGGCGACGGATCGTGCCGCATCCGGAAATGTTGACCCGGATGTCCAGCGTCAACTGATGGCCGCTTAACGGGTGCAGGCCGCGGCAAAGGACAAGGCGGAGTGGATCAAGCAAGCCAGGGAGAATCAGGGGAAGGCGCTCTCGGCAGCGACGGTGGAAGCCGGTCGGACGGCGAAGATCCGTCGAAAAGAACAGACAGAACGGGACGATCCAGGCAACCCTGGACATAAGCCGGAGGAGGTGCGGCGTGCCGATGTTGCGATGGGGATCAAGGCCTACCGCAACGAACGCGATGCCGATGAGGCGAACCAGGCCAAACAGCAGGAAGCAGCGATCATTCAGCGAGCAATGGAAGCTCGGCTGGCCCGAAATGCGCGTCTAAGCGGTGATGCTCCGTAGGAGAACTTCACCCGGATCCGAGCGCCCGCCCGGCAATTATGCAGCGGCGCCCTGGTACCCCGTACGGGATTCGAACCCGTGATCTCCAGCTTGAAAGGCTGGCGTGCTAGGCCGCTGCACCAACGGGGCGCGGGATGCGGTCATCTGGCCAAAGGCCGCGGACAAGCATATCAAGCGAGTCCGCCGATTCCGAGAGCGATTTCGGACGAATCGGCCAATGTTTCTACCGTGGCTCCCTCAGATTGCAGGAACCAAGTTCGATTTCTGCCTCCAACCGACCCATGCAGACACCTTCAAAGCGTCTGCCCGGCGCGTACCGGGCGCTTGTATTTCGGCGCCTCAAACGCCTTCGCAAATACTGGCATGGCGGCGCATATGTCCGCCATGGGACACTCGCCACACAATGGTCGCTGCGCCTTGCAGAGTTGCCTGCCGTGCGTGATCAGCAGTACGTGATATTGAAACACGTCATCCGGGTCGATCTGCGCCTCCATGATGTCGTGTGCATCGTCTACATTCGTCTTTAGGCCGATCAATCCGGTTCGCCTGGCGACCCGGTAGATGTGGGTGTCCACGGGCATTGCGGGCATACCCAGCGCAAAATTGAGAACCACGCCGACAGTCTTCTTGCCGACCCCGGGCAAGGAGATCAGCCACGACCGAGCTTCTTCGAGCGGCATTGTCGCCAGGAACTCAAGTTCGAAATGACCGGTCCGCTCCAGGATGATTCGCAGGATCTCTCGTATCCGTGGTGCCTTCTGATTAGCCAGCCCGCCGTGCTTGATCGCCGCAGCAATTTCTTCAGGTCCAGCTTCAAGCACGTCGATCCAGCTTGGGAACTGCTTCTTGAGCGCGTCGTACGCCACTTCCGCGTTGCTGTCGGACGTGTGCTGGGTTAGCACCGTGAAGATCAGCTCTTCCAGGGCGTTAAAGCGTGGCTTCCACACCACGGGCCCGTAAAGTGGGTCGAGTCGACGCATCGCCTCGGCCGCCAGCGCGTTTCGGCGGGCGATGCCCCGGAGCGCGGGAATGTTGTCGGCAGAGGGTTGCGGCGATGTCATGAGAGGCCGGTATTCTAGCAACGGGACCCGCTGGGCACTTATTTTTACGATCTCCTTCTCGTCCGATTGTTCTCGATGACATCTACCGCAACAGACAGAACATTCCTGTACAACGCCAACGTTTTGACGCTGGACCCTGGCGACGCACTTGCGACTGGATTGCTTATTGAAGATGGTCGCGTGGCGCAGGTAGTTCATGACGGTGACGTAATCTCCGGCGGTGATCGGATGATCGATCTTGAGGGAGCGACGATTCTCCCCGGATTCATAGATCCACACTGCCATCCGCTGGCACTCGGTGCTGCGATGGCCTCGATCGACTGTTCCCCGGCTACTGTTTCCAGCGTCGCCGAAATTGGTGAACGCATCGCTCGTGCTGCGGCTGACACGCCGTCCGGTTGGATCAGGGCGCGCGGCCACGACGAACTACTGCTTGCCGAGAAGCGTCATCCCAATGCGGTGGATCTGGATGTCGCCGCACCGGGACGACTCATTCGTTTATCCCATGGAAGCGGTCACGGTGATGTGCTGAGCAGTGCTGCCATGTCCGCGCTCGGGATTAACAGGACTACCGTTGTCCCCCCGGGCGGCACGATCGAATGTGATTCGGTGACAGGCGAGCCGACGGGTGTGCTGTTCGAAATGGGTGGCTGGATTCGAGATCGACTCCCGAAACCGTCTGAGATCGATTTGCAGAGATATGCGAAGGCCGCGTCCGATCAGCTTGTCGGCGCAGGGGTGACCTCGGTGACGGATGCGGGCCGGGACAATTCGGCGGATAAGCTAGCGTTGTATTCCGGCCTGACAACCGATGGAAGGTTTATGCCACGGCCAACGGTGATGCTTTCTCCTGAGGCCTGTAGAACCGGTGTTGAAAACACCCGTTGCGTCAGAATCGGTGCGACCAAAATAGCGATCACGTTTTCGGGCGGTGAGATGCACCCGGAATTCGACGCACTCGTGGAGACAATCCGGACCGAACACCATGCGAACCGCCAGGTCGCAATCCACGCAGTCGAACTTGAAGCCGTAATCATGGCCACCGAGGCGTTTGCAATCGTGGGATCTCGTATCGAGAACCTGGCACTACGACATCGGCTTGAACACGCATCTGAGTGCCCACCGGAAGTGGCGCGAAATATCGCAGATGCCGGACTGTCCGTTGTCACCCAACCGGGATTCATTCACGAACGGGGTGACAGATATCTGATTGCTCAACGATCCGGCGGGTCCAAGACCGAAGACCTGTACGCGGCGAAAAACCTCATTGACGCCGGGGTTCACGTCGCCGCCTCGTCAGACGCGCCCGTCGGACCAGCAAGTCCGTTAATCGCAATCCAGGCTGCCGTAACTCGCAATGCATCGGGCGGTGGGTCGGTCGGTCCATCTCAGGCGATCTCCGTTGGGCAGGCCCTACGTATGTACGGCCCAAACGCTGCGTGGATGAACCATCTGGAAGCTGAAATCGGTACCATCGAGCCGGGGAAGCGGGCTGATCTGGTCGTGCTGCAGAACAATCCACACGGGGTCGACCCCCAGCAGATCGGAAGCATCCCTGTACTGGCCACGCTGATAGGCGGGAAAACGGTTTCCGGGACACTCCCCGGCAACTAGGACCGTCGCCCACCGGTCAGATCGGCCAGCGTCTCAAGTGCGGCGCGTTCCGTTGTCTGGGGCATTCCACTCAGGGAGTCGCGGGCTTCATCGATCATGCCCTGTGCGACATCCCGGCTGGCGTCGATAAATCCCGATGCCCGGACCGCAGCGATTGCGGTGTCCAGGGCGCCCGTATCGATCTCTCCGGAGCCGGATTTCCTTGCATCTCGCGCTGATTTGAACCAGTCGAACACTGCATTAGATTCAGGTTCCGCCTCTATCAGCATGATCGCCGGTAGTGTTAAGACACCCTCTTTTAGATCGTTACCTGCGGGCTTGCCGAGCTCTTCCGAAGTTGAGTCGTAGTCCAGGACATCATCCAGCACCTGGTAGGCGAGACCAAGCTTGTAGCCGTAGTTCCGAAGTAGCTTGATCTCGCTCTCAGCCGCACCGCCCAGTACCGCACCGCTCTCCGATGCCGTAGTGAACAGCGAGCCGGTCTTGTCATAGATGCGCTGGTAGTAGGCCTCGCGCGTCACATGCGAGTCCTGCCCATCCAGCAACTCGTTCAGTTCGCCTCGAGACAATTCCATGATTGTCTCGGCAAAACGACGCACCAGCCGGACGCTGTTCGTATCACAAACGAACCTTGCGGCTGCGGCAAATACATAGTCGCCCAGTAGCACCGCCACATTCCGGCCCCACAACGCGCTCGCCGTCTCCCGCCCCCTCCGCGTATCCGCCGCGTCCACTGTGTCGTCATGTATCAGCGTGGCGATGTGCAGCAACTCGACCGCTGTGCCCATCATCACGTCCAGCTCTGACGGATTGCGCCAGAGACGTGATGCAAGGAGCGTGATTGCGGGCCTGAGCCGTTTGCCGGGAGCGCTCAAGACATGTTCAAGCCGTTCGGCCATCACGCCGTCACCGGTATTCAATCCCTGGCGTTCTTCCGCCAGCGAAGCGATATTGGCGATCACAGCGCCGAGCTCGGGGCGTATCGGGTCGTATACCTCCTCATACAGACTTGTAGAGGACATCGGCTGCGCCGGGGATTTTGTCATCGTGCGCTTGCCGCCGCGAGACGGTCAGCCTCTTCTTCTACGATCGAATCGTCCAATTTCTGGAACATCGGCGTTGGCGTTGGAAGGGCGGTCCCGACTTCAGGTGTGTGCCGCTGCCAGCCCGACTCAAGGACGTCGCCTTCATGCCCCAGCAGTTCGTGTAGGGTCTGTGAGGAGTGAGGTAGATATGGATAAGAGATCGTTCGCAGCGTCTCGATGATGTTCAGAGCGGTCCAAAGCGTTGTAGCCGCGCCGTCGCGGTCTTCCTTGACCTGCTTCCAGGGAGCACGAGTGTCGATATAGCGATTCCCGTGCTGGGCGAGAGCCATAAATGACCGTAAACCCTCACGGAATCGACGTCCCGCCAGGTGCTCTCCGGCTTCCTTGAGCGCTGTATCACAGGCCTCAAGCGCGGCGTTTTCGTCGGGACCGAGTTCACCCGGTTCAGGAACGGCGTCATCGAAGTTACGCGTCGTAAGCGTCAGAACACGATGCGCCAGGTTGCCGAAAGTCGCCACGAGCTCGTTGTTGTTGGCCTGCAGAAAACCGTCCCACGTGAAGTCAGAGTCGGAGGTCTCCGGCATGATCGACGTCAGGTAGTAGCGAAGCGGGTCGGCGTCGTAGCGCTCCAGGTAATCGGGGAGCCACACCGCCCAACCGCTGCTCGTGGAGAGCGGTCGGCCCTCCAGCGTCAGAAACTCGTTTGCAGGCACGTCTTCCGCAAGATTGAGGCCACCGTGGCCCATGAGCATCGCCGGCCAGATGATGGTGTGGAAGGGGATGTTGTCCTTGCCCTGGAAATAGAACGCCCGGGCATCGTCCTCCTGCCACCACGCCTTCCAGGCATCCGGCTTGCCGGAGTTCTTCGCCCACTCGATTGATGCCGACAGGTATCCAATTACCGCCTCGAACCAGACGTAAATTCGCTTGTCGTCAAAGCCGTCGACAGGAACGGCGACGCCCCAGTCGATGTCACGTGTAATCGCCCGGTCTTTCAACCCTTCCCTGAGCATGCCCATGCTGAAATTGCGCACGTTTGGACGCCAGTCGTCCTTCTCCGAGATCCATTCGGTGAGCCTGTCCTGGAACGCACTCAACCTGAGGAAAAAGTGGGTCGTGTCCCGGAACTCAGGGGTCGAGCCGTCCTCTTTACACCGTATATTCCCGAGATCGGCCGGGTCGACCGTGTTCCCGCAGTTGTCGCACTGGTCACCGCGTGCGCCGTCGAAGGAGCAGTGTGGGCAAACGCCCTCAACAAACCTGTCCGAAAGGAATCGCTGCTCGACAAGGCAGAACGGCATGCTCTGCACGCCCTCCACCAGGTATCCGTTTTCAAGAAGCTTCGTGAAGACGCATTGCGTTACTTCATGGTGATTCTCGGTATCGGTATGCGTGTAGAGGTCGTACGAAAAACCCATCCGCTTGTTCGTCTCGACAAAAACATCGTGATACCGTTCCGCCAGTTCGCGGGGAGAAACACCTTCTTGCCTTGCGGCCAACATCGTCGGCGTTCCGTGCATATCGCTCCCGGACACCATCAAGACGTCATCACCGACCAGGCGGTGATAACGGGCAAATATGTCAGCCGGAAGGGTGTTACCGGCGATATGTCCAAGATGCGGTCGACCGTTGACGTAGGGCCACGCCACGGCCACCAGGACCCGTTCGGCCACGATGTCTCCATTCAGAAGTGCGGAACCGCCAGTAATGCGGGTACGAAGCTCGTACCTGCACAGGCGTGATCAGCAATTATATCTAGCGATTACGCCTCGTCTGCTTTGCTGGACTCGGATTCAGTCACAAGCCGATAAACCCGACGACGCGGCGCGCCGGTTGAATCGATCACCGCTTCCACCAACGACCTGCCGGTAAGTCCGTCCGCCGTTAGCTTGCGGATGGCGTCTGAGATGGCTTCATCCGTGACCTCCACCGTTTGTGGGGAAGCGCCCTCGATAACGAGTACGAACTCGCCACGGGTGGGACCGGCGGCGAAATACTCTTTCGCCTCCAACGGGGTGCCCCGGAACACCTCTTCGTGCATCTTGGTCATCTCCCGGCAAACGGCTATCTGGCGCTCGCCCAGGACGATTTCGATGTCCTCGATTGCGGCGACAGCACGTCGAGGCGTTTCGAATGCGATTACCGTGCCGGTCTCGGTCGCCGCACTGGTCAGAACCGCCTGTCGGTCAGCCTTGCGCCTAGGCAGGAAACCAAGAAATAGGAAGCGATTACCGTCCATACCGGCAATCGATAGCGCAGCAGAGATCGCAGAAGGCCCGGGGATTGCAACGACCTCATGGCCCTTTGCGGATGCCGCAGCCACGAGAGACGCACCCGGATCGCTAACTGTGGGGGAGCCAGCATCGGAGACTTGTCCGACATCTCCCGTTTTCAGGGCGTCCAAAATTTTTGAGAGTTGCGCTGGTGGGGAGTGGTCGTGATAGCTGATGCACGGCGTATGTGCATCAAGGTGGTTTAGCAGCTTGCGCGTGACGCGGGTGTCTTCGGCTACCAGCAGATCGACCGACCGCAGCGCCTCTGCGGCACGGGGAGACAGATCGCCCAGATTGCCGATGGGCGTTCCTATGATGAAGAGAGTTCCCATAAACGCGTGTGCGGACACCGGATTGGTTTTTCTGGATATGAGCTTAATCTTGCGTCGTAGCCGGTAGGTTTGGCTATACTCGGTTCTTCAAATTTGCCATTTGGGTCGTGCGAACAGCGCCCGATCCACCACCGAAATGCCACGTGCAACGGGAGAAACGACGATTAACCTCTCAACCGGACAGCGCCTGATTTCCACTTCCGGAGGCGCTGAATTCGTCGTCACCAAGGGCGGCGAAGCAGATATCACCTGCAACGGCGTGTCCCTTGAAGAAAAAGCAGACCAGTCACCCTCAGAGGCCGACGGTCCAGATATCCAGCTCGGCAAGCGCTACCAGAGCACCGACGGCGGAGTGAGCCTGCTCTGCGTGAAGGCCGGTAAGGGCGCACTCTCCTGCAATGGAGACGACATGGAGCTACAGGGAGCACGCAAACTCCCGTCGTCCGACTAGAAACCTGCCGGTCGGCTATTTGCGGACCGACGTCTCGTTGTCCCGCCCGTCATTCCCTCGGTCGCCGTGACTGGATTCCCGACTACTCGGGAATGACGTTGGTTGGGCGATGACAATCTCGTTTGAACGTACCCCCTCTCCCCAACCCGGGAGAGGGAAGGGAGTCCTCGTAAACGGCGAACGCGAGTGTGTTTCAAGGGCGGATTGTCCTCGACCATAATCGGAACGACGAGACATTTGCCCCCTCTCCCCTCCGCGGGAGAGGGTTGGGGTGAGGGGGAAGGCGGATTCGTATCCGCCCCGATCGCCTACTCGGCCTTTCGAGAGCCTCAGGGCACGTACTGCTGCGTGCATGCGTTTCACACTACGTGAAGTTCGTTAGCCACTCCACTCGTCAACGTCTCGCACCCATCCTCCGTCACTAGCACCGTATCGCTGCATCCGATGGCGCCCACACCCGGTAACCGCATTGTCGTGATCACATGAAAAGTCATCCCGCTATGGAACGGCCGATGCTCATTGGCGTTGATGCTGAATATGTGCCCTTCATCCCACCCCGGAGGAAACGCCGTTCCGATGCCGTAAGCGATCCTTCGGCCCTGTACATAAGGCACATCAGCGTCGTCAATGCGCTGCCGGGCCACCTCAAACGCCTCTGACGCCAGCATTCCCGGTTTAATCTTCTCCTTGGCAAGCCGAAGCGCATCCCTGTTTACCTCGCTGCCCCGCAACGCAAGTTCAGACGGCTCGCCTACAAACGCCGCTCGCGTCAGTGCCGAGTGGTAACGGTTCACCACGCCCGGAACTTCAAAGAACACCACATCCCCGTTCACTATCTTTCGATCTGACCATGTTGAGTGCACCTGCATCGAGTGCTCCTCACCGGTCGTGATGAAGGGCGGCAACGCGCTGTACTCGCTCCCGGCGAGGATTTGAGCGCCGGTAACTGCTGCCCCAAGATCGCGTTCCGATGCTCCCACGGCGATGGCATCCAGCCCAGACTGAACTCCGGCTGTCGCGATATTTGCAGCCTGCCGCATGTACTCGATCTCGCGTTCAGATTTGATCAAACGACCTGTTTCAACAAGCCCCGATCCATCATGAACTCGGGCATCAGGCAACGCCGACCTGAGCAGCATGTATTCCCGAATCTTGAGAAACCATGAGTCGTACTCAACCCCGATGCTGGAACGCGCCAGTCCAAGCTCGCCCAGCACACTGGCGATGCCCAGTAGTGGGCTCTCGGTATCCGCGAACAAGCGGTAGTCCTCCACCACGGAGTACGACGCGACCAGCGACTCTTCATGCGGCGGCGGGATCAGGATTGGATCACCACTGAGCGGCACGATCAACCCGATGAAGTAGTAGTAGCCGGGCGTCTGGTAGCCGGTCAGGTAATAGATGTTCTCCGGAGTCGTGAGCAACAGCGCATCGAGTCCACGTTCGTCCATTCGACTACGCACCCCGTCGAGTCGACTCTGGAACTCTTCATGGGTGAAGAACTGATGGGCTGGAATTCTCATTTGCGATCATGATCCTGATAGAAGTGACGTTTGGATAAATTGCGACACCCGGTGTCGAATTTACGGGAGGGCGACAGCATAATGCCGGGCAGCGGCTGAAACTAAGCCGGTCTGCCGACGGAGACCCGATGCCCGACTCTCTCTCAAAGTTAGAAGCGCGCCGAATCGCCCTCACCGCACAGGGATTCGCGGAGCCGCGTCCGGAAAATGCGGGTGTGGAAGACATCCGTAAGACGATCGATCGACTCGGGCTTATCCAACTTGACTCGGTCAATGTCGCTGTGCGTGCGCATTTCATGCCCTTTTTCTCAAGGCTTGGCGCGTACCCGATAGAGCTTCTGGACGATGGCGCACACGAACGGTTCGATCTGTTTGAGTTCTGGGGTCACGTCGCATCCCTGATCCCTGTGGACCAGTACCCGCTCTTCAGACACCGAATGGAAGATGGCATCAAACGTCGGTCTCGCACGTTGCGCAGCGCGGACGCCAAGTACCTGGACCTGATCCTGGATGAGATCAGGACCCGCGGCCCGCTCACGATCGGGGATCTGGAAGACCCCGGTAAGCGCGGCGGTGGTGGTAATTCACCCGGATGGTGGAACCGTGCGCCGGGCAAGATTGCACTTGAGTACCACTTTGCGACCGGTGACCTGACATCTGTAGAACGTCGTGGTTTTTCACGTGTGTATGACGTTCCAGAGCGCGCCATACCGTCTGAGCACCGCGAGGCCGCTCCAGTCAGCCGGGAAGAGGCTCACCGGGAGTTCTTGAGGATAGCGGCTCGGGCTTATGGAATCGGCACCGGTGCCGATCTGGCCGACTACTATCGAATCCGGATGCCTGAAGCACGCCCTCGTCTAGCTGAACTTGTGGAAGCTGGTGAACTGCAGGAAGTCGAGGTCGAAGGTTGGGACAAAATCGCCTATTTACTGCCCGGCGCATCCGCAAATGGAGCCGTGGATAGCCGAGCCATTTTGAGCCCGTTCGACTCGCTGATCTGGGAGCGGGATCGAACCGAACGGCTATTCGATTTCTTCTACCGCATCGAGATCTACGTCCCGGAGAAGAAACGTCAGTACGGCTACTACGTCCTTCCGTTCCTGCTTGGAGAGGACATCGTCGCCCGTGTGGATGTGAAGGCCGAACGAGACAAAGGCACGCTGCGCATTCGGGGAGCTTTTTTTGAAGAGGGTAACGACCCGGAATACGTGGCCCGTGAACTGGCCACGGAGTTGGAACTGATGGCCAGCTGGTTAGGGATGAAACGAGTACGCGTCGGTCGGCGGGGCAATCTGTGCAACGCATTGAGAGCGGCGCTGCGTTAAGCCTTCCTGGCGCGGGTCGCTCCCATGGCTGAGCCGATAGCAAGGCCGAGGGCGATCCACAACCCGACGTTGTCCGTCAGAACGCCGATGACTGCGCCAACGATGATGCCGATACCTACGAAGGTGCCGACAGATTTCTCATCTCTAGAGAATTGTTTGCGTATGAATGGACCTCTTGTTTACGCCGGTGTCCCTTCGACCCGTCATCGTCATTCCCTCGAAGGAGGGAATCTAGGGACGCTTGATGTGTGAACGAATAACTCTCGGACGACAACCGTAACTGGATTCCCGACTACTCGGGAATGACGGTGAGCTAGAACGGTGAACAGCCGAAATCTAACCCCTTCTCCCAACGGTAGAGGGTTGAGGTGAGGGAGAAGCAGTGTTGACGACCATCGTTACGGTGCAACGCGCGCTCCTACTTCTTACCCTTCTTCTTCTTACGACCGCCCTGATTCCGGGCCCGCTTTGCTGCGTTGCGAGCCTCTTTGGACTTCGACCGCTTGGCGTCCCGTGAGACGGCTTTGCCCCGCGATGCGTCCAGAATCGACTGGGCATCGCCGATGATCGAATCCGACACCTGAGCGCCGCCGGGAATGGCAGGATCTAGCCCACGACGCTTCTGCGCGGCGAGATCGCACGACCAGCAAGTGCAGGCCGCCGGGTGCTTTTCATTGTTCTGATAGTGGCGTTCGCGCATATCGGGTAACGATTGAGTACTGAAACATTCAACGCTCACGGGCACCGATGGTCGGGGAGCCGGGATTCGAACCCGGGACCTCTTCGTCCCAAACGAAGCGCGCTGCCAAGCTGCGCCACTCCCCGTCTCGGTGCATGCCGCGCCCGATTTGATGTTCAATGGGCGCAATACATGTAAGTCTATTAGAACTCGGCACGCTCGACCCATATCTTTTGGCGCAATTCGGACCGTAGATTCGGCAGGGGGCCTGGATGAGCACACAATCCGCAACGAGTGGCGGCGACGCCTACGCCCCGAAAGCTATCGCTCAACGTGTTAGGGACATCGGCGTTACCAAAGCTCGCACTGACGTCATCACTCTGTTCGTCCTGGCCGGACTTGCGGGGGCCTTTATATCGCTCGGAGCCCTCTTCTTCACGGTGGTTGTCACCGACCCGACCGGCGGTTTTGGCGTTACACGCCTTCTTGGTGGACTGGCGTTCAGCCTCGGTCTGATCCTGGTTGTCGTAGCTGGCGCAGAACTGTTCACCGGTAATAACCTGGTCGCTATGGCGTGGGCGTCGCGGATGATCTCGACCGCAGAACTCGCCCGGAACTGGGTGGTCGTCTACATCGGTAACGCTGCCGGGGCTCTTGGAACCGTGGTCCTTGTCCGCATCGCAAACGTGGACGAGTTCGGCGGAGGTGCTGTAGGTGAAAAGACGATGGCGATCGCCGAGTCCAAGGCTGCCCTGGACGTCCCTGAGGCTATCGCCCTCGGGATTCTCTGCAACGCGCTCGTCTGCCTCGCCGTGTGGCTGACGTTGGCTGGTCACACCGTGACGGACAAAATTCTTGCAGTCATTTTTCCGATAACGGCGTTCGTTGCTATCGGCTTTGAACACTCGATAGCCAACATGTTTTTCCTGCCGTACGCCGTGGCGCTCGACGGGTTCAACGACAGCGCACTGATTACCGACTCACTCATCAACATCGGTGCGGTGACCGTAGGCAACATCATCGGCGGAACCCTGCTGGTCGCCGCCGTGTACTGGACCGCCTATCTGCGAAACGACGGCAAGAGCGTGGAGAGTTAGCCGACCGTAACGTCGTCCCCGAGGCTCACCGTCCCGCTGCCGAGAGGGGTCACGAACAGGCCGCGCTGGCCGTCGATCTTCTCTCGTAGACCCGGTCGGATGTGATCCATGTTGTCGCATGGATCGCAGAGTTCACCGATCTTGAACTCCAGGCCATCGCCGACTTTGAGCGTCTGGCCTTCTTTCAGGCCGAACAGCGAAACACCTTCGACGGTGATGTTCTCACGTAGCTGGCCTGCATCGACCTCCAGCGTGTCCATCACGGCTTTGTCCATCATCAGGATCTGACGCGTGCTGCCGGCCTCGGCATGTCGATCCCCGACGAGCCCCTCGCCTTCTTTGACCTCGGCGCTCTCAACGACGCTCATCGGCTGTCGACGCGCGACGTTCAGTCGGATGTCTACGATCTTTCCGGTACTTGAGTCGCTCATCGGGGTCTCCTCTGGTGCAAATACGGCGGTATTACGGGCGTGACCACTCGTTCGAATAAGACCGAGGCTAGCAGCATCGGCCACGGCGTCAACCGTTCAAAGGCAGGTTACGAACGAAACGTCACGAAATCTTCATTCCAGTGGCCTCACCGGTACACTCTTCCCGTGCCCTCCCAGCGAATCGTTGCGGACCTCCATCTGCACTCCAGATACTCCATGGCGACGAGCCGCGCACTGGACCTGACGTCGCTGTCCGAAGCAGGGATCAGAAAAGGCGTCCAGCTACTATCCGCCGCCGACTTCACGCATCCGGACTGGCGGGTCGAGCTGGGTGAGCAACTGGTCGAAGATGGATCCGGACTGTTCCGGGTGAAGGGTGCGTCCTCATCCGCTCCACGGTTCGTCCTCGGAACGGAGATCAGTTGCGTCTGGAGGGATCCGCCCGTCACCGGGAGAGGCCGTCGCGTTCACTTGCTGCTGTTCGCGCCGGACTTCGAGACGGTCGACACGCTGATAGCCCGACTTGATCCACACGGTGCTCTTGGATCGGACGGACGACCGCTGCTGAAACTATCAGCCCACGACGTATCTGAGATTGTGTGGGATGTGAATGAGCGATGCGAGATCATTCCTGCCCATATGTGGACTCCCTGGTACGGCGTTTACGGGTCTAGATCCGGGTTCGAATCACTTGAGGCAGCGTTCGGTGAACATGCCGGGCGGATAAATGCGGTCGAGACCGGATTATCCAGCGATCCCGAGATGAACTGGTCTGTCCCTGAGCTTGAGTCGCGAGCACTGGTTTCGTTCTCGGACGCACATTCGGCCGCGAACGTTGGCCGTGAGTTGACGGTGTTCGAGATGGAACCGAGCTATCAGGGGCTACGTGAAGCGATCACATCGCAGTCGATTGCCGAGACGATCGAATTCTTCCCGGAGAACGGCAAATACCACCTGGACGGTCACCGGGCTTGCGGGGTTCGTATGCTCCCGTCCGAAAGTGCTGAAGTGGGAAGTGAATGCCCGTCTTGTGGCAAAAAGTTGACCTTGGGTGTGCTCAACAGGGTCGAATCGCTTTCCAGTGAGCCAACCGCTGGACGACCGGACGGATCGGGATTGATCCATGGACCGGAAGGGCGGCCGCCATTCAGACGACTGGTGCCTCTTAGAGATCTTGTGGCCGCAAGGCTTGGAATGGGCAGGGCCACAAAAACGGTGACCGTCATCGTCGACAACTTGATCGACCGCTTCGGATCGGAGTTGAACGTGCTGATTGACGCCGAATCGGAGGAGCTTCAGAGAGCTACCAATGATGATGTCGCAGCGGCGATCACGGCAGTGCGACGGGGTGATATTGAAATAGAACCGGGTTACGACGGCGTATACGGGAAGGTGGACCCGATCTTCGGTTGACTAGGTGTTCGCCTCAATGGCGAGTTTTCGTATCTTGCCGATCTCGATGTACGATTGGCGCAGACAGGACCGGAATCTCCATCTTGCGTAGTTCGTAAGACTACCGGTCACAGGAGGCAACGTTCTTGATAGACCTTACCGATGAGATGAAGACCGCTCTGGATAACGCACTTGCCGACAAAGTGCCATGCATCCTCGCAACCGCATCTGCGGATGGCTTCCCCGGCATTGGCTACCGCGGCAGCGTGATGGCTTACGACGGAGCAAATCTGGCCTACTGGGAACGCGCAAAGCGCGGTGGGTTGAGCAACGTCCAGTCCAGTCCGTATGTAATCGTGATGTACCGGAACCCGGACACGCGACAGGCATGGAAATTCTTCGGGAAGGCGACGATCCACGAAACCGGTGAAGTTCGTGAGGCCATCAAGGCGCGAACGGTCCAGGCGGAGATAGATCGCGACCAGGACGGCACCGGTTTCGGAGTCATGGTTGAACTTGAACGCGTGGAAACCATGGCCGGCGAAGTTCTCCAGTCCAAAGACTGAGCGCTGAAATTCCCTTGTCAGACAGCGAGATCGTTTTCCTGGGCACCGGCACGTCGGAAGGCGTGCCGCGTGTCAGTTGTCTGACGCGCCAGCCAGTCACGTGCAGGGTATGCCCGGACGCGATCCAACCGGGCTCGCCTAACCGCAGGCGAAACACATCGCTTCTGATCCGGTACCGATCACCGGAGGGCGATCTCAAGAACGTCGCAATTGATGTCGGTAAGTTCTTCTACCACTCCGCCATTGAGTGGTTCCCAAAAGTGGGCGTGACAACGCTGGATGGCGTCATTCTCACGCACCAACATGCCGACGCCGTCGGGGGGTTGGACGATCTGCGTGACTGGACCAACAACGTGCAGAAGGCTATCCCGCTCTACCTCAGGCAGTCTGAGATGGACCACGTTGGCAAGGCGTTCTACTGGCTTGTAGATACGAGCCTGGCCTCTCCCGGCGGTGTGTCCAAACTGGATTTCCAGATCATCGATGAGAAGCCGTTCGATGTGTTCGGGCTCACCATCACTCCGCTGCCCGTGGACCACGGACCGCGCACCATGGCGTTCGGTTATCGCTTTGGTGATGTCGTTTACGTTTCCGACGCTTCTGGAATCCCGGATGCAACGGCGGAGTTGATGAACGACGCAGAGTTGATGGTGATGGACGCACTCCGACCGGCGCATCCGCACGGCTCTCACTTCATTTTGGAAGAGGCACTGGAACAGTTACGGCGCTTCACGCCAAAGCGTGCACTGCTCGTAGACATGACACACGACTTCGACCACGTGTCGACCAACGTCGAACTCGCAAAGCTCAAAGAGTCAGAGGGACTGGACGTACAACTCGCGTACGACGGCCAGCGCATACCGGTCGAACTGTAATAAGTGCCGTCGAGAACTCTGTAGCAGGGCGATGCGCGCACCGCCTCCGGGCATATCTCCACACGCCCATACGACAGACGAACCGCACCCTGGGCATTCGAAGGGTCGGGACAAGCAACCACGCGAGTGACCGCATTGAGACTGTCATCCCGAATCGAGTTCAGGATGACGATCAACGGTTGAAACTATCTCTAGAAGTCGAACTCGGTTCCCACGCCGCCCTCTACTGCGAGGTCGTATATCAGTCGGGCGCATGACAGATCCTGAATTGCGAGCCCTACGCTCTTGAACAGCGTGATCTCGTCATCGTTCTCCCGGCCACTTGTCGTGCCGTTAATTACAGCGCCAAGCTCACCATGGATCTGATCTGCTGAGTAGTTGCCTTCCTGGATGGGGATCATGATGTCCCCGGCTTCGAGCAGGCAGGCCTGGGTCTGGTCCGTGATGACCTTGGAACGCTGGATAGACGCAGTGTCTAGCTCTCGTAGCGCCGGTGCGTGCGAGCCGACCGAATTGATGTGTGCGCCGGACTTCCACCAGCTTGCTTCCACTATCGGGTTCGGGGCGGTCGTCGCAAGCGCAACGATGTCTGAGTCGCCAAGCAGCTCTTCCGTCGAGCCGGCCAATCGTATCTCGACACCGGTTTCTTCTCTCAGAGAGTCGGCAAACGCCTGTCGCTTGTCGTCCGGGTCCAGTGAAAAGGCGAGGATCGTGTCCAGATTCCGCGCCGCCGCCATCCCGGTGACCTGGGTGTAAGCCTGAACGCCGGTGCCGAGAATGCCCGCCACTGTTGCGTTCGCTCGTGACAGGTGCTTCGTCGCCACCCCGGAAACTGCGCCGGTACGCACGGCAGTCAGGAAACCGCCATCCATCACCGCCAGGGTCTTACCGGTCTGGTTGTCCTGGACAATGATCGTCGCCAACGTCGTCGGCAGATCAAATTTCTCCGGGTTTCCTTTGTAAACCGTGACGGCCTTTACGCCGAGTGCACCAGATGAACCCAGGTACGCCGGCATGTACGCGATCCACCCTCCGACCTCGTCATCGGTGATCACTGTGCGGTCCGGCATCGCTGCCGTTCCGTTTGCCAGCTCTGCGAATGCGCCCTCAACGACGTCGATAGCCTTGGACATCGGGAGTAGTTGTTGAACGTCGGAGCGCGATAGCAGAAGTGCCACGTTGAGCCTCAAAAAAGATTGGGTTGATTGATGAGATGCCACCATTGTCCATAGCATCACCATCGAGGCAGGGAATTATAACGGCGCAGGCCGTTTAGCGAATGTTCGAGGTTGCAGGAGTGTCCTAACCTGCACATTCCACCCTTTGGGACACATCGCCGAATTGTGTACATTCGAAGCAGCCCCGCGACCGAACCGGGGTCTATTTGTAACCCATACTTGCGTTGCTATAACTGAACACGCAATCGGGGCCAGCGATGACGCATAACTCCCGACAGGCGCCCGGGCGCCGAATACTCATCGTTGATGATGAGCCAGATACGGCGCTAATCCAGTCCGTTCTTCGCGCGCTCCACGTCGACGGCTTCGAGCCGATAGTCGTTCGCCCGGAAGGTTCAGGCCCGGCATCTGTTGGCGCGGAAATCCCTGTGACCGGCGACGATTTTGAGTCTGAGACCCTGTTTGCAATCGCCGAGCATCGACCAGCCGGTGTGATCCTTGATGTCCGGTTTGGTGAGCATCGAGATGACCTGTTTAAGGGTCTGAATATCCTTGGAAAGATAGTAGAGCGAGATCCTGAGCTGCCCGTACTAATGTTCACCCAGTACGCTCGTGGTCCTGCGCGAGACGCAGCGGTGGCGGGCACTCTAAGGCACGACGCACGGGTCGACTTTGTCGACAAGCTTGCCAGCCCCGAAGAGGTCGTTTTAAGGCTCCGCAGGATGATTGGTGCAGCTCCCGAACGTATACCGATCGGCCAGGAGTTTCTGGTGGACCCGGACTCTGAGGTTGTTTTCGCTATTTCAGGCGAACAGCAAACTGAGGCACCTATTCCAGATATCCAGGGCATGAAATTTGGGATCTTGCTGGAGCTTGCCTCCGCCTTCTACCGTAGTCCGGGCGAACTGGTGCCGTTCTCAAGATTGGAACGCTTCTCGGAAGGCGAAGACTCTCGCGCCTCCCTTCGCGTCCGTATCAGGGAGATCAAGAACGCTATGGGCGATTCGGTAGGTCGCCGACTTGGCCCGAACGATCTCATCATTAATGTGCGCAACCGGGGCTATCGGTTAACCCCACTAAGGCCGGAATGACGCCGTTGAGACGATCCACCCTGTATCGCTACGGGCGCTACGCCGCTGGTGGTGTTGCCATTCTGGGGCTGTTGTTGATCATTGCTTCTCCGGTATTCGGTGACAATGCGACAGATGACCTCTGGCTAATCGAACCGATAGCCTACGTAGGCGGAATTCTGCTGATCGTAGGTGCGCTTGTAGTCGCCATCATTACGGTTGCCAACGAAAGGTCGAACGGCACCACACCTGCAAGTTCGAGCCGGGAGTGGAGCCGATTAACTCGCGAATACTTCGATGTGTTTGGCCACGACCTGGGTCGGCCACTTCGTCGAATCCTGGGCAGGGCAAGAGACGCCCGGGTGCGACTGGACGAGTCGGGTAGAGAGCCGGACCCGGTACTGTTGGAGATGATCGACGAGATCGAACAGCAGGCTCCAACTTTCCGTCTCATGGTCTCCAACGTCCAGGTTCTCATCGAACTCGAGAACCCTGAGGCCGACCCCGAATTGGAAGCGATCGATCCGGCCCGGGTAATCAGGAACATAGTCGACAGGTACTCCGCCATTGCAGCCGAACGTGGGGCGGAGATCACGTGGTGGTCCGAACCGGCAGAGTTTGGGGTCGTTTATGCTGACGCGGCTGCTCTGGACCATGTCGTGACCAACCTCGTGGACAATGCCGTTAAACACGTAAACGAACATATCGAGATTCGTTTGACGCGCAATCCGACCCATTTTTTCGTGCGCGTCTGGGACGACGGCGCTGGAATCCCGTCCTCCTACCTTCCTCACCTTTTCGACCGCGGCTGGACACCAGAGGCAGCAGGCCGCCAGGAACGCTCTTCCTCAGGGTTGGGCCTGTTTATCGCCCGCAGCCTCGTCCACAGGCTTAATGGAGATATCACAGTGGAAAGCGACGCGGAACCGGCAGAGGGTCACCACACTGAAGCGACTGTCATGTTGCCGCTAAGAGAGCGACCTGCTTGATAATGACGTCAGCGAAACCGTTCTGGCCGGGGTCCGGTAATACATGTGTAATGCAATCAACGGAACACTGATCATGGCGTCAATCCGGACGTCGACAGGCGAAACTGCCTGCCATCTAACGACCCGATTTCATGGGCCAAACCGCTCATGAAGCGTCCTCCGGGAAGGTAGATATGAAGTTATCCCGCCGCGGCCTTAGCCGGTCTGCGGGGCTAGCCCTGGTCATCGTGTCCATAGGCGCGCTAGTGGCGTGTGTTCAAAACACGAACCGTGATCCCGCCACTTCGGCACCCGCGCCGACCACTGTTCCGATACAGGTCGGCACGACCCCTACTCAGCTCGGACTCTTCCTTGAGCTTCAGGGGCTAGGTGAGAACACCGTCGTCCGCGGCGACGCCATCGTCGCCTCGGGAATAACGAGTCCAGACGCCGTGCTCTCGATCAACGGCGTGATCATCCCGATCAACGACGACGGCTCATTTGAAGTCACTCTCGCTCTGACGGAAGGGCCAAACCTTCTCGAAGTTGTATCGAGTGACCTGTCCGGGAACCAGGAAAGCCGAGCGCTGTGGGTAGTCGCACTACCGGAGGACGCATGACCTCCCAGATGCGAACCAACAGGCGTAACGGAGCGGTAACGCGGCAGGTTCTAGCGTGGAGTCAGACCGACAAGTCGTCGGCACACGCAACAACCCGGACCGGGCTCGCAACGCTCTCCGGACGCCGCGGTGAAGCCTCCATGCAACCTGCTTCCACTCCCTCCCGTTTTTCAATGCCAGGAACGATTGGCGTTCTGGCTCTGATGCTGATGGCGATAGTCGTGTCTGCGATCGGCGCCCGTGATATCCAGGCACAGGAGCCGCAATTAGCGAACTCTGTTGAAGCTGTATTCGGGACCGTGGTTGAGGTCGGAGAAGACACGCTCACCATCGCAACCGATGACAAAATAAACGTGATCGTGATTACCGGCGACACAACCCTTCGAGTCGACGAGAGTTTCGTGGATCTCGGCACTGTGGCCGTGGGCGATGAGCTTGCTGCGACGGTTTCTACCGGGGCTGACGGCTCGTTAACGGCTCTCAAGGTGCTCATCCGTCCCTCGGACGCCGCACGTTCTTTCATTCACGTCGTTGGAGTAGTGACCGCCGTGGAAGATGGCGAGATCACTCTGACAGACGGCGAGGGTGGGACGGTCACGGTTGATCTGCCTGTAGGAGAGGTCGCGCCAGAAATCGGCGAGGCCGTCACCACCGTCGCAAAGCGTGACCGTGTTACGGACCGGCTCGCAGCTCAAGCACTGGAAAAGGCGGAAGCGATAGTCGAACGCCTTGAGGCGGCGCTAACTCGGGCCGAAGAGGCAATCGCCAGGACGGATAACGAAACAACACAGGCAAAACTGGAAGACCTCAAACAGCGCATCCAGGACAACGCCAGCCGGCACCTCGGCCTGGTTGATCAGGTCAAAGCCACGGCGATCTCCGATGTGACCGCAGCGCTCGACCGTAAATTTGAGGAAGCCCAGCGTCGCTACGAGGACGTCTCAGATCGGACCGGTGTGGATCGGCCAGTGGTAGAAGCGAAGGGAGTGGTGAAGACGGTCACCACCGATGAGATCATCATCGGACTGCCGAATGGTGGGGAGATTCGGATCTCACTGGACGCTGCTTCAACATCTGAAGACGTGGACGGTCAGAACACGGACGTATCCGCATTCGTAGCAGGAACGGACGTCGTGGTCGAGTACAACCCCACGACAGGGGACGACCGCACGGCGAATACCGTGAAAGAACGGCACTCAGAGTTGTCGCAGCAGGAAGAAGATCGAATTGACGCCGAATCAGAGCGTGAATTCGCCGGGACCATCACCTCAGTTCAGAGGCCTTCTGGGGACGAACTGTCTGACGCGATTGCGATCGTGATCATCGCCAACGAGAAATCCGGTAACAAAGTCGTAGCCCGGGTGACGCCCGGTACCGAAATTAAGATCAACGGAGAATCTGCACGCATCGACGATCTCGAATCCGGGATGCTTGCGGAGGTCGAACTCCTCAGCGGATTCGTGGCCTCAGAAATCAAGGCCCGGGCAACGAACACGGAAGAACAGGACATCCGCGGGGTTGTCCGAAAGATAGATCATTCCTCAGGCGCAATTGTTATCGCTGCCGGGAATGGCCAGCCGACAGAACTCCGTATAGATCAGGCCTCAGAGACCATCAAGAACGGGAACTCCGTGACGCTGCGAGAGATAGGCCCCAACGACCTGGTGCTGGACGCCAGTCGATTCCGTGCCAGCGACCACACGGTGGTTCGGCTGGTACTGCGGTCTCAGGAAGACATACGAGTAACCGGTCTCATCGCTGGCTTGGATCCCTCCACTTCGACCGTAACGGTGATCACAGATGAAGGAACCTCCGTCCAGTTCGGCGTAAATAACGACACAAAAATCGATGGCCCCAATGGCAGCAAACTCCGGTTCGCGGAGATCACCTCCGGGTTCCGTCTCGTGGAAGGTCGAATCACCACAAAAACCGTGGAGGGTGTAACGCGCCACCTGGCGACGAAGCTGGTCGTAACGCCGCCCGAACTCGTGACAGTTCGGGGCGAAGTGCTACGGGTGAATCCCGCGACGGGCAAGCTCGAAATCAGCTCATCGAATGGTCGAGACATTTCCGTCTCGCTCCCCGAAGATGGCAGATTCACGATCGTCAAAGATGGCGAGCAACTGGACAGTTTGCGTGCGGTTGTGGCGGGTGATCTCGTGCATTCGGCGACGATCCAGCCGGCCAGCAACACCATCATCAAGCTCGAACTGCTGACCCCGGGAGGGACGGCCGTCCGTGGCACGGTGAGAGGTGTCGACTCTGATGAAGGGCGTATCAAACTGGAAATCGCCTCGGGCGAAAGTCTGGAACTGATCGCAGACCACAATTCCCAGCTTCAGCTAGATGGCCACCACATCAGCTCGCTGGACCGACTTGAGGAAGGCGACGTAGTAGTGAATGCACTGTTCTTGCGGCGCTCTTCAGGCAATGTGGTCATCCATCTTGAGGCGGTCTCAGCGAAGCCTCAAGAGAACGAAAATAGTCGATCTGATCAGGACGAGCGACCCAACGTTGAGATCAGGATCAAAGGAGTTATCGCCGTCATAGAGGGCGAGATATGGCTGATCAACGACACGAAATTCCTGGTTGGACGCGAAACCAAGCTAGAGGGTGACGCTCCCGTTGTCGGGGCTGTAGCCTCGGCGATACTCACCCACGGCGATCAAGACATTCCGATCGCACTTAGTGTGGAGATCGAAGCCCCAAAAACGCGTAAGGACGCTCCATCTCCACCTCGTGACTCGGCTTCAGAGCCCCGCAAAGTTACCTTCTCCGGACTTGTTGAGGCCATTGGAGGCGATCACTGGAGTGTTGACGGCCACATGTTCACCATCAACCGTCAGACCGAGGTAATCGGGGAGCCGGAAGTCGGCGCCAGGGCCGGTGTCGTGGCTATCGAGATCAGCAGTGGAGAGTTTGTAGCCGTACAGATATCGGTAGAGCGTACGAGTTCCCGATTCTCGAAATCAGTAGATGTGAAGCCGACGCCAAAATCCGGTGATGACGACGATTCTGAAGAGATAGAAGAACGGGGCGAGGCCGATGAGCAAGATGATGCGGACGAGCTCGACGACGATGACTCTTCAGACTCCAATTCCGGAGATGGCGGTCCCTCCGACCGGGTCACCGCAACTCCGTCATCCGTCGTCAACTAAAACAGACATCGGAAACGTAACGGATTCACGCCGGATCTGAACCCGAAAACGATCGACGTCTCGTACATTAGTACGCGACTTTGCTGTATTCATTCGGCCTCACGATCTATCGAAAGCGCTGGGCGGTCCTCGCCGTCTGGGCGCTTTTGTTGCTTATCGCCCTCCCGCTAGTGCCGCGCGCCACCAGTGCACTGAAACCGGGCGGGTTCTCTAACGACAACCTTCCATCCGCACAGGCCCGAGAAGTTTTCCGGGACCAGCTCGACCTCACACCGATCTCATTCGAGCTTATCTTCCGTAGTGAAAACTACGGCGCTTACGAAGATGCATTCACGGACGACCTGCAAAACGCCCTCGCGCTGATTGGAGCGCGACCGGAAGTCGTTCGGATAGTCACGCACCTGGATGATCCGACCCGGGTTTCTCCAGACGGCCAGTCCGTCCACGTCACCGTTGGACTCACACTTGACCTGGAGGAGGCCGGTGATTTCCTTGAGACCGCCCGCCCATTAATCGAACCCGGGGAGCTGGGGCTGACCTTCACGGGAGGGCCACCGCTCTATGCAGATATCAGTCTGAGCAGCGAGCGGGACGTTCGGCGGGCGGAGATACTCGCGTTCCCCCTCTCTACGGTCGCATTACTACTCGTCTTCGGCACCATCGTCGCCGCCTTCCTACCGGCAACTGTCGGTGGCGTAGGCGTTGCCCTGGCCCTCGCCGCGGTGGCGATAATCTCCCGCGGCGTGGATATGTCGGTATTCGTCCTGAACATCGTCACCTTGCTCGGGATCGGACTTGGAATCGATTATTCGCTCTTCTTCACGAGTCGGTTCCGGGAGCAACTGGCGGCCGGCGACAGCGTGGAGACTGCGGTCGCCACGGCGCAGGCCACGGCGGGCTCGGCGATCTTATTTTCCGGAGTCACCAGTTTGATCGGCCTCGCCAGCCTGACGGCGTTCGAATTCATGATGCTGCGGTCCGTAGGAATTGGCGCCGTGATAGTCATCACCGCAGCCATCCTCGCCGCACTCACGCTCATGCCCGCCGTTCTGGGTGTCCTAGGTCCGCGGGTCAACGCATTCCGGGTGATGCCGTCATTTCTTGATCAAAACGATAGAGATATGTGGGGAGGGTTGTCGAGGTGGGTTATGAAGAGACCATTACAGGTTGCCATCCCGACGACCCTTTTCCTGCTCATCCTCGCCTCACCCGTCCGTGACATCAGGCTCGGCACCGTCGACGCCACGATTCTTCCGCCGGAGCTGGAGTCCCGTCGTGGGTTTGACATCCTTCGTGACGAGTTCGGGTTGCTGAACCAGACACAGGTCCCGATCGCGTACGTGTTCAGCGAGTCGGAAGACACCGATCCACTGTCGACGTCCAATCTTGAACGCCTGTACGCCTTTGGGCGGGCGCTTGAAGGGCTGGACGAGGTGACTCGGGTCCACAGCATCGTCAACGTGTCTCCGGAGCTTGACGCCGCGGCATATGCCATGCTCTACCGGGTTCCCGAAGCCGTAACGGACGTGGCCATGCAAACGCTACTCCGTGATACGGTCCGGGACGGTGCGGTCTTGTTCATCGTCGAATCAGACGTCGAGCCGTTCGGCCCGGAAGCATCGAGCCTTGTATCAGATATCCGTGCCTTTGATCCCGGTCGGGACGCGGCCCTGTTCGTGGACGGTGGTTCCGCGGAGATAAAGGACGTCGTCGACAGCCTGTACGGACGATTCCCGATAGTTGCCGGAATCGTCATCGTCGCCACCTACCTCTCTCTGCTTATCCTGTTCAGGTCGGTCGTGCTCCCCATCAAGGCCATCCTCCTGAACGTGATGAGTATCCTGGCGAGTTACGGCGCGCTTGTATTCGTCTTCCAGGACGGCCATTTCAGCGGACTCCTGAATTTCGAGCCGATAGGGGTGATCGAGGCCACCACGCCGATACTCCTGTTTAGCATCATCTTCGGTCTGTCTATGGACTACGAGATCTTCTTGCTCGCCCGGGTGTCAGAGGCCTACAAGCGCACGGGCGACAACACCGCATCGGTTGCGGAAGGACTGAAGCGAAGTGGTCGGATCATTACGGGTGCTGCGTCCATATTGATAGTCGTGGCACTTAGTTTCCTGGTGGCGGACGTCGTATTGGTCAAGGCGGTCGGGCTTGGTCTGGCGATAGCAATCTTTGTCGATGTCACCATCGTGCGTGCGCTGCTTGCTCCATCGATAATGCGTTTGTTAGGCCCGCTCAACTGGTGGATGCCGCGCTGGCTTGATCGCATCCTCCCGCGCATCGATATAGCGCCATGAAGCAGGGACTCGCCTTTGTCGTTACGAGCGTACTTGTTGTCCTAACCGTTGCGTGCGCGAGTACTGATCGAACTATGCCGGTGCCAGATCCACCGACGATAGCGCCCATCCCTACGCCCGTGCCGATCTCCTTCCCGGAGGACGAAGGCCTGCACGATGATCGGCTGGAATGGTGGTACTACAGCGGCCACCTCGAGGACGAACAGGGCGACGAGTACGGGTTTCACTTCGTCATCTTCCAGTCGCTTGATTCCGCTGATGATCCGAACGGGCAGGCCCCCGGATATGCCGCGCAGTTCGGGCTAACGGATGTCGGCGAGAGGGCACACCTGCAAGACGCACGCTTCTCCACTGGAGAACAACCTCAGGTCGGTCCGGGACTCAGTGGATTACGGGTCGCCGACTGGACCCTGAGCGCCAATCCAGATCGCCACGCCTTCAACGCAATGTCCGGTGATACCAACTTATCGCTCACCATGACTCCCACCAAACCGCCGGTATTTCACAACGAAATAGGCTGGCTCGCCGGTCCCACCAACGGCTGGACCTACTACTACTCACGCCCGCGCATGGCTGCACAGGGATCGCTGCAACTGGACGACCGGACCCTGACCGTCAGTGGTGATGTATGGATGGACCACCAGTGGGGCGAATTCTTCGTGCTCGGCAATCCGGCCGGCTGGCAGTGGTTCGGAATCCAGCTTGACGATGGGTCGGAACTAATGGTCACCCAGACCCGGAACGTAGACGGCGAAATCGATTCTCTGTACGGCTCTCTTATCGATCCTCAAGGCGAGCTGACAGCGATTTCTCCCGGCTCAGACCAGATAAAGCTCACCACCGACGGCTCGTGGACGAGCCCGCACACGGGCGCCGAATACCCGACCGGGTGGCAGGTCGAAATTCCGGGAGAAAACCTGGTCTTGAAGATCAACACCTCCGTCGCAGACCAGGAGATCACTTCAACGAGACCGGAATCTGCGATCTACTGGGAGGGCACGGTGTCAGTTTCTGGCACACGTGTCGGTAAGCCGGTGACAGGCAAGGGTTACGTTGAACTCACCGGTTACGTCGTCCCGCCACCGCTGCCCTGGCGGTAAGTGTGTGTAGGCGGCTGGGGCGGGTGGTTCACGGGTAGCCGGATGGGTCTTCGGCACCTCCGCGCTACCTTTGGTATCGGAGTGGTAGTAACCAGCCACCGATTCGGCACGAACGCACAACCCACGTATACCGATGCGTGTCTCATAGTGTCCGCCATCGTCTTAGACCCGAACCGGAGAACTCTTTCACCGGTACGGGCCCGAAAATCAAAAGTGCCCGGCGCCTGGCGGCCCGGATCACAGGGGGCTCAGGATGATCAAGTTCAAGGCATGCGGACGTTGCGAGGGTGATGTCTACTTCAACGCAGACCGACGTGGTGTGGACGTCTACTGTCTCCAATGCGGTTCCCGACGATTCTTCACCCACGACGATATGCGCGATCTGACCGCCCAGAAGGTCACCGACGCACAGGCAACGGACGACATTCAGGAAGCCGCTTAAACCGTTATCTGGTCAAGGCCGGTCCTCCTGCCGGCCAATTGAGACGC
>JABIGL010000057.1 GCA_018650185.1 Chloroflexota bacterium
ACAAATTCAAGAATCAGTCGCCCGGTTCCTGGTCCTGTATAGGGACCAGTGCCGGGCGTCGTCTTTTATGATCAGCTCCGGGGTCTCCCAACCGTGACGCTCAGACCACTCTGAAGGATCTAGAGCATCGTGTTCACCCTCGGACGTCATTACGGTTATCCCGAACTCGGACGGTGCGGAGAGGATGGTCATTTGTTCATCCGTCCAGTGTTGATCCGGGATCGATTTACCGGTTGAGTCAGTTCCTGTTGACTGCCGACGCATCCAGGATGATGCGATTTCGTACCAACCGGAGAGACTCCAGGGAGGCCGGGACGCGTCCGATGTATCGGACGGCTCCTCAGATTCATACTCATTAATCCAGGACTCGATCTCCTCTTTGTCCGAGGAAGGATCGAAAACCATCTCCCCGAGCACCGTCCTTCCCGCCCACGCCGTCCGTTCGATCCGCTGCTTTGCCAGCTCGCCGATTACTTCCAGTTCATAAAAGCGGTGGATCGCTTCGTATCCGGAGTTACCCGGATTCTCTGACATCATGCGACGGGTGAAGGTGTTGAGGCCGAACAGTCGAAATACGGCGTCGTTGAGGTGCCTGACCGCGGCGGGGTGTTGCTCTAACGGTGTGAGCGCGGGAAGTGCCCAGGCATTGGCCTGTCGGACAGTCAGGATGCGCGGGCGAGAGGGATGTGCGATTAGCAACCGACATTCCAGATACGCGTCCGCGTTGTGGATAAATATTCCCGCCGCCACCCGTTACGCCTCCTGTAACTAAGAGCGGGATAGGTGACCGGATGTTACAGGGTGCAGGGGATATCTGTCGGATATTGAGGGACGCAGATTAGACGGATTCGTTCTCCGCAGCGTCGCGCTCTGCGTCCGGCATGTAGCGGTAATTGCTCACGCCCGGCACGAATTTCCAGATGAGACCGACCACGAATATCGACACAACGCCGCCAATGCCCATCGTGGGGCCTGCACCGACCCCTGCCGACATGAATGCGACCTCCATCTGGCCGACGTTGTTGGCACCCATCGCCGCAAAGGAGTGCGCACTACTGGCACGCCCCAGCAACCTGTCTGGTGTCGTGAGCTGAACTACGGTCTGCCGCATCACCATGCCGACGGCGTCGGTCGCTCCCAGTCCCGCAACTATCACAAGACCTATGACAAAGATGGGTATCGAGCCAAAGGCGATGAGTAGCAAGGCGTAGATCGCCGTCGCTACCAGTACCAGAACACCCTTGCGTTGCCATTTAGCGGTGTAGAGAACGATGACGCTACCGAGAATACCGCCGATGGAGTTGGATGCGGCCAGGAACCCGACTCCGACGGCACCGAGGCCATACAACCCCTCGGCGAAGATCGGGAAGAGGAAACGGTAGAAGCTAAAGATCGTGACGCCGATGTCCAGAAGGTAAAGGCCCGGAAGGATTTTGTGCGTCCGGACGAAGTGGAATCCTTCCTTCAGTGACTGGATGGAGACCCTGCGAGAGCCACCTTCCGGTGCTCCCGAGACACGAATCAAGAACGGCGTGATCACGCTGATCGCGGCGATTACCGTTGTAACCGCCATCGACGCCCCGACTCCCCATATCGAGAACACGATTCCAAACGCGATTGGTGCGGCGATGCCAGCGACCTGGAAGGTTGCCGTGTTCGTCGTGACGGCGTGCGTCAGATGGGATCGGGGAACGACCCGGGACAACATCGCTGGTCGTGCAGAGTTTCCAAGCATGTTCACGATGCCGGTGACACCCTGAACGACGAAAATGTGCCAGACCTCAAGCGTGTCGCTGAATGCGGCGAACGTGAGCGCCAACAAGGCGAGGAACGAGACGACCTGGGTTAGGGCCATCAGCTTCTTACGGTCAACCACGTCCGCCAGAGCGCCGCCATATATGACGACCGGCATCTGGAGGAACTGAACGGCACCAAGGAGGCCTAGCTGTGCCTCGGACCCGGTCTCTTCAAATATCCACTGTGCGCTCGTGAATAGACGCATCTGCATTGCGACCATCATCGTTACGCCACCCAGCCACAACATCGTGAAATCGTAGTGGGCGAACGCGGACCAGGGCTTGAGATTTAGTTCAGTTTCGGCCTGGTCGGCCTCTTGGGCTTGAGCGGCGGATGCCTGCGACTCGTCTACAGCCATCGGCCTCGCCGTCTATTACCGGCGTCGGCGTCTGAATTCACGGCGGGAATACTAGTCCCGGATACCCGGGTGTGCAATGGCCGTTAATGGAGATTGACGACCGACAACGCTCATTACCCGAATCGCACTATGTAATCGACGCAAGTATGTGCATTCGGGAAGTCCATGGGCTGTGTCACCACCGCCACGCTCCCCCCGTTTTCCCTGAACATGCGCGTCACGATGTCACGGTCAAATCCAGGGTGCTGGTCGCCGAAACTGGCGGGTGGTTCGATACCCAGCCTCTTGATGCGCTCGGTGAATGACGCCAGATTTCGTTCGTCACGCTCGATATCAAGGCCTCGACGCTCCAGGCGACCCATCCAGACAGTGCGGTTCTCTTCCCGCCCACGCTCCCCAGATTTCCACTGACCGGTGCGCTCAAGGTCCGGTATATCGCCGAGCATCACGACGCCACCGGGGGCGACGGCATCACTCAGCGCCTCGATGTGCGTGCGCACGCCGGAATGGTTCTCAAATGTGTGGGCGTTGTAGTACGACAGGACCTTCGTGAATCCGCCGGTCGTGGGAGATTTATCAGGTCCTAACTCAACCCATTCCATATGACTACCGGAGGCCTTGCCGCGTTTGACGATTACGGCGGAGGAATCGGCTGCCGTGGCTTTGGCTACTTGTGAGGCCAGTTCCCGGGTGATGGCTCCGGTTCCGCTCCCGTAGTCCAGCAGGGCGTCGGAATCATTCAGCTCTAATTTTTCAGCGATGTCCTTTGCGATTCGGCTGGCAAGCTCAGCGCTGAGGCCGCCGGGACGGCCTGTGACGAACTCATCGTCGTGTTCGAGTTCAGCGAGTGACTGGAAAAAGTTGGTCCAGGACAAATCGACCCTATCTCCGTTCAGACGCCGAGTAATCGGCGATCAAATTAGCGTTTCCGGCGCGGCAGCACGCTCAATGGTATCCGTCATCGCCATAAATTTGACCGTTAATTGTGGCCGGATGCGGAGACGGATACACTCCGGGCCGCTAACCAATCGTTTTGAATCCACCCTGGAGGACAAGCAAAAGTGGCCAAACGTATTAATCGCTGTATCGACCTGATGGAGGCCGGACACCCGATCTACTACACCGGTGCAGGTGAACTCACGTACGAAAACGGGAAGAAGCAGTCGCAGACATGGGCCGACTTTCTGATCGTGGACTTCGAGAAAGACCCGTTTGACGTCGTCGGTCTTAACCAGTTCATGCAGGGAATCGTCGACGGCGGTCCAACCCCCGACGGATACCGCATGACCACGGTGCTGGCGACGCTGCCGTCAAACGCCAAGACCCGTAACGAGGTGGAGGCCAACGCCTGGCAGGTGCGCCACGTACTGTCCGCCGGTATCCACGGGATCCTCCACACCCACGCCCGCCAGGCGGACGCCGTGCAGGCGTTCGTGGAGCAGGTTAGATGGCCGTTCCAGACGATCGGCGTCGGGCGAGACGGTGGACTTGGGCAAGGACAGCGCGGTGCCGGTGGTCAGGGGAAGCCCGCTGCGCTCTGGGGCCTTACCCAGCAGGAATACGTCAAAGTGTCAGATCCGTGGCCGCTCAACCCGGATGGTGAGTTGATCCTCGGTCTGAAGTTGGAAGATCGGGAATGTGTGGCCAACGCAGAGTTCACAGCCGCGGTGCCAGGCATCTCGTTCGCTGAGTGGGGACCGGGAGACATGGGAATGTCTTACGGCTTCTCAGACGCCCACGATCCGCCATACCCGGAAGAGATGGATCAGGCACGGCTCAAGGTACGTGCCGCATGTGACAAGGCGGGAATTGGATTCCTCTGTAGTTGGCACGACCCGAACATGAGTGAGGAAGAGAACCTCACGTACATGCTTGATTGGGGAGTCAAAGTCATCTCCGGTGGGAATGCAGAGGTGAAGGAGATGGGCCTCAAGATTATGCCGAGGGACTAGACGGTATTCTTGCCAACCGAGACCAGATCAGGGGGCGATCGCTATGGCGGTCGCCCCTATAGCGACCAGTGCGGCCCCAAAGAGGCGCCCACCCGGAAATTGCTCTTTTAGTACGAAAACCCCAAGGCCAACTCCGACAAGCAGCCCGACCTCACGGAACGGGCCCACGTAGCTGACACGGGATACGGTAAGAGCCGTCAGTACCATCCCGTAGGCAGCGAACTGGAACATACCTCCGGCAATTATCGCAATCGCATTATTCCGCCATTCGCTGATGAACGTAGCCCGGGACTTTCCTCGTGCGATGAATGGCAGCAGGCCGAACGTGGCGGATGTCGTCATCAGGTACATGTACAACAACGGCGTAACGTGCTGAACGCCCTGTTTATCCACGGTCGAATACGCTGCGATTATCAGTCCGGTGGTGAGTGCGTAGGCGATTCCGGGTGCCCTGAGAAGCGAGAAGGGACTGCTCATCAGCGACCGAAACCTGCCCCACCAGGACAGGGTGAAGATACCGGATGCAACGCTGATAACTCCAAGTACCGCGAGCCCCGACATGGTTTCATCCAGGAGCAACACCCCGGATAGAGGAATCAGCATCAGGCCTGTACCGCGTGCCACGGGGTACACGAGAGAAAGATCACCGTCCCGGTACGCGCGGCTTAACGTGATGAAGTAGCCGAGGTGCAGAATCCAGGTTGCGGCGAGAAAAAGCCAACCAACCCCGTCTGGTGGGTTGAGCCAGAACAACACAACGCCCAGTGGCAACAAAATCACGTTGATGCTCACGGCCATCCACCACGTGAACACCTCGGCATCGTCCGCGCGCTTGATCAGAAAGTTCCACGACGCATGTGCGAGCGCGGAGAGGAGGACGAGTGCGATGGTAGCGCCGGTCATTTGAGCGAGGATAACCGTGACGCGTGCGCCGCGGGAGGTCCGATCGGACTACGGAGCAACTAATGTGCCCGTGACGCGAAACACCCGCCGGTTAAAGCGGGTGTTTCAATAAATTACGTCTCTGGCGTCAGGATCAGACCCTGGATGCGGCCGAAAGCGCCCAATCAACTCTCATCTCAACCTCGCCTTCAGCCCACGGCTTGTTGATGTAGTCCCGGGCACCCATATTTCGGGCCATTGCGAGATCTTCGGGACGGCCTTTGGCGGTCACCATTATCACGGGAACATCCTTCGTGGCATCGTCTGCTTTCAGACGCTTCAATGCCTCGAAGCCATCCATGCGTGGCATCGCGACGTCGAGTAGTACGAGGTCTGGGTTTCCCGAAAGCACGAGTCCGGCGACTTCAGAACCGTCCTCGGCCTCAAATACGCTATGACCTATGTCTTCGAGGAGGGTCATAAGAGCGAGACGTACGTCTTCGCTATCGTCAACTACCAGGATGCGTGCCATGGTTCCTTTCCCGGATCCATTTTCCGTCTCTCACGTCGGCCGGACTCCCGTCCTGACCCGATGGTGAGATGATTCCACACCTCAACCCGTCCCATTTTGTTAGGTCAGCCCAATGCCGTGCATCGGGGTCTGCACCTATCTGCCCGGTTTCATTTCGCAGCCCGGTCAGGCGACTGCCTCGTCTTTTTTTTTGCCGTTTAGCGCCCACTCAACACGCATCTCGACTTCGTTATCCGCCCAGGGCTTGTTGATGTAGTCGATCGTAAGGGGCGTTCGTGCATCTTCAAGATGTTCCGGCCGTCCGAGACCAGTCACGACGATTACCGGAATGCTCGACGTCGCCTGGTCGTTGTTTAACTGTTCCATCACCGTGAAACCCGTCACCTCAGGCATGGCCATATCCAGCAATATGAGATCGATCCGTGCTGAGACGGCCATCGCCATCACTTCCAGACCGTTCTCCGTCTCAAACACGTCATGACCTTCGCCTTCGAGGATCTCGGTGAGCGCCTCTCGAATGTCTTCTTCGTCATCGACAACGAGGATACGTGCCATTTAGGTTTCCACTGGTGGTGGCCCTACCAGCGGTAACTCCGTCTCATTGGACGGGACCGTCCCAGCCAGATCCGGTTGCAGAAGGGGTACGTGAATTTCATACTCAACCTCGAGGTGCGTCATCGCATCAGCGCGGACACGTACATGTGCGACCGAGAAGTCATGGAGAGGCGCGGGCCTACTCCTTGGAGTGATGGTGGAAATATTCAGGTCAAGATTGGGCCACACCTGCCCCTGACCACGCGCCATAATGTGTCCCGCGTGGCGGCGACGGCCATAACAATTTCCGTTTGAAGGGATCGTATCGTTGGTTGACATCAAGATCGTGAACGGACAGATCATTGACGGGACGGGGAGTCCGGGCTTTTACGGCACGGTTCTTGTCGAGGGCGACACCGTGACGATCCACCGCGGTGACCACGACCACATCGAAGCGATGCGGACCATAGACGCAACCGGACACGTGGTGTCACCCGGATTCATAGATGTTCACTCGCACGCCGGACTAACGATCCTGGGTGAACCACACCACGACCCAAAGATTCGTCAGGGTGTCACCACTGAACTGATCGGCATAGACGGCAATTCCTGGACACCGTTCCACACCCACGAGGAGTTGCGGCAGTTCATCGAGCTGGACAATGGTTTGAACGGTTACCCTCCGGAGCCGGCTGACTGGCTAACCCTGACGGAGTTCCTGGCTAAATTCCATGAGCGCGTAGCGGTCAATATCTGCTACATCCTTGGCAACTCCCCGGTACGCATCTGGGGCGTTGGATGGGAAGACCGGCCAGCCACTAAGGACGAGATCGCAAACATGCGTGCGGCGGTCAGGGAGACGATGGAGGAGGGCGCGTGGGGGCTGTCTACCGGTCTGGACTATCCGCCGGGGTCGCACGCCTCTACCGAGGAACTGATCGAACTAAGCGCTGAGTCGGCTCGTCTTGGCGGTTTCTATCACACACACACACGTGCGTCGTTACTTTCCGAGGGTTTGCTTGCCCCGTGGGAAGAAGCCCTCACAATTGGCCGTGAGAGCGGTATTCCTGTACACCTGACGCACTACCGCCAGGGCGCGCAGGGCGTCGGAAGCCACCTTGATTACCTGGGCCTTGTCGAAGACGCGGTCGATTCCGGCATGGATGTCACGTTCGACTGCTACACCTACCCGTATTCCGGAACCCGGGTCACGATTGCTCTACCGCAGTGGACCATGGACGGAGGTGTGGCCCGGCTTAAAGCGGCGCTGACCAACGGTTCGGACCGTGAACGGATCATGTCAGAGATGATGGACGGCGGTTCCGCCTGGCGAGACTTGAGTGAGAACTGGCTGACCAACTTCAGACAGCCGCAAAATCACGGCTATGACGGTCACTCGATAACCGAGATCGCTGCGATGCGAGGCCAGGAACCTGTCGAAGCACTGATGGACCTGCTGGTCGAGGAAAACCTGGGTATATCAACGGTGGCGCTTGGAACTAACCCGCATACGCTGTCGGAATTCGTGTCGCACCCCTACGGAATGATCGGCAGCGACGCGCTCCTTTTCGGGGAGTACCCGAGTCCACGCTCTTACGGATGTTTCCCGATAGTTCTGGCGGAGTTCGTTCGTGCAGAGAAGAATCTGCGGCTCCCGGAAGCCATCCGCAAGATGACCTCGTTCCCGGCGCAACGCATGGGGATCCCGGATCGTGGAATTCTTCGTGACGGGTTCCGTGCGGACATCGTCATCTTTGATGCCCAGAACGTTAAAACTCGGGCAACAAAGGCCAACCCGAAGGTCTATCCAGAGGGAATCCCGTACGTGATTGTCAACGGGAAGGTCGTGATTGATGAAGGCGAGAACACCGGAAACCTGGCCGGGCGCCCACTGAAACGCGGTAGGGCGAGGACTTAAGCATTGCCTTTAGATTTGATATATGAAGCCCGCAGCACTTCTTCGAAGCACGGTTCGCTTCCGGATTTTCAGGCACAGGTCGCCTCGGGGGACTACCCGGGATTGCACCGATCTGACGGTGAAGTGTTGCGCGTGATGGGGACACAGATCGGGGCTCCCGAAACGGATGTTATGCGCGTGACTGCGTTCGGTGACATCGCAGCATGGGAGAGTTCGCTAGCCGGGTACGAGAGGTCGCCGTTGGTTGAATCTGAGACCGTGCGACTGCTGAGCCCGGTGGCCGAACGCCCACTGGCGACGGCACCCGACGAGCATCACCGTGAATTCTTTGGATATCGCAGATTCCAGATCGACCCCGATGACCTGGCAGAGGTCGTGGAGATGTCGGAGAACGGCGTCTGGCCGCGGATTGAACAACAGGACGCCCGGATTCTTGGCCTCTGGAAAACGGTGGGCTCCCAGTACCCTCTGGAAGTCACCCTGCTAACCGGTTATCACTCGCCGTCCCATTGGGAGGCGACGCGCGTATGGACCGGTCGGCCGGATCACATTTCGGACGAAGAGTGGGAGAGCAGCAAGCGTCGTAGAGACCGGCGTGCGGAGATCACTCGCTCCCAGTGGGTCCATCTCATGAAGAACTTCGAGTTCGGACCTTCTCACGAATAAATACAGGCTAAAGACAACATTAAATCAACTAATAACGGGAGAAACTCACAGTGGTAGATCAGAAGGTCGATACGGTTGTTTCGGGTGGCCTCGTCGTCACCGCCACGTCCGAAGTTGAGGCGTCGATAGCCATCAAAAACGGCAAGGTTGTGGCGATCGGATCACCTGACTCCATGCCCGAGTCGGACCGTCAAATCGATGCCACGGGGCGTTACGTTCTCCCGGGGCCGATAGACGGACACGCCCATTTCCGTGGCTGGGAAGATTTCGAGCTTGCCGGTCAGATGGCGGCAAAGTCCGGGTTGACCACGATCATCCCGTTCGGTGAACCGGATCACGTCAACAAGGAAGGGTTACCCGCTGCCGCAACACGAATCACGGGCGAGATCAACGCCGGTTCGGTGATCGATATGGGCCTCCACCTGATGCTCGGTGCGGATCCCTACGTGTTCGAAGGCATACCGGCAGCGATGGACATGGGCGTCCGGTCTTTCAAGGCGTTCATGACCTACAAGAGCCGACGGCCTCGGACGATGGTGGACGATGAATTCATCATCAACGCCATGAATCTGATCGGCAACAACGGCGGCGTAACGCAGCTTCATTGCGAGAACGGCGACGTGATCGACCATCTTGAGAAGCGTTTTCGGGACGAAGGACGGGTCGCACCGAGCGACTTCCCGGATGTGGCCCCGCCGTGGGTCGAAGAGGAGGCTATCAACCGGGCGATAGCGCTGGCAAAGATGACCGGAAGCCCGCTTTACATCGTCCACCTCAGCACACGACTCGGTCTGGAACGCGTAAAGAAGGCGCAGGCGGAGGGTTTGCCGATCTGGACCGAGACATGTCCGCAATACCTGCTACTGGCAGCCGAGGACCACGAGAAGTGGGGCCCGTTGCTCAAGATCGGGCCGCCATTGCGATACCGGGACGGTGGAGACCACGACGCTCTATGGGAGGGGCTAACCGACGGTTACATTTCGTGCGTGGCCAGCGACCATTCGCCGCACCCGTACGAGGACAAGATGAAGGGCGCTGACAACGTGTTCTTTATGCCCGGAACAGAATTGCCGGTGCCGTTTGGTGCGCCAAGCATCGAGACGATCGCCCCGATCGTGTACTCGAAGGGTGTAGAGGAACATGGCCTCGGCCCGCGCTGGTTCGCACGTGTGATGGCGGAGAACCCGGCAAGGATCTTTGGGTTGTACCCGCAAAAAGGAACAATTCAGGTCGGCTCAGACGCAGACCTGGCGCTCGTGGATCCAGAGCGGATGCACACGATCTCCGAATCGAACATGCTCGGTAAGGCCGGATTCACGCCTTACGAGGGTATGGAACTCAAGGGTGCGATCACGATGACGCTGCTCCGCGGAGAGGTCCTGATGGAAGACGGCGAGATCAAGCTGGGTCGAGAGTACGGCCAGTTCGTGGAAGCCGGAGCTCCGGTGGCACCGCTTGGAGGCAGTGTTAAATAGGGCGGAAGGAACCGATATGGCTAAATCTGGATTCCCGACTACTCGGGAATGACGGGTAGGGCGTAGCCACGCCTTTAAATTCTTACGTCATTCCCGTGAAGACGGGAATCCAGAACGTTGTATAGCTGATACAGGTTTGGCGAAATTACTCCGCCTCGTCCACCCCGTCCCCCGTCGAATCAATCACTACCGGAGCCGGCGGCGTGTAGACGGGTGGCGCTACGTAGCTTGGCACCGGATCCGGCACGTTCCCCCAAACGGCGCGGTCCACCTGGTTAGCTCGCACGAAGTCCCAGTCGATCTCGACACCGATGCCGGGTCCCTCAGGTGCGAACACGTTGCCGTCTGAATCGATGGCGTCCAGGTCATCGTTGTAGTTCGTGTAGACCGGTGATTTGGTGCTGCGTACCAACGGGTGGATCAGCCCCAGTTCATACCAGTTGGTGTTGCGGATCGCCGACATGATGTGACGGTGTACCGGTCCGGGTCCGTGCAGCTCCACGTCTAGCCCGAAGCCCTCGGATGCTGCGGCGATTTTCATTGTCCCCGTCACGCCGCCGTCTTCGTGTGCCCCGGCTCGGACGAAGTCGGTTGCGTCCGCCACGATGAAATCGACGTGTTGCTCTAGAAGTCGGATGTGTTCCGTTTGCAGGATTGGCGTCTTGATCATCTGACGCAGCTTACGGTGGGCGAACTGCGACACGCCGCCGTCTTTGTACGGGTCTTCTAACCAGAAGAACTTGGCTTCATCACAGGCGTGACCGACCGCCAGGGTCTCGGCGAAGTTCTCGTACTCGCATGCCGGGTCGATCATGAGGGCCATGTCCGGGCCGACGCGGTCTCGAACTCCGAGAACGTTAGCGACCTCACGGGAGATCGGGCCATCGCCCCAACCGTGGATCTTGAATGCCTTGTAGCCCATATCGCCGCACTGCTGGGCGAAGTCTGCGAATTGCTCCGGTGAACCCAAACCACCGGCCTCGTCACCGTGCAGGGTGCTGGCGTAGGCGGGCAGAGGCTTTCGGGTGCCGCCGAGCATCCGGTAGAGCGGTGCGTCGAACAGCTTCCCGGCGATGTCCCAGAGTGCTATATCTACCGGCCCTGTGCCGGTCATGTCGAAGTGCCTCAACCCACGCTTGGAATCCTGGTAGATCTTTTCGCGTTCGAGCGGGTTCTTGCCGATCAGGTAGCCGGTGAGCATCTTGATCTGTTCGGCAGTGGGACCGCGTAACCCGACGTGCTCGCCAACGACGCCTTCCGAGGTGTGGATTCGAAGAATGCCTTCCGTTGACTGCTTCCGCGCACCGGCTTCGTACACCATGTTGAAGGTGTTGTAGTCGGTGCCAACGTTCTCAAGAGTGTGCTCAAACCACACCATCTCGATGCCGGTGATCGTCAGGTTTTCTAGTGACATTGTTTCCTTCGTTTCGTCTTGCGGTTGTACTCGACAGTGATCGTGCAGCAAGGGCGCTTGTAGGTGAAACTTCTCCCTCACCCTAACCCTCTCCCGCTGGGGAGGGAATCATCGCTGGTTTCGGTAGATGTCGGTTACTGAAAAACGCTGAAGTAGGACTCGAAGAACCGTTTCGGGTTGACCGTCACGCCTATCCGGTGCGGGCCGAGTGGTTCAGGGCTCCAGTCGGTGATGCCATCATCCCGGTCATCTGCCCGGGTGACCACGGACGTACCGTTCTCGTACTCACACACTGTCTCATCAAACAGCGTTACGGCTGCGAGGGGATCGTGGAAATTCAGGATCTCCCGCTCGTCGAACCAGACCTTGGACATCTCGTATACCGGCTGGAGCAGCGGGTGCTTGAAGTGCTCTGCGACCTCGTCCGAATTCATCGTCACCTTGGTAGTTACATCGAGACCCAAGGAGGTGTGACCGGGCGCTGAGGTCGAGTACACGATGCCCGCCGCCGCCGGATCGCAGTGAGCGTTCCACTCGGCGGATGGCGTGCTGTTGTACGGGTCGATGAAGCGTCCAAGCATCAACCGTAGCGACCTCAACAGTCCTGGCACGTCCGGGTGCAATGTGAACAGCTTTGCAACATTGGTCATCGGGCCAACCGCCAGCAGGACAACCTCGTTCGGCTGTGCGCGAATCGTGTCCGCCATGAACTCGATCGCATCGTCATCGCCGAACTCGGTTTCGTGCGGCCAGTCGGGTAGTACCGAGGCTTGAGGAACGTTTGGCTGCCTTGTTGCACCGTCCAGCCGATCCTCTGATCCGGGCACTATCCGAATGTCCTGGCCGGCGGTCTTGCAGATGGCGCTCGCAAGTTTTGCCCGTTCGACTGGCTGTCCGGACACGGTGGTGATTCCGAGGATCTCGGCGCGTGGCTGCGCCAACAGGTAGGCGAGGGCGACCGCGTCATCGATATCTGAACCGATATCGGTGTCGAACAGGATCTTGACTGTATCGTCGCTCACGCGTTGCTCCTGCTGGTGTCGTGTGGAAACAGTTTGCGAAATCCTAGCACCGGATGCAGCTGATGTCGGTTGCCGCCCATAGGTCGTCGTGAAAGAATGCGCCCCCTTTACATCCGCGTTAATTTCACGAACAGGTCAAGATGCGCGCACTCGTCTACCACGGCAGAAACGATATCCGTTTGGAGCAGGTTCCTGAGCCCGAAATTGGGCCGGGTGAGGCGAAGATACGGGTGACCAACACCTCTATTTGCGCCACCGATATCGAGGAATGGAAGTACGGGCCAACCTTTATCACCTCGGTTCCCACGGTGCTCGGCCACGAGGTCACTGGAGAGGTGGTCGAGATTGGCGACGACCCCTCGGGGCTATCCATCGGAGACCGGGTTGTGGTGGACAACGTTCTTACCTGCGGCACATGTTACTGGTGCCAGTCCGGATCACAGGCGACGTGCCCAAATATGGAAGTCGCCGGGTTAGGGCGGGATGGCGGTCTTCAGGAGTTCATGGTGTGGCCCGCTGACCACCTGATAAAGCTGCCCGACACCGTGAAAGACGACGAAGCGCCGCTACTCGAACCGGCCCCCGTTGCGTTGCACGCCGTCCGACGATCCGGGGTGCGGCCCGGTGACAGTGTGGCGGTTATCGGGATCGGCACGGTCGGTGCTCTAACCCTGCAAGCGTTCAAGGCGGCCGGTGCGAACGTCTACGCCGTAGACGTAAGGCCAAGCAGCCTCCAGATGGCCACCCGACTCGGCGCCGACGAGGTCGTTGACGCGGGACAGGGCGATGTCGGTGAAAAACTGGCTGAGTTAACCGACGGCATAGGACCGGACATAGTTGTTGAGACTTCAGGCGCTACGAGTACCCCGGTAAACGCGTTCGACTGGGTGAGGCGAGCGGGAACGGTTGTACTGGTAGGAATATATTCCGCCAGGCCTGAGGTTGACTTCAACGCGGTGGTATTCAAAGAGCTAAACGTAATCGGCAGCATCGCCGCAGGGACCGGAGATATGCGTGCGGTGGTGAAGTTGGTGGCTGACGGCAAAATCCGGCTAGGAGATCTGGTATCAGACCGCATATCTCTTGATCGCGTCATCCCGGACGGATTCGAGCGTATGGCCGCTGATTCCAAGGACGTGTTCCGCATTCTGGTGTCACCTGACGCCTGATCATTACGACGCATTTGAAGGGCGCTAAAGATGCACTACGAAGGTGAACGGACCTACGGCTGCCGGATTTCCAGCGCCTGGACTTACCGCGGACTCAGGACTGTTGTGCTTGAGAACGAGTTGCTGCGGGTGATCGTGCTGGCCGATAAGGGCGCAGATATATACAGCATCGTCCACAAGCCGTCGGACACGGACTTTATGTGGAGAACACCATGGGGCGTCCGGGACCCACAGAAGTTCATCCCGACGACCGGCGGTGCCGAGAACAACTGGCTGGACGTTTATGAAGGCGGTTGGCAAACGGTTGTGCCGCATGGCGGTTACCCATCTACCGTCGCCGGGGCCGAACTCGGGTTGCACGCCGAAATGAGCACCATGCCCTGGGATGTGCGTATCGATGAGGATGCTCCAGAGCGCGTAAGCGTGACCTTCAGTGCGCGTGGATACAGGACGCCGTTTGCTGTCAAAAAGACGCTCTCATTGGAGACCGGGAGCGCTGTACTGACGCTGGACGAGACGGTGACCAATGAAGGCCAGGTGGAAGCGGATGCAGTCTGGCTGGAGCATCTCGCCATCGGGGCGCCATTTCTGTCCGATAAATGCCGATTGGATGTTCCGGCGTGCACCGTGTTGACTGATCAGGAGTCGACGGACGAATCCTCGAAGCTTGTGACCGATCACCGTGGCCCGTGGCCGAACGTCCCGGCCAAGGACGGCTCGTTGATCGATTTCACCCGTATGCCACCCATGGAGGACCGATCTCTGGATATGGCGTACATGACGGAGATGCCAGAGGGTTGGTATGCAGTTACGAACGAGGAAACCGGAGTTGGCTTCGGGCTTCGGTTCCCGGCTGATGTGTTTCCGTACCTCTGGTACTGGCGAAACCTTGGCGGCGGATGGGGCTACCCGTGGTACGGACGCTGCTACAACGTCGGGCTGGAGCCGTGTACTTCGATGTCGAACGTCGGGCTTGCGGGAGCGATAGAGAATCAGACGGCACGCCATTTTGGGGCGGGGGAGTCTCTCTCTGTGACGATCAAGGCGGTGGCGTACACGGGTGCGGGGCCGGTGACTGGGATTGACGCGCATGGAGCGGTAAGTCGTGGGTAAGTCGCCCCCTTTCCCGGTAGGAGGGGGTTGAGGTCGCATGCCGAATAATCGTGGCTGTCACCACTTCAATACGGCTCTACAATGCGCCACAACATTTCAAATCACCAACCACAATTCATGCATCCTCAGCTAAAGGAATGACAATGCGTACCAGGCAATTTGGCGACTCTGGCCTCGAGACCTCGGCGATCGGATTCGGTGGATGGCCCATGGGGCGCGGCCAGTACGGAGACCTGGACGATGACGAGGCGATAGCGGCCGTACACGCGGCCTTCGATGGCGGTATCACCCTTTACGACACCGCAGCTGTCTACGGATGGGGCTACGGCGAAACGCTGATGGGCAAGGCCATCAAGGACCTCAAACGGGAAGACATTGTTCTTGTAACAAAGGGCGCCCGTGAGTGGAAGCAAGACAGCGCGGACCGACGCGCCGCCACAGTCGCTGACTCCGATCCGGACCTGCTGCGTGCGTCGATAGACGCCAGCCTGAAGCGGCTCCAGACCGATTACATCGACGTCTTTTTGATCCACTGGCCCGACAAAGGCCGGCCGTTCTCCGACCCTATGGGGGTCCTGGAGGAGGCAAAAAAGGCGGGCAAGATCAGGCACACCGGGGTGTCCAACTTCTCAGTCCCGATGATGGAAGAGTCACTCCAGACCAGCCCAATCATTACTGAGCAGATCGGGTATCACATCTTCGATCGGAGGTCTGAGGCCGATGTCATGCCATTCGTGAAGTCGAAGGGTATGGGGATCATGGCATACGGCTCGATGGCTCACGGACTTCTGACGGGTTCATGGACCCCTGACCAGAGCTTCGGCGATGACGACTGGCGCGCCCGGCGTGACAACTTTGGGGTCCAGAACTGGGGATTGGAGCACCAGGCGACGAACGTAGCGGTGGTCGAAAAACTCAAAGGCATCGCCGCCGATCACGGCAAGACAATCGCACAACTCGCCATCGCGTGGGTTCTGGACAACCCGACGGTTAGCGTCGCACTTGCCGGAGCAAAGAAACCCGCCGAGATTATCGAAGATATGGGCGGCGACTGGGACCTGCCGTCCGGACTCAAAAAAGAGATCGATGACCTCGTCCTGGCAGAGGGTTCCGGCGTGGGACTGTCAGGGATGGAGATCGCAACCTAGTTTTCCTAAAGGCAGATTTTACGCTGAGTGGGTGCAGAGATGTTGTTGGATAGGTACACAAACGTCGCTACCGTCGTGTTTGGTCTAGTGGGACTACTAATCGTGGCGGTGCCCGTTTTGTTAACCGAACCGGACGACACTAGGGAAATCACAATTACTCAAGAATCGGCGGTGGATTTGGCCGAAATTCCTTCTGTAGAAGGATTGGCCGCTAGTTATTTGTATTTCGGTGATCCGGTAGACACGCTATGGAATATCCGTGTTTCCATAGTTAACACTGGAGATAGAACTATAATTGGATCTGGAGGTAGGTCTGATTTAATTGATGATCGGTTAGTTATCACAGTCCCGCATGGGTTGGTTATTGTTAAATTCGACATCGTCCTAAATCAACCGAACTTGGAAATTGAACAGTTATCTGAATCAAAAATCTCAATAAAACCTGGGCAATGGAAAAAACGAGAGGAAGCTACCGTTTCCGTTTTTGTGACCCCATTGATCATTGAGAGCAGTGCAATCGATTTACCTGAGATTGCAGTCGATCCTCGCCAATTGATCGATGGAAATATATCCCTCCAAGAGTCGTCTGATGTGCCTAAATCGATTTCACCGGATGACAGATTCTTGGATCGATTTATCTCACCTGTAGATAGCATTTCACGATGGCTTATCGGGGGGTTTGCCTTATTGCTTATTTTTTCGGGAACTTCCCAGATCGGGAGTAGTCTTGCTGAATATGTGCGATATTCAAAAATTAAAAGATGGATCGATAACACTCACGAACAATTCAATGAATTTGTTTCGGGCCTCGACATTTCCGATCCGGATGTGCGCCAATATACGGAGGACAGACTCAAATACGGAAGCGACCTGATATCGGAATGGGCAGATTCGGTGGGTATGACAGCGGAATCTGATGCTGAATCTTCCAAATGAACAGTACTAGAAAACTTATGGGACCCCGCAGGATTTAAAGAAAATCCATGGACAACTCCTGATTTTATATGGCAGAAATTTGGAGGCCCTAAAATTCCAAATGAAACAATTATTAAACCCAATCTATTTGGCAGAATGACCGGTTACTCCTTCGTCATAATTATGGGCGTTATAGTTCTGTTCAGCGTACTGCCATCTAATATTGGTCTGTTGGAGATCGCTACCTAATGATGATCGTAGACACCCACTGCCACGCCAGTCACAACTGGTTCGAACCGGTCGAAACTCTGGCGCATGTCATGGACATGGATGAAGTGGATCACGCCCTGCTGCTTCAGCACCGGGGCACGTACAACGCCGACTACCTATTCGAGTGCTGCGACCGATTCCCGGGTCGATTCCGGGCTGCGGTGCAGATCGACCCAAACGGCGATGACCAGGTCGGTGCGCTGACATACGAAGCCGAGCGCGGGGCTGGAGGTGTGCGCCTGTACACCGATGACGATGGGGCCGCTCAACAGCTCGAGTTATGGGAAGCTGCGGGCAGACTTGGCGTTGCAGTTAGCGCACAGGGTACGTTTGAGGGCTTCCTAACGGACGGGTACAGGGAACTTATTGCAACGGTCCCGGATACACAGGTCGTGATCGAGCATTTCGGAAATGCAGGGCACGGTCACAAGCCTCCCTATGAGAAATTTAAGAGGCTGCTAAAGCTGGCCGAGTTGCCGAACACGACCATGAAGCTTCACGGACTCGGTGAGATCGCAGACAGGCCCGAGATTCTTAGCCCGGACTACCGCATCGAGAACGTTCCACCGTTTGTAGAGATGGCGCTCGAGGCCTTTGGTCCGAAGCGGCTGATGTGGGGAAGTGACTTCCCACCTAGCGCTGGACGTGAGGGCTATCACAATGCACTGGATGCGATCAGGAGCCACCCGGCCTTGTCCGGCGGCGAGGACGCAGAGGAAGTGATGGGGCGTACCGCGGCGCGGGTGTTCGGTTTCGGAGCTGGATGACCTACGATCCCGGGTTTGACACGTTCGATCCGGAGCCACCAGAGGCTCCAAGGGATTTCACCAGCCGCGTAGTCAACGCTGCGCTGCTGAACAGGCGAACATTTCGGGATATCCAGGAAGATCCGACGGGAACGGCCCAGGTCTACGTGCTTGTTGCCGCTGCCGCAGTAGCGGCGGGTATCGGCAGTATCGATGACCCGACTCTAGCGATTCAGAACGCATTTCTGACGGTGGCGGGTTGGCTGATCTACTCGCACGTTGCCTGGTTCATGCGCAGCTATATTTTCGACTCGATCCACGCAGAGGCGTCACGTCCGAATATGATGCGCGTGGTCGGAATCGCCTACGGCGCAGGGCTGTTCCGAGCGCTCGGGATAGTGCCGGGAATCGGCGAGCTCATATTCGCCCTGGCCACTATCTGGATCGTGGTCGCCATAGCCGTCGGACTAAAGTCGACGCTTGCCTTTAAAGATTACGGTCCGGTGGTCGGAATAATCGCTATCGGGGTCCTTCTGAACTTCACACTCTCGGCATTTGTTTTCGCGTTCGGGTGATATTGGGGCTGCGTGCCGATACAATCCGCCGATCACGAAAGTTGATGTGGCATTAGGTCGGCTCGATGTGGGATCGAACTACAGCTTGGAGACTAATGATGAGTGACGTGACCGGCGGATCAGTTTTCCAGCGCATGGGGTTGACGCCCGTCATCAACGCCGGTGGTACGAACACGAAACACTCGGGCTCACGTATGCGACCCGAGGTAATTGATGCCATCGAAGAGTCGTCCGGTGTGTTCCTGAACATCGACGAGCTGCTGATAAAGGCCGGGGAGATGATCGCTGAGGCCATCGGCGTAGAGGCAGCGTTCGTTACAAGCGGGGCGGCTGGAGGACTGGTGCTGCAATCAGCCGCAGTCCTGACGGGAACCGATGTTGCTCGCATCCAGAGCCTTCCTATAGCCGACTGGTTCCCGAACGAGCTGATTATCCAGCGGCAGCACCGCTTTCACTACGACCACGCGTACCTGATGACCGGAGCGAAATTCGTCGAGGTAGGCAAGGGCCGTCACTGTTACCCGGAAGAGGTCGAAGCAGCGATCGGGCCGAATACCGCCGGGATCATTCACCTTGTTTCCCCGTTTACCGGGGCAGGGGACATCCCGCTACCGGTGCTCGCAGAGATAGGGCGCAAGCACAACATCCCGGTTATCTGCGATGCGGCCTCGATGCTGCCGCCTCGTGAAAATCTGAAGCGGTACCTGGACGAAGGCGCAGACATCGTCAGCTTCAGTGGCGGGAAAGGTATGCGCGGTCCCCAAAGTACGGGAATTCTGATTGGGCGAAAAGATTTGATCGAAGCTGCCCGTCTGAACGCAGCGCCAAACCAGGCCATCGGTCGTCCCATGAAGGTGTCCAAGGAAGAGATTGTCGGACTTGTCGCTGCGGTGGAGGCTTTTGTTGCAGAGGATCAGGACGCTGAGACGCAGCGATTCCGACGTGAGTGCGAGATGGTGGTGGATCAGATCACCGAGATCCCGGGAATCAGGGCGCAGGTGGAGCATGACGACAAGGATCACCCCATCCCGCATGCCGTGATCTACTTCGAGCGTGATTGGCGCGGGCCTGATGGTGAGGAGATTCACCGCAGGTTGATGGCGCGTTCTCCACGCGTTTACCTGAGCCCGTTGGGGTTTATGGGCGAGATCTACATGGACCCGATCAACCTCCAGGATGGCGAAATCGAGATCGTCGCCGAGGCGATTCGGGATGAACTACTGAAGGCGTCATCCGGTAGGTAGGGCAGGATGTGGTGCCGAGCGACAGCAGTAGAAATCTGGTTACGCGCCGCTAGTGTTTACATAAGTTCGATGAATATGCCGATGCCGTACACGGGTGAACACCGCTTACAATATCTCGTCGCCATTTGGCGAACGGCGTCTGTTCCGCCGTCACCAACTCCCCGGTACACGTATCTCAAGTGCCAGATCTTCGAATAGCGCTTCCCTCTGAAGGCGCACTAGCAAATTCCGCTACAGAACTGCTTCGCGACGCTGGACTGCGCGTAAACCGTTCAAGTAGCCGTACATACACAGCGCGCATTCCGTCGGTTAACGGCGTCGAGGCGCTCTTTCAGCGCGCTTCCGACATCACCGGGCTTATTGACCGTGCAGTGGCCGATATCGGGATAGTTGGTCTGGACCAGTTTGAAGAGGTCCACGATCAGGACGGCGACGCAACCGTCCTCATCCCGGACCTCAAGTTTGGCGGTTCTGATCTCGTCCTTGCCGTCCCGGATGAGTGGACCAACGTCACGACCGTTACCGGGCTGGCGGGCAAGGCGGCGGAGATCGAGAAGACCGGTCGTGTCCTCAGGATCGCCACCAAATACCCGAGGCTGGTCGGGGGTTATCTGGCAAAGCACGGCATCAAATTCGAGGCTGTGGAAGCTAAAGGCGGGCTGGAGGCGAGACCGGAGATCGGTGACGCCGACATGATCGCCGACATAACGGCCAGTGGGACAACCCTCCGGCAGAATCGACTTCGAAGGTTGGATGATGCGCCAATTCTGACATCGTCCGCGGTGCTGATCGGAAACCTGGCTTCCCTGAATCGTGACGACGCCGGACTGGAGTCGGTGAGGCACATTCTTGAGCGACTCGAATCGCGGGTCGCTGCGCAGGAATTCCAGTGGGTGGTCGCAAACATCGAAGGCGAATCCGCGGAAGCGGTAGCGACAAGGGTCAACTCTGAACCACGTTACTCCGGACTCCAGGGTCCGACGGTAGCGCCGGTGTTCAGCAAGTCTGGCGGCACATGGTTCTCCGTCCAGGTTGTCGTTCCGAAGACCGAGCTAATCGAGGCCATCGACTACATGCGCACACTCGGCGCGAGCGGGATCACTGTTAACGATCCGGCGTACGTATTTGAGACACCGTGCCGTGCATATGCAGAACTGCGTAAAAAGCTGGGCCGACCACTCGATCCGAACGGCACGCGGGGATGAAACGGGTAACGGGGTTGTCCGACGCACTCGAGTTGCTCGGGGGACCACAACCGGGCGATGCGGAGGCGGATGGCGTAGCTTCCCGAATCCTGGCGGACGTTCGTGAGAATGGCGACACGGCCGTAAAGCGAATCTCTTCGGAGTTGGACGGCGAGCCTCTCGGTTTTCTGGAAGTTCCGCGAAGCGAGATAGACGCAGCCCTCGCTTCTCTTTCCACTGATGTACGTGAAGCGCTGGAGACCGCCGCTGAGCGCGTTAGAGCGTTCCAGGAAGCAGCTCGACCGCAAAGCTGGCACGATGAGGAACGCCACTACGGCGAGCTCGTAACGCCGGTGGGACGGGTCGGGGCATACGTTCCCGGCGGTACCGCCCCGCTCGCCTCGACCGTAATCATGACGGTCGTGCCTGCTCGTGTAGCCGGTGTTGAAGAGGTATTCCTGGCGACCCCGGCTGTAGGCGACTCGCTGCCGCACCCGGCTGTGCTGGCGGCGGCGGCGATAGCCGGTGCCGACCGCGTATTTAAGATCGGCGGAGCGCAGGCGATTGGCGCGTTCGCTTACGGCACAGAGACAGTCCCTGCGGTGGACCTGATTGTTGGCCCGGGCAACGTCTGGGTGACGGCGGCAAAGCGTCAACTTTTCGGCCACGTTGGAATCGACGGTTTGTACGGTCCGACCGAGACGCTGGTAGTCGCCAACGAAACATCGGACCCGGAGTTCTGCGCCAGCGATCTTCTCGCGCAGGCGGAACACGACGTGCGGGCACGCCCGATCCTCGTCAGCACGTCTGAAGACGTTGCGAACGGCGTTGAGGAAGCGCTGGGCCGACAGCTTGCCGAACTTCCGAGAAAGGCGATAGCGGGACAGGCGGTCGAAGTGAACGGTGTATCCGTAATCGTGGATTCGGTAGAAGAAGCGATTGCGGTAGCAAACGCCGTTGCGCCTGAACACCTCTGTCTGGCGATTTCAGACCCTGCTCCCTATATATCTCTTGTACGAAACGCCGGTGGCCTGTTCTCCGGGGAATACTCAGCGGAAGTGATGGGCGATTACGTTGCCGGCCCGAGCCACGTGATGCCCACCGGCGGCACGGCAAGATTCGCGTCCGCACTGAATGTCAGGCACTTCCTACGATTCACGCCGGTGGTGGACCTTGATGCCGAAGGCTTTATGGCCATCGCGAAACAGGCGTCAATCCTGGCTCGCACCGAGGACCTTCATGGTCATGCAAACGCCGCAGAACTGCGAATGAAACGACTTATCGGGGAGTAGCCCGGGCCGCTGACCTGTGGTCTAATCCCGTTTACGGGCGGAATACGGACTTCGAACCGCAAATTCAACCATCAGACCGATACGGAAACACGTTTGTCACAGAGCCAGATAGAACGACTCATGAGGCCGCACCTCGTAACGCCGGAGACCTACGCCACGGCGGTGTCTCCAGATGAGATGGCGGCAAAGGCCGGTTTATCGCCGGACATGATCATTCGCGTAAACCAGAACGAAAACCCGTTTGGGGCGGACCCGGATATCGCAGCATCGTTAACGGACCTTCCGCTGCACCTTTACCCGGACCCCAACCAGGTCAAGATACGTGCGTCGCTTTCCGAATACACCGGCCACCCGACAGAGCAGATTCTGGCAGGGGCGGGCGCGGACGAGATGATCGATCTCCTTATGCGGCTGTTCGTCGCGCCGGGCGATCGGGTGCTCGACTGCAAACCAACATTCGGGATGTATCACTTCTGTGCCCGGGTAGCTGATGCAGAGGTCGTGTCCATACAGCGTGATGAAGCGTTTGAGGTGGATGTTGAGGCCGTTGCGCGTGAGGACGATGACCGGACCAAGATCGTATTCCTGGCATCCCCAAACAATCCGACGGGCAACATCCTGACCGAAGAGCAGACCCGGGAGTTGCTCAAGCTGGGCATGGTGATAGTCGTGGACGAGACCTACTACGAGTTCTCGGGACAGACGGTATCCCACCTGATTCCGGAGTTCGAAAACCTCGTGGTTCTTCGTTCGTTCAGCAAGTGGGCCGGTATTGCCGGTCTGCGTGTCGGGTACATGATCGCCCACCCGGAGATCATCTCCCGGCTGGTGGACATCAAGAACCCGTACAACGTGAATATCGCCGCCGAGGCTGCGTTGCTTGCGACGATGGAACACCGGGACAAGTTGCTCGGCAAGGTCGCGGTTTTGCTGGAACAGCGGAAGCGGATGGAGTTGGCGTTCGATGAGATGGACAAAGTCTCTTATGTGCCGTCACACGCCAACTTCTTGTTGACCCGATTCGACGATTTCCTGGCATCCGATCTCTACGAGACCCTGGTCAAAAAAGGCGTCTTCGTGAGGCCGTTCTCTGACCCACGTCTAACCCATGACCTGAGGATTAGCACGGGGACACCGGACGAGACGACCCGTGTTCTGGAAGTGCTGTCGGAGATCGTCTAGGCGCTGCATTCCCAATAAAGGGGATCGTGCTTCGCTTGCACGTTCGAGCATCCTGAACCGACTATTGAATTTCATCGTCGCGCTAGCGACGTCCTTATCCGAAAGACTTACGAAATGACTGCGGACAGCACGCGTACGGCGACAATTGAACGCAAGACCGGTGAGAGCGATATCGCAATCACGGTGAACCTGGACGGCACAGGTCGTACAGAGATCAACACGCCGAACGGTTTCATGAACCACATGCTGGACGCACTGGCGCGTCACGGGTCGATCGATCTCTCGGTCAGTGCTTCCGGAGATACGGAGTCCGGACCACACCACATCGCAGAGGACACAGCGATTGTGCTGGGACGTTGCATCGACAAGGCTCTTGGCGAGCGCCGGGGCATCGTGCGAATGGGGCACGCGTTTGTGCCGCTGGACGAGGCGTTGACGATGTGTGCCATCGACCTGAGTGGTCGCGGATACGCGGTTGTGGACATGGGGTCTAACAACAACATCGGCGAGTTCCCGACGGACCTGGCGCGCCACTTTTTTGAGTCGGCCTCGGCAGAGGGCAGGTTCAATATCCACCTGCGTGTCGAAACAGGGACGAACGAGCACCACATCATCGAGTCTGCGTTCAAGGCGTTCGGGCGGTCGCTACGTGATGCGGTCACGTTAGACCAGCGCAACCCGGACACGATCCCCAGCACCAAGGGTGCGCTTTAGGGAATAGGCTCAGGGTCGATAGGGCGTATTGTCGTACGCCCCTACAACGCTCTTTTTCAACACTGCTCGGGAATGGGCGGGGCAAGCAACGCCCCTGCGCGGTGATGCCAACACCCTCTCGCGTAATCAATAGCCCCGCCAGGATGAGGTGCAGGCGAGCCTGCCTAGCCTGCCTGCAGTTCGAAGCTGTAGCGCTCGATGACCGGGTTCGCCAGCAGCTTTTCGCACATCTCGGTCACGTGTTTCTCGGCCGCGTCGCGTTCAGACTCGTCCAACGTGATCTCGATCAACTTTCCTGCCCTGACACCTTCAACGGAATCAAAACCGAGCGTCGCCAGTGCGCGCGCAATGGTGATTCCTTGAGGATCGTTAACGGTTGGCTTGAGCGTGACCCTTACCGTAGCGAGAAACATTAGAAAAGGTTTCCCTGCACACTCTCCGGCGCACGGTCCAGGTAAGCGTCAATGAACTCGTTCAGCCTGTCGGCATCGAACTCGTCCATCTTGTCCTGGTGCCGCCATGAAGTGATGGCGATCCGGCTTTCCATATTTGGGTAGGGTGCAAGTATGAATTGGGCACCCTGGCCGGGGATCAAGGATTGAAGCTGGTCAACGAGTTCAGCACACCCTTCGGAACAGTTGTAGTTAAGGATGATGCCGCCGTGCTCAAGGTTGTGAATCTGGACCTCGTCGGGGAGCGGTGCCGCGTAAGCACCCCAGCGTGCGGGGGAACCGGTCGGAACGATATCTGACGGGTTCGTGATCCAGTGCGGTCCAGACGCGGCCGGTTGCGTCAGGAAAGGACCCGCAGGTTCTCCGGGTGTGACGTGAGATCGACCCTGGTCGTCCATGATTTCTAGCGGGCCACCGGTGTTCAGGTTGTTGTTGTCACTGGTCTGACGACCGGAGCCGCCGGGAACCAGCAGGCTACCAATGAACAGCAGTGCGATCGCTCCCGCTATCCCGGTGTAGATGTAGCGCTTTCTGCGTTTCCGGGCGTCCGACTTACCGCGTCGCTCCGCACGACGCTCTCCGCGTGACATGCCTCGTCGGTTTTCCGGCCTTGTGCTCGCGATTCGGTCTGGCATTTATCCCTCTGTTTACGTCTTGATCACCACAACGCGTGGAATCAGGCGACGAATGTTTCTCCGGTCAGGCGCTCGTAGGCCTGAACGTATCTATCTCGTGTTTTACGAACAATGTCGTCAGGCAGATCCGGGGCCGGTGGTTCACGGTCCCATCCACTTTCGAGCAGCCAGTTTCTCACGAATTGCTTGTCAAAGGCTGCGGGAGAAACCCCGGGTTTATAAGTGTCTTTCGCCCAGAAGCGGCTTGAGTCCGCTGTGAACAGCTCATCAATCAGTATCAATTCGCCATCGATTATCCCGAACTCCATCTTGGTATCGGCGATGATCATGCCCCGACCGGCGGCGAATTCCTGCGCGACCCGGTAGATTCGTACGGTCGCTTCTTCAAGCTTCGTAGCCATCTCTTTGCCGACCAGATCCACAACCTCGGACGGTGTCATGGGCATGTCGTGGCCCTCTTCCGCCTTTGTGCTGGGCGTGAATATGGGAGGGTCCAACTTCTGCGCCTCGACAATGCCTTCGGGAAGGGCCTGCTTGTTGAGCGTGCCGTGTTCCGAGTACTCAGCCCAACCTGCGCCGGTGATGTAACCGCGCACGACGCACTCGATGTCCAGGCGCTCCGCCCTGCGGATCACCATGGAGCGACGGCGCATGTCGTCCGGAATCTCAGCGAGAGCGCCGACGCGTGGCACGTCTGCAAGCGCTTCATCATCGTCCGCCATGCCGACCACGTGGTTCGCCATCACGTCTGCCGTCAGGTCGAACCAGAATTTGGACATCTGAGCGAGGATGGTGCCCTTGTCCGGGATGGGAGGAGACAGGATGACATCAAACGCAGAGATGCGGTCGGTTGCGATCATTAGCAGGCGACCGTCGCCGATGTCGTACGTATCTCGTACCTTGCCGCGGTGGACTAGACCGGAGAAATTAGTCTCGTTTACTGAAGGCAATACAGACTCAACTGGCCTTCGCCGGGACATTGAATCCCAGACGCTTGTACGTGTGCCCGACGTATCGGAGGAAGTGCGTGTAGTCGAATAGGGACTCCAGGTGCTCCTGTCCGATGGCGTCCGTAACCTCTGAGTCGTTACGTAGCAGCTGCCGGAAGTCCAGTCCCTCGTCCCAGGTGCGCATCGCTAGCCCCTGGACCTTTTTATAGGCGTCGGTTCGCTGCATACCGGATTCGACCAGCGCCAGCATTACTCGTGGGGAGAAGGGAAGCCCCCGGGTCAGCTCCAGGTTGACCATCATGCGTTCCGGGTAGACCCGCATGCCTTTGACCACCTCTGTGAACCTTTCCAGGATGTAATCGACAGCCAGAGATGAATCGGGGAGGATCATTCGCTCCGCCGAGGAGTGGCTGATGTCACGCTCGTGCCAGAGCGGAACGTTATCGAGCGCCGTGATGGTGTGACCCCGGACCAGTCGGGCCAGGCCACATATGCGCTCGCAGATCTCCGGGTTGCGCTTGTGCGGCATTGCGGATGAACCCGTGGTTACGAAACCAGGAGTCCCAAACGGCTCTTCGACTTCCCGTACCTCGGTACGTTGTAGTGCACGTATCTCGGTGGCGAACTTGTCGAGCGACGCCGCAATCAATGCCAACGTCTGGACGTACTGGGCGTGCCGATCTCTTTGAATAATCTGGTTGGAGACGGGCGCCGGTTCAAGGCCAAGCTCGCTGCAGACAGTTTCTTCGACCTCCGGCGGTACGCTTGCGTATGTGCCGACGGGACCAGATATCTTTCCAACACCGACCGCCTCACGTGTCTGAGCGAGACGCACCTTGTGGCGACGCATCTCGTCCCACCACAGAGCGAACTTGAGGCCAAAGCTCATCGGCTCGGCGTGAATCCCGTGTGAGCGACCCATCGCCGGGGTGTTGATGAACTCCTCAGCACGCTGCTTCAACGCTTCCATCAAAAGATCGATATCGGTGTCCAGGAGATCGATGGCTTGTTGGAGCTGGACGCTTAGGGCGGTGTCCTTGACGTCGTTGGACGTAAGGCCGTGGTGGATCCAGCGGCTCTCGTCTCCCAGGGACGCCATGACGGAACGGGTGAACGACACGACGTCGTGCTTGGTCTCGTCGAAATGTTTGTTGTACAGATCCATGTCGAACGTGGCGTTGCGAATCAGGTCCATGTCTGATTGCGGCACCACGCCCATCGTGGTCCACGCCTGACTGGCGGCGATCTCAATGTCCAGCCAGATGCCGTACATGTTTTCGTCCGACCAGACTTTCGTCATTTCCGGCCGTGAATAGCGGGGGATCATTCGGAGGCTTTCGTCGTTGTCGGGTTGTTAGTCCGTGCTGTTGGAGTTGAATTGCCGGGCGGGTTCGGACCGCCGAGATCGAGATTTGAGATGTGCGCAGCGATCGAATGGAAGTCTTCGAACCCGATCGCCTCGATATCGTTGATGTTGCAGTATTCGAGCAGCCGTGATCGGGCGAATACTGTGTCGACCTTTTCGGCTGCGCAGGAGTCAGATCGTAGCCCGTCTCCGATGAAGATCACGTGTTCGCCCGCAGACATCGCCTTTTCGATCGGTTGGCATTTGCAGATGGCCCAGTCGCGGCAGAATTCTCTGTCAGATGGGTAATCGTAACGGAACGACATCGTCGCACCGTCCGGGCTGACGGGTGCGCCTGTCACCGCCAGTACAGGGACGTCGGAAAGTTCGTATGCCGCAAGTACGGGTTCGATGTAAAAGTCGACACCGGCGGAGGCAATCATGAACTCACCGCCTTTGCTCCGAGCAGCCTTTACGGCCTCGGCGAATCCCGACCTCAGTCTCACGTTGTCGGCCGCATATTCAGAGAGCTGTTCGACGGGTGCAGTAACGGTATTGAACATCTGCTCCTGATACTCACGAAACGGGAGAGAGCCTGAGCGATACGCTTCCTGTACTGACTCGGCTTCCGGGCCGGCGAACTGCGCAAGCAGGAGTTGTGCTGCGTTGCACTCGGCTGCGGAGTCGTCAAAATCGCACACGACTAAAAGCTTGCGATCGGTGTGTTGCGTCACGGGGCAGGGGATTCCACGGCACGAGAGGCGATGTCAGATCGGTACTCAGCGCCGTCGAAACTGATTGACTGCGCTGCGGCGTATGCGTTGGTCCGCGCCTCAAATATGTCAGACCCACTGGCCACGACATCAAGGACCCTTCCGCCGGTCGTCAGGACGGTTCCATCGTCACCTTGACCCGTACCGGCGTGAAACACCATTGCTGATGTGGACACGTCTGATAAGCCACTTATTGGCTTTCCGGTCTCGTACGAACCCGGATATCCGCCGGACGCCATGACGATGCACACGCCCGCCTGGTCGTTCCACTGCACGTCGACCTGTTCAAGCGTTCCGTTCGCTGCGGCAAGGGCAATATCAAGCAGATCCGTTTCAAGTCGAGATAGGACGACCTGCGCTTCCGGGTCGCCAAACCTGCAGTTGAACTCGATCACACGTGGACCGGACTCGGTGAGCATCAATCCGGCGTAAAGAATGCCTGTGAATGGCGAACCCTCCTCGTCCATCGCCACGGCGATGGGTTCGAGGACTTCGGCTCTGATCCTGGCCGCCAGTTTCGGCGTCCAGAACTCCGGAGGCGTGTATGCGCCCATACCACCGGTGTTCGGACCATCATCATCGTCATAGGCGCGTTTGTAGTCGCAGGCCGCCACTTCGTTCGAGACCGTTCGACCGTCCACGAATGCGAATACGCTGACCTCTGGGCCCTCCATGCATTCTTCGATAACCACGGTTGATCCGGCGTCGCCGAATATCTGGCCGCGGATCATTTCGGCTACGGCGTCCGAGGCTTCCTGCCGCGATTGGGCGATGATCACGCCTTTACCTGCTGCGAGCCCGTCGGCTTTCACGACGACCGGGCCTTCAGACAGCGTATCGATGTGGGACATCGACTCCTGGATTGACTGGAATGTGGCGAACCCGGCAGTCGGGATACCATGTCTCGCCATAAGACGTTTTGCCCAGCTCTTTGAAGACTCGATGCGAGCAGCGGCGGCGGAAGGGCCAAATACGGGTATCCCCGCCCTGTTGAGTTCGTCGGCAAGCCCGTCTGCCAGCGGCGCCTCGGGACCAACCACGACGAGGTCTACGGACCGTTCCCGCGCCAATGCAACCAGCCCTGGCACGTCGCCGATCGCGACCGGGACGTTTTCGCCGATCTCTGACGTGCCTGCGTTGCCCGGGGCTATGAGAAGTTGATCCAGATTTGGACTTTTGCTGAGTGCGGCGGCCATCGCGTGTTCACGCCCGCCAGAGCCGACCAGTAAGACCTTCATTCCCTGTTCCTCTTGCAACCCGGCATCCTCCGGGTCTCAAGTAATGGGGATAAGGATCCGATTATTCCCACTCGATGGTGCCCGGTGGCTTGCTGGTTATGTCCAGAACGGCACGGTTCACCTGTGAAACCTCGTTCACGATTCGGTTTGATATGCGGTCCAGGGTGTCGTACGGCAACTTCGCCCAGTCCGCGGTCATGGCATCCTCGCTTGTTACAGCCCGGATGGCCACGACGTAGCTGTAAGTCCGTCGGTCACCCATCACTCCCACCGTCTTGGTATCCGTGAGGACGGCGAACGATTGCCAGAGCTGGTCGTACAGGTTGTCGTTTTTGATCTCGTCCATGACTATCCAGTCAGCGCCACGGAGGGTCTCAAGCTTTTCGAACGTAATATCGCCGATGACCCTGATGGCGAGACCCGGTCCCGGGAATGGTTGCCGATTAAGCACTTCTTCCGCTATACCAAGTTCGGCACCGGCGAGACGGACCTCGTCCTTGAAAAGGTAACGGAGCGGTTCGACCAGCTTCAGGTCCATGTGCTCCGGGAGTCCGCCGACGTTGTGGTGTGACTTGATTACGTGCGCCGCCTTGGTCTCTGCGCTCGTGCTCTCTATGACGTCCGGGTAGAGCGTGCCCTGTGCGAGGAAGTCCACCTCGCCAAGCACATCAGCCTCGTCCTCGAATACACCAATGAACTCCCGGCCGATGATCTTGCGTTTCTCCTCGGGGTCGGTGATGCCTTTCAGTGCAGACAGGAATCGTTCGGAAGCATCGATGTAACGCAATTTGAGGCCCAGTGTTCGGCCAAACACGGTCTGGACACGCTCAGCTTCTTCCCGACGAAGTAGACCGTTGTTTACGAAGATGCAGGTGAGGTTATCGCCGATTGCCCTGTGAAGAAGGACGGCGGCAACAGCCGAGTCCACCCCACCGGACAGTGCACATATGACTTTGCCGTCGCCAACCTGCTGCTTGATACGCTCGATCGCTTCCGTAACGAAGTGACCCGGAGTCCAATCTCCGGAAGCGCCGCAAATCTTGTGGACGAAGTTGCTGAGAAGCTGAGCGCCCTGAGGCGTGTGCGCTACTTCGGGATGGAACTGGATGCCGTAGATACCGGCGTCGTTTCCGATGGCCGCCACGGGGGAGTTGTCGGAGTACGCAAGTGAGTTGAAGCCCGGCGGGAGCGTCTCGATTCGATCACCGTGGCTCATCCATACAGGCGACGCCTCATCCAGACCGTCGAGCAGGTCTGTGTTCTGGTCATTCCGGTGGATTACGGCGTATCCGTACTCTTGCTCGAGGCCGGCGGCCACTTTGCCGCCCAACTGGTGAGCAAGCGCTTGCATGCCGTAGCAAATGCCGAGGATTGGGACAAGGGATTCAAATACCCAGCCGGGGGCCAGGGGTGCTCCATCCTCGTAGACGCTGTTTGGTCCGCCGGAGAGGATGATGCCGACCACGTTTTTGCCGTCCAGCACCGAGCCTTTAGCCGAGTGAGGCACGATCTCGCAGAAAACGTTGGCCTCACGAACGCGTCGTGCGATCAGGTGGGAGTACTGGGAGCCGAAGTCCATGATGATGACTGTTTCCGGCTCTGAGGTGTCCTGATCTGCGCGTCCGCCACGGACCCGCTCTCCCTGTGCGATCTCGAGATAGGTGGCAACCTCGATATCACCGGTGGTTGCGACGCGGCGGCTGTCCGCGACCGCCTGTTCAAGTGCTTCCTGTGGGGTCTGCGCGGTGTCTTCTGGCATAACTCCCGTTTATAGGATCGACCGGTACGGTCTGGCGTATCCAAACGACCGGCGCTTAATGAGGTGAAGCGAGACGGTAAACGCTAGCACCCGTGATAAACTCCGTCAACGTAATTTGTTCGTGAGAAACGCAGTCCGGTCACGCCCCGGAACCGCAGAACGAACATCCTTTGCACAGGCCGTTAATCTACGATATCGGGAGACGCACGTTGCGCCGCCTCGGAGTTAAGAATTGAGCAGCGTTGCGGGCCACACCGATTCTGGCCATGTAGATGACGAAACGATTGCCCGCGCCGCCGAGGTGATACGCGGTGGGGGAGTGGTCGCTTTCCCAACCGACACGTTCTACGGACTTGGTGCTGATCCATTCAATGAGGGTGCCGTTCGGGCCGTATTTGCGGCCAAAGTGCGGCCAGCAGAGAGTCCCGTACCCGTTCTGCTGGGAGAGCCCGGGGATCTGCGGAAGGTCGCTGAGGAGCCGCCATCCGGGGCTACCGATCTTGCTGCTGCGCTCTGGCCTGGCGCATTGACCCTGGTTCTCACGGCGGTCGACGAACTCCCGGACGTTGTTTCGGCAGGAGCCGGGACTGTTGGTGTGCGTGTGCCCGACCACCCCGTTCCACGGGAAATCGCCCGATTGCTTGGGGGTTCGATTACCGGCACTTCAGCGAATCTCTCGGGTGAGCAATCGTTGAAGACGTCGGATCAGGTACGTGTGGCGTTCGGAGACAGGCTCGATTTCATCGTCGAAGGGGTCTGTGGGGAGCATGCGGCGGCCTCAACGGTCGTAGACTTCTCTGTTAGTCCTCCGCTTGTGCGGCGGCACGGGGCGATATCGATCGATACGCTCCGGAATATTTGTCTGGATATCGTCGGCTGACGGCCGATACACCCAAACGGCCACATATGAACGGTGACGCCCACAAATGACGACCATGTCCGGAGAAGCTCCGGCCGGATTGACTGATCGGCAGGATGAACTTGAAGCGGCACTGAAGGCGCTCGTTTCCGAACGCCCTTTGCCGCTCTACCGGATGATGGGATACCACATGGGCTGGGTGGAGACGACCGGAGAACCACGGATTTCTTCGCCTCCTCTTCGTGTCCACGGGGCGCTGGCCCTGCTGGCCTGTCACACGCTGGGCGGTAACTACTCGAATGCACTTCCGCACGCGACCGCGGCCGAATACCTCTATAACCACGTCTTGATTCACGACGACATTCGTGACGGCAATTCTGAACGTGATGGTCGGGCGTCGGTGTGGTGGTCATGGGGACCGGCCCAGGCGATCAACACGGGCGATGGGATGCACGCTCTGGCTCGCCTGTCATTGTTTGAGGCGCGTAACAACGGCGTATCCGCTGAGTCTGTTGCAGACGCCATTCGTGTGCTGGATGAGGCAAATCTCGACACATGCGAAGGTCAGTATCGGGACATCACGCTCCAGGAACGGCTAGATGTGAGCGTCGATGAGTATCTCTCGATGGCGGAATCGCAGACCGGCGCATTGCTATCCGGTGCGGTCCGGCTTGGTGCGCTTGCCGGAGGTCAGGCGGATGAAGGTGTGCTCAAGGGGCTTGATGAGTTCGGTCGAAAGCTCGGCGCTGCTATGAGAGTGGCGGACGACTGTGACGTTTTCTGGCCCGACGGGCAGCGTGACGAAGCACGTCAGGGTCGGCTCGTAGCCAAGAAGAAGACGCTCCCGGTTGCGCACGTAATAGAGTTAGGTTCTCCCACAGACCGGCGCAAAGTTGGTGAGATATATATGGAGCGTGTGATTGATCCATCCGCCGCAGATTCCCTCGTCGAGGTGCTGGACGCCGCAGGGAGCAAGGAGTTCTCGGCGTCCGCCATTTCACGACTGCTTCACGAATCCGTCTCCGCACTTGAGTCGGCGAAAGTCCCGCAAGACGCTATAGACAGTTTGAGCGAAGCGGCCATGTACCTGGCAACTCCGAGCGGAACCGTATCTGTCCCAGCCACGGCTAGAGAGGACGCTTAGATGCCCGCTGCTGGGAAGAAGACCGTCGAGGACATCGACCTGCAGGACAGTCGCGTTCTGGTTCGCGTAGATTTCAACGTCCCGATGTCGCCCGATGGCCACGCCATTTCCGACGACTCACGTATCCGGGCCGCTCTTCCGACCATCGAGTACCTGCGAGATCGTGGGTGCCGCGTGATGCTGTGCTCGCATATGGGCCGACCGGAGGGTGAAGTCGACCCTAATCTTCGGATGGCGCCGGTCCGGGAGCGCCTGTCTGAGTTACTGGGTGCCGAGGTGGTCGACGGTCGCGGACCCGCCGGAAAGGTGCCGGGCCTGGTTATGGACGGACTTGAGGCTGGCGATGTGGCCCTTCTTGAGAATCTCCGCTTTAACAAGCGCGAGGAGAGGAACGACCTCGGGTTCGCCCGTAAGTTGGCGTCGCTGGCTGACATTTACGTAAACGATGCCTTTGGTACCGCTCACAGAGCGCATGCATCCACGGAGGGGGTTGCGTCACACCTTCCTGCCGTTGCCGGACTACTGATGGCACGTGAGTTGGAGATGCTTGGCTCTTGTCTGGAGAGTCCCGACAACCCCGTCGTTGCGGTGATTGGAGGTGCCAAGGTGTCCGACAAGATCGCCGTCCTATCGCACCTCGCCAGCAAAGTAGACACGGTCCTCGTTGGTGGGGGGATGGTTACGGCGTTCCTGGCCGCGGCGGGACACATGGACGCCAATCCGGAAGATTTCGCGGAGATAGAGGTGGCTCGTTCACTTCTGAAGGATTCCGAGGCACGGATACTCATCCCGACGGATGTGGTGACCGCAAGCGAATTCACGGAGGACGCTGAGCCGATTACCTCGTCTTTGTCCGGAATCGCAGAAGGATCGCTCGTCCTCGATATCGGTCCGGACACGTCCACCAGTTACGCCGACGTGATCTCGAAGGCAAAGACCGTCATATGGAACGGCCCGATGGGTGTGTTTGAGTGGTCCTCGTTTGCCGCAGGGACGATCGCTGTGGCCCACGCCATCGCAGCGAATGCCGATTGCGTGAGCGTGGTCGGGGGGGGATCTACTGCAGAGGCCGTCGGCTCGCTCGGGCTGCGTGATCAGATCACACATGTCTCGACGGGCGGGGGCGCATCCCTGGAGTTCCTGGAAGGCAAAACGCTGCCTGGCGTCGCCGCCTTAATGGATGAAGCGAACGAGATTCCACAATCAACTGATTAAAAAAGAAAGGGATCGATATTGCGAACACCGATAGTCGCCGGTAACTGGAAGATGAACACAACGCTGGCCGATGCGTCCGCGCTGGCACGCGCTGTTGCCGATGGGGTGAACGGCATAGACGGCGTCACAACCGTAGTCTGCCCGCCGTCTGTCTCGCTTGTTCCGGTTTCGATGGCGCTTAGCGGTTCGAACGTGTTCATAGGAGCCCAGGATGTGAGCGCCGAACCACAGGGCGCTCACACCGGTGAGCTATCGGCGGACATGCTCTCGGGCCTCTGCACCTACGTGATCATTGGTCACTCAGAACGTAGGTCCATGTACGGAGAGGACGATTTCACAACTGCGGCAAAAACGACGACGGCTCTTGCCGCCGGACTGCGGCCGATCGTCTGCGTTGGTGAGTCACTGGACGTTCGTGAGTCGGGTGATGCGAACGCCTTTGTGGCATCTCAGGTGAATGGGAGCCTTGCCGGGATTGCGGATATCTCTCAGGTCGCCATCGCCTACGAGCCAGTGTGGGCGATAGGTACCGGTCGAGCTGCGTCGCCGGAAATAGCGCAGGAAATGGCGTCGACTATTCGCTCCGCTGTCGTCTCTATGTACTCAGATAAAGCCGCTGATGGCGTGCCTGTGCTCTACGGCGGGAGCGTAAACGCCGATAACGCGGCGTCATATGCCTCTGCAGCGGACGTCGACGGTGCGCTCGTTGGCGGGGCTGCTTTGGATGGAAACGCGTTCCCTGGCATCGTGAAGGCGTTTGCGGCGTCGGCCTGACCGGTGGTACCCGGTTCATCGACAATGCCCGGCATGAATGCGTCCGCGCCAAAGCCAAAGTTGCTGGTCATTGTTGGTCCTACGGCCTCGGGCAAGACAGATTTGTCTATCCGACTCGCCCAGCAATTTGGCGGAGAGATAGTCAACTCTGACTCACGAATTTTCTACCGAGGATTCGATATCGGAACGGCGAAACCGTCCCGGGAGGAACTGGCTTCTGCCCCGCATCATTTAGTTGACTTCCTGGAACCAGAAGATCCGTTCGGGCTTGCCGATTACCTTGATCTTGCCCGGGAGACCATCAGAGACGTAGGCTCCCGTAGCGGTCTTCCTATTCTGGCAGGTGGGGCAGGGCAATATGTTCTGGGCTTGATTGAGGGCTGGAACGTGCCCAGGGTGCCGCCCAATCCGACACTGCGTGCTGAACTGGAAAAGTTGGCAGAGGATCAGGGTGGTGAGGCGGTATTTGAACGGCTGAAAACGATCGACGCCGCTGCTGCCGAGCGAATTGACTCCCGGAACATACGCCGCGTTATACGTGCGATAGAGGTCGCAGAATCCGGCCAGAACACGGGGCCACGACGTTCAGAGGACCCGCCATTCGATGCACTTGTTCTCGGGCTGAAGATGCCGCGTGAACGCTTGTATGCCCGGATCGATGCCCGGATCGATGGCATGTTGATGGACGGCTGGGTGGATGAAGTCAGGGCGATGGTGGATCGCGGTGTACCGCTAACGGCCCCGGCGATGACGTCAATCGGATATCGAGAGCTGGCGGGATATCTTGCGGGGAGCATGACCTACGCCGTCGCGTTGCGTGCCACCCGCCGTGCCACCCGAAGCCTGGCCCGCCATCAGGACAACTGGTTCGACGCCGATGACGAACGCATTCAATGGCTCGACGCTAACGAACCCGACCGAGCATTGGAGCTGGCCACGGAGATTGTGACCAAATGGCGATCCTCCTGACTTGCAATCGTACTATATAGCAAAACACAACCCTAAAAAGACCATTTACCTGCGCAGAAACGATCATTAGAATGTCGCGGCCCGGAGAAGATATCCTCCCGAATCAAGAAGCTACTCAACCACACATGTAAGGGGCCATATTTGGCGCTGTCATTCGTCAAACTGCACGGGGCTGGGAACGACTACATCGCCATCGACGGGCGGGACGTTAACCGGGATTGGGGTGCACTTTCGGTCGCTATGAGCAGGCTCAACTTCGGGGTCGGTTCGGACGGTATAACCCTGGTCCAGAAATCGGACGTGGCCCAGGTTCGTATGCGGATCTACAACCCGGACGGCTCGGAAGCCGAGATGAGTGGGAACGGTATTCGACTGTTCGCAAAATTCGTCATCGACCGAAAGATCGCTGTACCCGGGCCTGACGGGTTGATCGTGGAGACCGGTGGCGGTGTGCGAACAGTAGTTCCCACGATGGATGGCGACAAGATGATCGCTGCTCGTGTCGCCATGGGCGAGCCAGAACTGACCCCGGCGCACATCCCCGTAGATGCACAGGCGATGGGCAACCCGGATCGGGTACTCGACTACGAGATTGAAGCGGCAGGCCGGAAGCTAAAGGTTACCTGCCTCTCCGTGGGCAATCCGCATGCGGTCGTGTTCCCGGAAGAGGATGTCGACGACTTCCCGTTGTTGGAGATCGGTCCCCACGTCGAAAGCCATCCACTTTTCCCAAACCGGATCAACTTTGAGATCGCGAACGTGATCGACTCAGGGACGTTGAAGGCACGGATATTTGAACGTGGGGCAGGGGAGACGCTTTCCTCCGGCACAGGTACCACCGCTACCGCTGTGGCGGCCAAACTGCATGGTTTCACGGACGATACTGTGCGTGTGCAGGTCCCCGGCGGTGAGTTGCGGATCACGTGGGCTGGCGAAGGTGAGATATACCTTGAAGGACCTGCCGTCGAGGTGTTTGAGGGTACGTGGGCTGACTGAAACTCCATTAAACCAATGGTTCCGCCTACAATCTCTGCCTCGTAGATTAAGTACATGTCATTCTGAGGAGCCAGCCATGAAGATTCTCGTCGCTGGAAGTCGGCCGGACGACTGAACTTCTTGCGCTCTGCCACTGGCGAGATCCTTCGCCTCGGCTCAGGATGACCTATAACTTTTAGAACATTCGCTCCAACCAGAACACAAATCCAACACTCCAGATCAGGAACCCAACAATCATGCACATCGCCGACCGCGTCACCCAGCTTCCCGAGTACCCCTTCGTCACGATCTCACGCACGATCGCGGCCAAGAAAGCCCAGGGGATCGACGTGATCTCGTTTGGAATCGGCGACCCGGACCGTGAGACGCCGGGATTCATTCTGGATGCGCTGGACAGGGGCACACGAAACACCCCCAACCACCGCTACCCGGAATCCGAGGGGTTACCCGAGTTCCGGAAGTCGGTCACTGACTGGTACGAACGCAGGTTTGGCGTGTCACTCAACCCGGAGACCGAGGCCATCAGCCTTATCGGCGCAAAAGAGGGCATTGGTCATGCAGCGCTGGCGTTCCTGAACCCGGGCGACATGGCGATCATGCCGGACCCGGCGTATCCCGTGTACGACGTCGGTACGATCTTCGCCGGTGGCGTCAGCTACAAAGTCCCGATGCACGAAGAGGCCGGATGGCTCGTGGATCTGGACGACATCCCATCGGACGTAGCAAAAGACGCAAAGCTCCTGTGGCTCAACTACCCGAACAATCCGACCGGCGGCGTGGCTCCGCTCGAGTATTTCAACAAGGTCGTCGAGTACGCCAAAGCCAACGACCTGATTGTCCTGCACGACAACTGCTACAGCGAGGTTGTGTACGACGGTTACGATGCGCCGAGCTTCCTCCAGGCAGAGGGTGCCATGGACGTCGGCATGGAGTTCCACTCCCTGTCTAAGACCTTCAACATGACCGGATGGCGTATCGGCGCTGCCGTTGGGAATGCCGAGTTAGTTGAAGCACTGCGTGTCATCAAGTCAAACCTGGACTCTGGCGTTCCTCAGGCCGTCCAGGAGATGGCCATAGAGGCGCTGGACAACCACGGCGACTGGGTTATCGAGAACAACCGGGGATATCAGGCACGACGTGACAAGGTCGTGGATGCGCTCCGGTCCATCGGGTTGGCGGTTATCGCCCCGCAGGCCGGGCTCTACGTTTGGACACGTGTCCCGGAGGGCTACACGTCGGAGCAGTTCGCAAATGCCCTGCTTGAGGATCGTGACATTGTCGTGACCCCCGGCGGCTCTTACGGCCAGTACGGTGAGGGTTATATCCGGTTATCGCTTACCCTTAGCGATGACAGGGTGGATGAAGGGCTCGCCCGGTTGCAGGACTGGAAGATCCCGCCGCCGCCCGCCAAGTAGAATCAAGAACAGAGCGCAAGGCAGCCCGGAGAACCGCACACAACTTGGCCCGATCCTCAAGAATCAAGACCTCTCGGCGACAGGAACGCGTATACGTGGTGAGCGCGCAGGTCCGCAGGGAGAAGTCGCTCTGGCCGGTTGAAGACTCGCTTGATGAACTTGCGGCGCTCGCCGAGGCGTGCGGAGCAGAGGTCGTGGGACGCATGTCCCAGACGCTCAACAAGTATTCACCGACTTACATAGGCAAGGGCAAGATCGAGGATCTGCGTGACGAGATCCACGACACGCGCGCTGACACGGTCGTTTTTGACGACGAGCTGAAGCCATCTCAACAGCTTCGACTAGAGGACGATCTCAAGGTCAAGGTGATCGACCGCAGCACGCTCATTCTGGACGTGTTTGCGAGACGCGCCCGTACCGCCGAAGGCAAACTTCAGATCGACCTGGCACAAAGTGAATACCTTCTACCGAGACTTGCAGGGCAATGGTCTCACCTTGAGCGACTCGGTGGTGGGATCGGAACCCGTGGTCCGGGTGAAACACAGATCGAGACCGACCGCCGCCTTGTCCGAACCAAGATTTCGCGCATCAAGAAGGAACTCAAAAAGGTTCGTATGCGCCGGGAAGGCCAGCGTAACAACCGCATGCGGTCCGACCTAGGTGTGGCGGCATTTGTCGGCTACACGAACGCCGGTAAGAGCGCTCTATTCAACAAGCTCACGGCGTCTGAAGTGATGGAGCGAAATCAGCTCTTTTCGACTCTCGACACGACTACCCGGCGCATCCACCTGCCTTCAGGCGCTCCTGCGACCATCTCCGACACGGTTGGCTTTATCTACAAGTTACCGCCGGTCGTTGTGGAGTCGTTCGGAGCGACGCTTGAAGAGTTGCAAGAGGCGGATGTGATGGTGCACGTCGTGGATGCGAACTCTGAGCATTCTGAGAAGCAGATCGAGGTTGTGGACAAGATTCTTGACGACATGGACCTGTCACACGTGCCGCGCATCCTTGTTTTGAACAAGATGGACTTACTCACGGATGTCGAACCGGAACAGCCATCATTCGAGCCCGTCGAGTTGACCGGAGACGACCGATTGCCGGGTGCGAACGTGGGCGTTAACGGTCACGGAGTTGAGCTCGCAGCATTCGATCCGTCGGAACTCGGAGGAGACCTCCGAGGCGAGATTTCGCGGGTCGTGCTAGCGTCGGCGATCAAAGGCTGGGGTGTTGAAGAACTGCGGGCGGCGATCGACGAAGAGTTGAAAGAAGCGGCCGAGCGAGAAGAGCAGGTTGCGGCAGCGATCAGCTAGGGCTTTGTCAACTTCTGGTGCGTTGATGTTGGGCAATCACAGCCCACTGTCATTCTGAGCCGGAAGCGAAGATTCTCCCAACTCTTAGCTCTGACAGATCCTTTGCGTCCATAACCTTCTGATCTTCGCATCCCACGATCCGAACCGATTTTCTGTCGCCCCGAACACTCTCACTGTCATCCTGAACTTGATTCAGGATCCGTCGCTCTCATCATTGCCTCGTTAGGTGGCCAGAACACCCATTGCTTTCGCGGTCATAACGCCACCGTATTCAACCGGATCCTGAATCAAGTTCAGGATGACATTTCGTTCTACTTTCGCCATTCCATATAGCAAAGGACCCAAATGCCCGGCTACCCCAACACGCCATTCCCAAGCAAACCCTTCTACTCCTGCGACGCATCCGGGCTGGCAGTCATGGACCAGGCAGACATGCCACAGCTACTACGAGGCGGAGACGTAGATACATGGATGCGTCTGGAAGCAGGAGAAGGCAACGCGATAGACGGGACGCCACTCAAAATCGAGGACCAGCAGGGCGCACGAGTTACCGTGGCCTGCGAGAACGGCATGATCGAGATTGACTTCGAGGAAGAGACCATCAAGAAGACGGATGAGGCCGGCCGCGATTACGTCTACATGGGCCCACTAGACGAAGCCAACGAAGGCAACGGCTGGATGCCACTACGGTAGCCCGACCTACTTGCCCCAGAACTCTATCGCGTGGCCGTCCGGGTCTGACACGTAGAGGTGTAGTGAGCCGTCGCCGTGGGGCATTGGTCCTGCTATTGGGAGTCCGGCCTCGGTGAGTCGGTCGGCCAGCGGTTGTACTTCGTCCTGGGCTATCGCCATGACAAGGTGGGCCTGGCCGACGTTCTTACCGAAGTAGTCGCCGTAGGAGCCGTCGAGGTAGTCGCTGGACCAGATTCCCGGCTCCCACAATCCCAGGAAGTGGTCGGGACCGACCTGAATGATTCGGCTTCCGGCCGGAGGTGTGTACGTATCGAAATGTGCCTCGGTGTAGCCGAGGAGATCGACGTAGAACTCGGCGGAACGGGCCACGTCCTTCACGACGATGGCGACTTCAGCAAAACCAAGTGATCGCATCTTCAATTCCTCTCTCCTCGTGGGCCATTTCGGCCCGAATCCTATATTTGCGGCGCTGGCGTTCCATCTGAGTTCATAATCCCGGCCTCGATCAACGCTTCCCGGACTTCGGACGTCTGCGCCTCACTCAACGGGAGATTCGGAAGACGAGGCACCGTACCTTCGTATCCCAACAGATTCAGGCCGGTCTTCTGCACGCCGACGCCCCAGGCCATTCCGAGATAGTCCATGTGGTTGATGCGAAGCTGCAGTTCCTGCGCATCGGACAATCGGCCGTCCAAACAGGCCTGGATGATGTCCCGGGCGATGTGCGGCCCCCAGTTGCCGAACAACAGGCATGCGCCAACGGCGCCGATGATCCCGGCAGGCATCAGCAACGTGCCGTTGCACGACCAGAACTTCACCGCATCGTTCACAAACGGTGCCATTCGGCATTCGTAACGGTAGTTCAACGACATGATGTAGGCGAACACGTTGTCGAACGCCGTGATATCGGCCAACTCTGAAGGCGTCAGATCCACACCCATCGGCGTCTTTGGCTGATGGATCACAATCACCGGCACGGGACTGTCCCGCGTGACCTGCTCGAAAAAGTCTTGAATTGGAGCCTGCTGGCTGCCATCTCCCGTTCTGGGAGGAATACGCACGCGCACCATGTCAGCGCCAACCTCCGCATACAGGTGGGCCAGCCGGACCACCTCGGTGGGAGAAAGCGTGTCTATCCCGGCGATGACGAAGCGGCGACCGGCGTGGGCATCCACCACGGTTTTGATCATGGAGACCTTTTCCGGCTCGCCCATGTGGAACTCTTCGCCGCCGTAAGTGCCGACAACAAAACCTGAAAGGGCCGTGCCGCAGAACTTGTCGATATTCCGGGCCAACGCGTCAAGGTCCAGCGACTCGTTGGCGTGAAACGGCATGTTCGTCGGAGCGACGATGATCGGGTCGGTGGTCGGAATGGGCATCCGTGATCCTTGGTTGGTTGTCTTGGGATCGTCGGGCGACGGGAGTTGGTGGCCCACGGATTGTACGCTGAGGTGATTTTGTTGGTGACACCTCGTGACAACAAGTCATCCTGAGCCGAGGCGAAGGATCTCGTCCGTCAACGGTGAGATTCTTCGTCGCAATCTCCTCAGAATGACTTGGAGTCGTATTGCGTGGAGTCACCGGATATCGTCGCTCCCGGATTTAGACAGGGCGACGCGAGAGGCAGGGTAGGCGTCCGATTACGATTGGAACAACGTCGCACTATAGTAGTTATGTCAATTACGCTGTACCACTTCCGTTTGTTATGTAAACCACGGTGATTCTCTGGGGATGGTTCAAAGACCATATCTCCTGTGTCTTCCCCACTGTCGCCTGGACCCCTGTTCAACGCCCCGAGAATAAGCCTCAGCCTGAACCCGAACGCCTGACCTTTTCGTATCGTTCTTAGTGGGTGGCGCATCGGATTGAGCGCGTAGTGCGCACATTCCCACTTCGTGCACGTGTGTCATCGTGCTACGCTCAAATGATCGTCGTCGGCTGTGAGCCGTCGACCTTTTTGTTTTCGGATCGCGCGCCCGCGGGTGCACGAACCCAGAGGTAACATCAAACGTCATGTTGAAGAGTCTCAAGCGCTGGAGCCCGTTGTTCATCGGCGCAATCATGGTGTTCGTCGTGGCGTGCGGCGGTGGCGGCGACGATAACGCCGCCACAGCGGTGGTCGACGACGAGTTGCCGGGACGAGACAGGCTCATTGCCTCAGCGACGCCGTTACCGGTGATAGACAGCCCGAAGGACATCCCGGAAGGCCTCGAACCGGTCTGGGAGACGTTTGCGGCGATCGCTCGCGAGTACGTGGAACGGGAGAACATCGACCCCGAAGCGCTGGCGCGTGGCGCAATCCGGGGCATGCTCGACGCGCTCGACGATCCTTACACCGCCTATGTGACGCCGACGGGCTTCGAACGGCAGCTCGAATCATTCCAGGGCGACTTCGAAGGCATTGGCGCGCAGATAGACAACACGCCTGATGGCCAACGGATCATCGTGGTCGCGCCGATCCCGGATACTCCGGCAGAGCGGGCTGGGATCAAATCCGGCGACATCATCATCGCCGTAGACGGTGAAGACACCGAGGGCTGGAGTGTCATTGACGCCGTGAACCGTATCCGCGGTAAAGGCGGCACGCCCGTTGATCTGACCATCCAGAGGCTCGGTGAGTTGGACCCAATCGTGGTGACCATCGTCCGCGGCACTATCCCGACGGCCAGTGTCTTCCGACGCGACCTACACGATGGTGACGACAATCCCGCGGACCCGCCATACTCGGTTATCCGCATCACGCAGTTCACAGAGCGGACGCCGGAGGAGCTTCGGGACGTAATCGAAGACGTCAAAGAGGCGGGCTCTGAGGGCATCATCCTGGACGTCCGGTCCAATCCCGGAGGATTGCTCGATTCGACCGTGGATGTCGCCGCCGAATTCCTTAGTGGGGGACTCGTTACGTACGAGATCAACGGCCGTGGCGTGCGTAGGGACTGGCCGGCTCACACGAAAGGCACTGCCCTGGACATCCCTCTGGTAGTTCTGGTTGATCAGTTCAGCGCTAGCGGTAGCGAGGTTCTGGCTGCGGCTCTGCAGGACCGTGGTCGAGCTGCGATCATCGGAGAACAGACTTTCGGCAAAGGCTCCGTGAACATCCTGCGTGAACTACGGGAAGACGAAGGCGGGATCTACCTGACTATCGGTCGCTGGTACACGCCCAACGGCGGACTTATCGAAGGCGATGGCGTAATCCCGGATGTGACCGTAGAGCTTCCGTTCGACGCGGAAGTGGACCTACAACTTGATGCCGCAATAGAGCAGCTCAACTTCCAGTTGTCGATTGTGCAGGCTAGCTAGACATGCCCCGGCGCGCGCACCAAAAAGCAAAGACGGATGTAACCGATGTCGGCATCCGGTACAAGACGATCGCGCAGAACCGACGCGCCCGGTTCAACTACGATCTGTCGGAAAAGTTCGAGGCAGGACTCGTCCTCAGCGGTACCGAGATCAAGTCGGTCCGTGATGGTCGGGTCAACATCGCCGAAGCGTATGCGCGGATCCGTAACGGCGAGCTGTGGCTCATGAACACCCACATAGCGGAGTATCACGGCGCAAGTCACTACTCGACCCACGACACGTTGCGGCCGCGCAAATTATTGCTGCATAAGAAGCAACTTCGACGCCTGGAACTCGAGCTTGGCCGTGAACGGTCCACGTTGGTGCCGCTGCGTCTCTATTTGAAGGACCACCACGCAAAGGTAGAGATCGCCGTCGCAAAGGGACGCCGACAGTACGACAGGCGACACGCAATCAGGGACCGGGAGAACAAGCGTGACATGGATCGCGCGATGAGGCGTCGACGAGACGGTTAGCCCGCCCGCCACGCCCTGCCCTGTCTGCATTAGATCTGCCATAACCGCGTTGTTTAACGTCCCGTTATCACTTGTCTGTGCCGGTTCGCGGTACGATTAAGAGGTATCTGGGGACGCGTGGATTCGACAGAGAGGCATCCGCCAGACTGCAAGCCGAGGACGCCAGCCCCCTCGATAATCCGTTGGCACAAACTTAACTGGCGAGAAACAACTCGCTATGGCTGCTTAATCCCAGCCACGTGGCCCCGATTCTTACCCTGAGGGGATCGGAGGCCGCGACGCTTACTCGGGGTGCTGTCTGCCTGACGCCGATTGGTGCGGACCTAAGATCATCGGCTGG
>JABIGL010000083.1 GCA_018650185.1 Chloroflexota bacterium
AGCCTGGAGAAGGCCGCTCAACCGCACACCTGTCCGCACGGCCGTCCGACGATGATCCACATGAGCCAACCTGACCTGGAACGAGGCTTTGGGCGACGGTAGATGCTGGTCCGGGGACTATTTGAATGGCTTCGATAAATTATTACCGCTGGTACCTGGCGATATTGGTATTCGTTCTATTAGTCTCCGGCGCTTGTGGCGGTGGTGGAGTGGGGGAAAACATCGACCCGGAACCGGCCGTTGGCAACGAACTTCCGGTCCCATCGTCCACTCCAGCCCGAGATGCCGAGTCGACGCCAATATCAGACCGTCCAGATAATTGGGTTTACTGGTTGTCAGACATAGATATTGAAGCGATCAGCATGGCAGCACCGCCAGTGGCTGTGATCGACTACTCACGCGATGGAGATGGCGAGGGCGCGTTCAGCAGCAAAGAAATTCAACGACTCCGAACTGCGATGCCCGAGCCTGCTCTGGTGATCAGTTACTTAAGCATCGGTGAGGCGGAGGACTACAGGTACTACTGGGATGACGGGTGGGAGACCGGCCGACCCACGTGGTTGGACTCTGCGAACCCTGACTGGGCTGGCAATTTCAAGGTTCGGTACTGGGATCCGGACTGGCAGGCCATCGTGTTCGGAAGTGAGAGTGCATATCTCGACCGGATACTGGCGGCGGGATTCGATGGCGTGTACCTGGACATCATTGATGCCTACGAATTCTTTGCCGGTAAGGGTCGGGAGGCGGCCGAGGACGAGATGGTCGAATTCGTGACGGCCCTTGGCGGGTATGCGCGTGAACGCCATCCTGGCTTCTTGATCATTCCCCAAAACGCACCTGAACTGGGCCTGCGTTCCGATTACCTGTCGGCGGTCGATGGGGTCGGTATGGAAGGGATTTACTTCGGGTACGAGTCCCAGGATGAGCGCACCGATCCCGCCATCACCGAGGAACTGGAGGAAGTTCTGTCGACCTGGACCGGTGCGGGCAAGCTGGTCCTATCGGTGGACTATGCCGTTACACCAGGCTACGTTGCCGATGCGTTTGAGCGTGCTGCCGATAAAGGCTTTACGCCGACGGTGACCGATGTGGAGTTGGAGGGGCTTCCGATCCCGCGCCGGTAGATTAGCCAGGAGCGAGGGTCGTCCAACTGGAGGTCCTTGTAGTAAGGGCATATCCCTGATTCTGGCTCATACCCGGCAACGGCCCACAGTTCCGGCGCGCCGGGTTCGTGGATAAACATCAGGCTCGAGGTACGGATGCAGCCCAGGTACTTCAGGCGTGCCTCGACTTCCGCGACCATTCGTTTGGCGTTACCGCGTCGTCGATAGTCCGGGTGCACGGCGAGTCGTGCCATGCTGCCGCGCCAGCCGCCCATAAGTGAACCAACGATGCGCTCGCCATCCACGGCGACAACGAAAAGTTCGTTGTCGCGCTGCAAGCGGATATTGATTGCGTCCGCGTCGTCTGTGGGCCCCGCAACCGCGTCCGAATCTATCCACAGTTGCAGGAGTGCGGGGATGTCTTCGATAGTGCAGGGTCGTGTAATTACGTTTGGAGGCGTAAGTGTCTCTCGGGTGTTGCCGTGATAGTAGCCACCAGCTGACCGTCTCCGACACTGGGAGCGGGGCTCCAATGAAGCCTCATCTGTTGGAGGTGGAGTCGCGCGTTGACCGACTTCATGGCGCAGTCTAAACTTTGGGCGTGACCGACCGACTGGTCGGTCGGTTGATGCCTGCTGAACAGTGAGAACCGATGGCCGTCCAGCGCGAAACGACACGTGATCGAATCCTCGAAGCCGCCGAAAACGCCTTCGGGGATAAGGGATATCACGAGACGCTTGTCGACGACATCGCTGGGCGCACCTCTCTTTCCAAGGGTGGGTTCTACTTCCATTTTCCCAGCAAAGAAGACCTGTTCTTCGCTGTAATCGACCGCCTTGCGAGCCGTCTCACACGACGTGCTGAAGAAGCCGCTGGCCGATGTGAATCGCCGCTGGCCGGGGCTGACGCAGCACTTTCAGAGGTGCTGACCACTCTGGGTCGTCGGCGTCGCCTCGCCAAGGTGCTCCTTGTGCAGGGTTACTCGATGGGCTCTGCCTTCGAACAGAAGCGCGTTGAGGTATTTGGCCAGTTCGCCGCTGTGATACAGGATGGGCTTGATCGGGCCGTGGAGGCTGGGGAGATATCTCCGATCGACACCGAGGTCGTATCACGGGCCTGGCTGGGTGCTGTGAATGAGGTGATAGTCAACTGGATCTACCGTGGCACACCCGCTCCATCCGACGCGTTACCAGTCCTCCGAAAAGTGCTGGTAGGTGGCCTTGAGAGGCCAACGGCGGACAGGGAGGCGTCGAATGGCTAGCGCAGCTCCGCAAGGACCGACCTCGGCATGGGGTCGAGTCATGCTGTTCTTCGAGACGATTAAGTTCGAGCACTCTGTATTTGCACTGCCGTTCGCCGCTGCGACAGCGTTCCTGGTGGCCGATGGTCTCCCTGACTGGGAACCGCTGGTCTGGCTTGCTATTGCGATGGTAGGAGCGCGGACCTTTGGAATGGGCGCAAACCGGGTAATAGACGCCGAGATCGATGCACGAAACCCACGCACTGCAACGCGGGCCATTCCAGCTGGATTGATCACATCCCGGCAGGTCTGGGTCTACATGTTCATGGCCGCTGCGGCGTTCCTGATTGCTGTTTCACAACTTGATCGGCTTGCGTGGTATCTCAGCCCCATTGTGATCGCTGTGCTGGTGTTCTACCCGTACACAAAACGCTTCACCTGGCTCGCCCACCTGGCTCTCGGCGCCGTATACATCATCATCCCGCCCGCTACGTGGATCGCGATGACCGGTGACCTGAACTGGGGTGTCACATGGCTCGGCGTAGGGGCGATGTTCTGGGTCGCCGGGTTCGACATCATCTACGCCACTGCCGACATCGAGATCGACAGGGCGCAGGGGTTGAACTCCATCCCGTCTCGATTCGGCATCAAGGCGGCACTCTGGATTTCACGTTCCTTCCACCTGGTGACCGTCATAACGTTGGCGTTAGCCGGGACTTTACTTGACGCTCATGCCCTTTACTTCGTTGGGACCGGAGCCGCGGCCGCGTTGCTTGCATACGAGCAACGGCTGATCTCACCGACCGACCTGTCGAAGCTCGGTGCGGCCTTCTTCACGATGAACGGGATCATCGCTGTCGTGTTCGCCGGATTCGTGATCGCCGGGACCCTGGTGGCCTGATGGCGAACTACGTAGTTGGAATTTCCGGCGGCAGTGGAGCCCCATATACGAAGCGGGTTATTGAAGGACTCGTTCAAGCAGGTCACGACGCCAAGCTGGTCATCACCGATGCCGGACGGCGTGTGTTCGAAATCGAACTTGGCATTTCGCTGACCGGGAATCCTGCGTCAGATACGACGACGCTGAACGAAAGCCTGGATCTTGGTTCTGGTGCTGGCTCGGTGGAACTGTTTGAGCAACGCAACGTCGCTGCCACAATCGCCAGCGGGTCGTACGAGTGCGCCGGGATGGTGGTACTGCCATGTTCCATGGGAACGCTGGCACGGATTGCCGCGGGAGTCTCTTCTAACCTGCTTGAGCGTGCAGCGGATGTCGCAATCAAAGAGCGCCGGACATTGATCCTCGTCCCGCGTGAAACGCCGCTTAGCCTGATCCATCTCCGCAACATGACTGCCGTAACCGAAGCCGGTGCGATAGTCATGCCGGCCATGCCGGGTTTCTATCATCACCCGGAGAAGGTCCAGGACCTCGTGGACATGATCGCCGGTCGGGTACTGGACAAGCTTGGCGTCGACTCGACATTGTTGCGCCGATGGCGGGGAGTCGAAAACTAACGATGGCCTTCACTGACCTTCAGTCATTCCTTGACCACCTTGACGCAAACGGCGAGTTGCATCGCATTTCGGTTCCCGTAAGCCCGGAACTGGAAATCACGGAAATAGCGACGAGATCTGTGCTTGAAGGCGGACCGGCGCTGCTATTCGAGAACGTTGAGGGATCGGCGTACCCGGTCGCCATAAATGTGCTTGCCTCCCGGAAACGCGTGAATATGGCGCTGGGTGGAGAACCGGAAGAACTTGGCGAACGTCTTCTCCACTTCATTCAGGACATGAACCCACCATCATTCAAGGCCATATGGCGCAACCGCAGCATGGCCAAGCGGATGATGAACTTCCGGCCCAAAAAGTCTCGCAAGGCACCGGCCCAGGAAGTAATCGAGTCCAACCCGGACCTCGGGACCATGCCCATCCTCAAGTGCTGGCCAGGCGACGGCGGACGGTTTGTAACGCTGCCGCTGGTGCACACGGTCGACCAGGAGATCGGTATCCGCAACATCGGCATGTACCGGATGCAGGTCTACGACGGGCAGACGACCGGAATGCACATCCAAATTCAGCGCGGGGGCGGTGTTCACCACTGGCAGGCTGAACGCGCTGGACGTCCGCTCGAAATGGCGGTCGCTATCGGTGGCGACCCTGCGTTGTGGCTGGCGACGGTCGCTGCACTTCCGGAAGGTTTCGATGAAGCCGCGTTCGCCGGATTCCTTAGGAACGCCAGAACGCCGATGACGAAGGCCAAGACGCTGAATATGCACGTGCCATCTCATGCGGAGTTTGTACTGGAAGGTGTGGTGCCGCCAAACGTCCGACGCGTTGAGGGACCATTTGGCGACCACTTCGGTCACTACTCGGAAGAAGCCGAGTTCCCAATTTTCCAGGTGAAAGCGATCACTCGTCGCCGAAACCCGATCTACCCGGCCACCGTTGTCGGGAAGCCGCCACAGGAAGATAAGTTCATCGGTGATGCCACGCAGGAAGTGCTAAAGCCACTGTCAAAACTGGTCCACCCGGAGTTGACCGATTTGTGGGCCTACTTCGAGGCCGGATTCCACAACCTGCTGGTCGTCTCCGCTGAGACCCGATATGAACGGGAGCCGCTCAAAACGGCCCTTGGACTCCTGGGCACGGGGCAGCTCGCGCTCACCAAGGTAATTGTGCTTGTGGACCCGGATGTCAATGTGCGCAGCTTCACACGGGTCGTGCAGGCTATCCGCCGCAACTTTGATGTTCAGCGGGATGTGCAGATCATCGCTCGTGCGCCGGTCGACACGCTGGATTTCACGGGCGGAGCGACCACGCCTATGGGCGGCGGAAAGCTGATTATCGACGCCACCGGGAGAGGCCAATCTCCCGACACGGCAGTCCCGTTGCCTGGCGATCTGTCAGCGATTGCGCCGGGTGTGATGCGATCCAGGTTCATAGAGCAGACGTTACTGGTGGTCCAGGTGGAGAACGAACCCAGACGTGCTCTCGAGGCGCTGGTCGCCTCTCCTTTGTTATCACGGGTAAAGATGATCGCCGTGGTGTCGCCGGATATCGACATCGATGACGACACCTCGCTGCTATGGGGCATCTTCACCAGATTCGACCCGGCCCAGGATCTGATGTTCACAAATGCAGAACTACGGGGACCGGTTCCCGCGTACTCCGGCGTCATGGGTATCGACGCCTCTCTTAAGAGTTCTTACCCACGGCCGCTTGAGATGGACCCGGACGTAATCCGGAAGGTGGATCGCAGGTGGGGCGAGTACTTCAGTTGAATCTAATTATTCAGTGCACAGAAAGCAGGAACAATTGACCGTCCAAACACTGGAAGCGAACGGCATCCAGTTCTTAGACAGCACTCTCGCCCCGATCTGGGACAAGGTCAGGGCGGGTGAACGGCTGACCTTTGATGATGGCGTCGCCATGCTCCAGAGCGATGACTTTCCGGCGCTCGGGAAGATGGGCGACTTCAAAAAGCGGCAGGTTTCGGGCGACAAGGTTTATTTCGTCCTTAACCGGCACATCAATCCGACCAACATCTGTGTCCTGAGCTGCTCGTTTTGCGATTTCGCCAAAAAGCCGGGTGACCCGGACGCTTACGAGCTTTCGACACAGGAAATCCTGGACTCAATCGATCCTGAGATGGGAGAGGTCCACATCGTTGGTGGACACCACCCGGATTGGTCGTTCGAACATTACGAACAGCTCGTAAAAGACATCCACGCAAAGTACCCGACGGTGAACATCAAGGGTTTCACGGCATCCGAGATCGACTACTTCCACAGGCGCTGGAAAATCGAACCCGAGGAGTCACTCGCTCGGCTGAAAGAGGCCGGACTTCGTTCTATGCCCGGTGGTGGCGCAGAGGTTTTCTCCGACCGGGTGCATCGTGAACTTCTGCCGGGGAAGGCTGACGCGTCCCGCTGGGCGCAAATTCACCGTACGGCACACGCCATGGGCATCAAGTCCAATGCGACGTTGCTGTACGGCCACATCGAGAC
>JABIGL010000038.1 GCA_018650185.1 Chloroflexota bacterium
ACGGGGCGACGCCTTCGACGGATGTCAGGTAGGCGATGCGATGCGCCATGACCCGAGTTTTGCCGGATCCGGGGCCCGCTACGATCAAGAGCGGACCTTCACGGTGCTGAACGGCTTCTTTTTGTCGGCCGCTCAAGTCGGCAAATATGTCGATCTGTGTAGTCACAAACCGATTGTAGCCGTCCCCCGACAGTCATCAGCCCGACAGTGGCGGGATTTGTCTACTGGTTGTCGGCTTTGATTGGATGCAATTGGGGTGTCACGTGCCGGTGTCTCTTTGCGGGAGTGTGCGATGACGAACCTCGATGCCGGAGATCGTTCACACGATTGATCTGTTTGCGCCCTACTCCACGCGAAATCCTTCGCCTCGGCTCAGGATGACATATGGCATTGGACAGTCACCGCGTTGTAGGGGCGTATCCATCCTCCACCAGAACCCACCCTGAGGCTCTCGAAGGGTCCGTAACTCATCAACGCGTCCCCCTCTCCCGGTGGAAGAGGGCTGGGGTGAGGGAGGTCCAAGGTTGGCATAGCGACGCGCCCCGGTCCTTCGAGAACCTCAGGACACGGCTACTGCGTTAATGATGGAAACCGAGGGCGTATTGCCATACGCCCCTACAACCTTGCCGTATCCATCCTCCACCAGAACCCACCCTGAGGCTCTCGAAAGGTCCGTAACTCATCAACGCGTCCCCGGTCGTACAGTGAGGGAGGTCCAAGGTTGCGCTGTCGAGGTCACAACGCCAGAAACACGGTCGGCGGAGATCCCTCCACGGCGATGCGGATGACAGAAACGCCTCCCCTCTCCGAGCGGGAGAGGGCTAGGGTGAGGGAGAAGTCTCTTCTATGATCCTTCCCGTAACTCCCTTCAACCGATCCCTCGCTTCTCAGAACAAGGACACGAAACATTACGCACCAACACGGCGGCCACCACGGGCACCAGCACGAGACACCAGAACCGACAACTTTCGGTCCCGGCTCCGAAGAACGACTCGGCAGGTCCGATCGCTTTTACGAATCAACGCACCGCCAGATAGTCGAGTGGCTTACGCCGGGGTCGGGAAGCCGAATCCTTGACGCTGGATGTGGCACGGCCGGGGTTTCGCACCTGCTAGCGGAGTCGGTAGGGTCAGATGGCCGCGTCGACGCCGCCGACACCAGTGAACATTTGCTTGAGTTCAATCGGAACCGATTCGCCGAGGATCCGGTCGGCAAGCGCATCCAATTCCACGAGGCTCCCATCCAGGATCTGCCGTTCGAGGCCGATACGTTTGACCTCGTGTGGAGTAGTCGGGCCGTACATCACCTTGCGGACCCGTTAACGGGTGTGACGGAACTGGCGCGTGTGGTTGCGCCGGGCGGTCGATTGGCTATCCGGGAGGGCGGCGTGGCGGCGCGGTTTATGCCGACCACGATGGAATTAACAGGAACAGGGCTGAATGAACGGCTGGCAGATGCGATGGAGAGCTGGTTCGCCAGTCACGTGCATTTTGCAGAGGACGCTGTCCCCTACTCCTACGGGTGGACTCAACTTCTTCGGGATTCGGGCCTGCCGAATGTGTCTGCGAAGACCTTCGTCCACGAGTTCGTGCAGCCGTTCACCGAGGAGCAGCAAACGTTCCTACTGGGTGGATTAACTCGATGGGCCGAAGACGAAGGCCGAGAGGCGTATCTCTCAGGCGCAGACCGGTCCGCGCTAAAGCGGTTGATCGATCCGGATGACAACGAGTACGTGTTCAACCGTCCGGACCTGCACTTCATTGAGGGGATCACCGTTTACGTGGGATCGAGTGCGTAGCGTCCCATGCGGAGATGGTCTAACACCCCCGGGGGACATCGGTAGATCATCCAATTCACCGTTGGGTGTGTTCCGAAATCCACTGTGGCTCGTTAGCCTCGGTTCCCGGGCAATTCGGAACCTCTCAGGTCATAGTAATCATCACTAGGAGCGGTACATGCGGGCCGGATTTTGGATCATCGGAGCGGCCGCGCTTTTTTGGGTGGCATGCAGCGGAGATTCGACCAGTGATTCGCCGAACGGTGCAGCAACATCTGGAAGTCCCATTGTTGAGGAAGCGCAGTCACCTGAACTTGACCCGACTCCAATTCCTTCACCCAGTGCGACAACAGAAGCAGTACCCACAGCATCTTCTCTTACTGGAGGCCTTCATGAAGAGACTCCAGTTGGGGATCCCCTATCCGAACCGAACCCGATCATCTGTGCGACACCCCCGATATTCTCAGCGCCGGTCAATGATCGTTATGTGATCAATGGCCGTGTCGGAGATCTCATAACTCTGAAAGGGGCTTCATATTTCGATACAGCGGTCAGTGGAGTTGAATATGAATGGGTACAGGTATTCGCCGAACAGGACTCGCTGCATTTCACCAGCCGTAATCTTGTCGAATTAGAACAGCAGCTCGGTCCCGATGCCACGTTCATCCCGGCGTTTCCCGGGGTCTATAGATTCGGAGTTTTAGGAACAGGCCAGACAAAGACTGACGAATCCTTTGAGATCGATGTTCGAATTGATCCGGTCGACCCAAACCGATTCGCTGTCCGGGGAGCCTTCTTTCCTGATCTATTCGGAGACAACGGTGGTCCTGGGTTTGATATCAACCCGGAAATTGGTGAATGCCGTGATCAGGCTCTTGATCACGCGCTTGCCATCGCTCCACGGATTGGAGCGAACTGGGTAGCGGTCACACCGGCGATCTTCCTTACGCAGATCAACCCCACTCCAGTCTGGGGCGCCAAACATCCGGGGCTATCAATGACCGACGACGACTTTTACGCTGCGTTCATCGACGCGGCCCATGATCGGGGATTAAAAGTCCTACAAAGTGAGCAAGATGCCCCGGACTTTTCGATCACTTCTGACGACATGGCGTTGTGGAATGAGTCTCGCGACACGGCTGCGTACTGGGATGAATGGTTCAATCAATGGGAACCATGGGCGGTGGAGCGAGCTGCCCGTGCCGAGAAGTTTGGCGTGGACATGTTCTCGCCGTTCGTCTGGGCAAGTGACACCTTTAAGCCGGAGATTTATCCTGAATACGCGGAACGCTGGCTCGATTTGATCGATGCCATCCGAGGTGTCTATACGGGTCAGGTTGCGCTGTCCGTATCCTTTTTCAGGCCTGATCTTCTGACCTTCGTCGATTCAGTGGATGCGGTGATAACCGGAATAAGTTCAACCTACTTTCCGAAACAGCTCGGGATGCCAAACGACCCGAGTATCACGGAGGTCATCGAATCCGCTGAGTGGATGATGACCAATGCCAGAGATCAGTTCGCTGGTAGCGACGCCGATTTCTACTATCTACTGGGCGCACACAGCGCGGATGGTCAGACTACCTCTGAGGACGTCAACGAACTGGCGACATTTGTTCCAGATTTCCAGGAACAGGCGATTTATTACGAGGCCTTGTTCCAACTTATCGCCCGTGAAGACTGGGTAGACGGCGTGTTCATCGGAGTTGTGGACTGGTTTGACCAGTTTGCGCGGCCCGAAGAAGGCATTTATTTCGACCAGACTTTCCAGGAATCACCACGCTCTAAACCGGCCGAAGGAGTCGCGGAGATGTGGTTCACGAATACCGGTGGATAGACACTCATCTTTACGATGGGACTGCAGTTCACCGTGGGCGCATCGCCTTCGCACACAATCGGTCTTCTTACGGCCCCTCGTCTCGCCACGTACGTAGCTGCCTCGTTGGGAAGCGTTTGTAGGCGAACTGTTCGAAGGCTGCTTCGTCTATTTCTACTCCGAGGCCGGGGGCTTCTGGGAGCTGGATGTAGCCGCCTGACTGGATTAGTGGCTTTGAGACTTTCATGCCGAGGTCTTCGTACGGCACGAAGTATTCGGTAATGAGGAAGTTTGGCATCGTGGCCGAGGCCTGCACGGTGGCGGCAAGGCCGAGGACGGTGGAGTTGTAGTTGTGAGGCGACATCGCGACGTAGTTCGGTTCGGCCATCGCCGCTATCTCTTTCAGCTCCAGGATGCCGCCCACATTGCACACGTCCGGGTTGAGGATGTCGGCGGCGCGCTTCTCCAACACCGGCCGGAAGCCGGTCTTGTTGTAGATCGCCTCTCCGGTAACAACTGGCAGCGAAATCTTGCTACGGATCTCGGCCATGGTGTCCAGGTTCTCGGCAGGACAGGGTTCTTCGAACCAGAACGGTTCGTACGGTGCGAGGCGGTTCGCCATCTCGATGGCGTGCATGGGGGCGAATCGGCGGTGGACGTCCAGCAGGATATCGACGTCCGGGCCGACGGTCTCCCGCATCTTCTTGACCACCTTCTCGGCATGCCGAATGTGGTCTCTCGGTATGAGTGTTCGCCAGGGGCCGGGAGTCGGCTCCAGCTTCATCGCCGTGAAGCCCATCTCCAGCACCTTCTCGGCGGCGCGTGCGTAGTCGTCCGGGTCCTCTGCGCCAAACGACCAGCCGTTTGCGTAGACACGAATCTTGTCGCGTACCGGACCACCCAACAGGTTGTAGATCGGCTGTCCGGTCGCCTTTCCAACGATGTCCCAACAGGCGATCTCGATGCCGCTCACTGCGCTCCACAACTCCATGGCGCCCCGGCGTTGTGCGTAGTCGTCGTACGCGAGGTGCGTGGTGAAGTGCTTGATCTGGAAGGGGTCGCGTCCCTCCAGATATCGGGCCAACTCCTCAATGTGTGAGGTGATGGCCACATCGCGGTCGTACTGCGTGTAAGACTCGCCCCAGCCGGTGATTCCTGCGTCGGTCTCGACCTTGACGAAGATCCAGTTTTTGCGCCAGCCGGTGTGGAGGATGTAGGGAGTGACGTTTGTAATTTTCATGACGGCGCAATCATGCAACGTGCCCCGCCGAGCCGCAAACCACAGGCAGCTACTCGCAAATTTGTTCGTGGGGGATAGCACCCCGCACGATTAGCGCTCTACGACGATGTGCCGCTCAGCCGTCCTCTCTAGCATTGCGGAGCTATGAGTACAGGAAGAGTGGTCACTCAGGCGCGTTCGCGCACGACCGGTTTGCTGTTGCTAGCAGCCGCCGTCGTCGCATCGTTCGCCATCGTAGTGACGAGCAGTGGATTAGACGCAGCCAGCAATCCGATAGCGGTCGAGTACTCGCACGATCTGCTGATACGGGATTCGCAATCCAACGAGTACGTGTGGGACGTTGGCACGACCGACGCCGGATCCCTGTGGAGCTTCGAGTCGTCGGAGCCGGTTCCGTACGAGCTGGGCATTCAGTCAGCGTTCGACCCTGACGAGTCGACGGCCTCACCAAAGTCCTCTTACCAGTGGGAAGACTTGAACAAGTACGCATTCGGAGCCGACAGTTTTTTCCTTGGCCAGACGACTGAGCCGGTTTCGGTTCAGTCCGGGCTCATGCTTGAGCGTCGGATTCAACCCGATGTGCTCCAGCCTGGCTCCAACAGTGTCAGCATCTCTGTTGGTCTTTTCTCGTCACGTGAAGCAAGTATTGACGACAAGACTGTCGACCGAACGGGGGGAGAGTTGTGGCTCAAAGCCAAGGGCAACGAGACCGTGTTTGAGCCGGGTGGCTTGATTGGCACGGGACAGGACGGCCTCGCTCCACTTCAGATCGTCTCCACCACGGGTGAGCCGGCGATGGATCTTAGCTCTGACTTCTCAGCAGGCAGTGTCCAGAATCTCTGGATGGACGCCGAGATCTTCAATCCGAACGACGTTGCAGTGCGCTACTACCCGGGCTTTGAGGCCAAAGTACAGGTCGACAGTACGCCTCTGGGCTACGTCGCTCCGTCCGGTCAGGAGAACGGGACCGAATACCTGGGCATCGAAACCTGGAGTTACGGAGAGCGGGCGTTCTTCGTCCTGGACTCGCTGGACGGTTCAGCCCGCGACTGGGAGTACGACTACTCGACACGTGGTCTCTGGCATGTGTTTGAGGAGTCGTTAGAGGCGGCTCCCGGGGCCACAGCATCAAACGAGATCCTCATTCTGCCGCTGGACGAAGGTTCGCCGGGGACGGGGTCTGAGCTTGTTGATGTGACTGGAGATAGTTCCGCTCCAACTTCCACCGATTCTGCCACCGACACACCGGTTGGAACCTCAGATTCTGATAACGGCGGGGTGGAGATCAGGGTCGATTCCCAGCAGGGATTCCTTGGCTTCACGAACCCGGCGCTCGGACAGACCGATGGCTCGGTGGTGCAGCCAACAGGGCCCGTAGATAGCAGTCTGGGGGTTCCGGAATCCGATGAGGCTAACCCGGATCACTCGGTAATTCCCGTCGACGAGGTTTCCAGTCAAACCGAGGTCGAGGACACCTCCGATTTGAAGGTAACACCGCCGGTCGAAGAGCCGGAATCGCAGCGCGGATTTTTCGTGAATCCCGCGCCGGGTGAAGGCGTGGATCTGCCGATCAACAACCTCACGGACCCGGCGGTGTTGTCGGTTATCGGCATCCTCGTGACGTTGTTTGGGGCGACTGTGCAGTTAGCGAGGGGCAAGTAATGGCTAGCCAGGTTGTGGCGATGAAGCCGATCTCGGGCACGGAGCGCGTGATCCGGGCATTATCCACATTCGTGGTGGCGCTTCCGTTCCTGATCGCCGGATTGTTGACGCTGGTGGACGGAGACGCACCGGTATGGACCGGTGGCGTACTTGTGGCGGTGGCGGCCGTGCTTGGGCTTACCGGGCTGTATATGACGCTAGTCGTGGTCCAGCCTTCACCCCGATTGATTGACGGCGAATCCGTGGCGGTGGTCAGAAGTCCTACGATGAAGCCGGCGTATGCACGACTTGCGATCGCGATGCCGTTCTTGCTGGCGTCCTGGTACCTGAACGAGTTTACGTTTTCTCCGTATGTGTATCCCTTTGGAGCGCTACTGGTGGGGATGTTCTTCTTCTTTGGTGGCGCTTACCGATACTGGATTAATCAACGCACCGCCTTTTACGTGACCAACCGTCGGGTGGTTCGAATTTACGAATTCCTCTGGCTGCACACGACAGAGATCCCTGTATCACGCATCGTGTCGATCTCGGAGAGTCGTGGGTTCTTTGAATCGCTTACCGGGCGCGGAAGCGTTGTCGTGGCGAGTGGAGTGGGAGCTCGGCAGACGGTGCGGTTCTCGGATATCGACGACCCGGGCGAGGTGGCGGACTCCCTGCGGGCGACTATCGAGTAGGTTCCCGGTCCATTCACTCGAACGAACCGTTCTCCCTACAGAATCCCGTACTTGTCGTAGACGTCTGAGAGGGACTTGCCCTCCAGTAGCTCACGGCGCGTATTGTTCTCGCCTTCCGTCTTTTCGAACGCGCCTTTGATGGTGGTTTCGAGGATGTCGGACGGGATTACAACGATGCCATCTACGTCGCCGAAAATGTAGTCGCCAGGTTTTATCGGGATGCCACCGCACTCAACATCAACGTCGGCCGCGACCATCTCGTGCCGTCCGCCGCCGTCCACCGGGCTAATGCCGTTTGTGAAAACCGGGAAGCCGACTTCTCTGATCAGGTGGACGTCACGGATCAGCCCGTCGGTAATCAGTCCGACCGCTCCACGGGCCATCGCCGCGGTAGTCAGGAGTTCGCCCCATGTGACCCCATTCCGGGCATCAGGATCGCAAGCCCTGACGACCACATCGCCGGGGCCGAGGCTGTCCATCATCTTGATGGTTAGCTCGAACGGATTGTCCGGTTTGGGTGTTCCGGGGGCCAGCGCCTCGATTTTTGCCGTTCGGGCCCGGCCGAAGAGCGTTCTGTTTTCATCCAGAGGTCTGATCGCCGGATCCAACGCTTGATTGAGATACCCGAGTGCGTCCATCGTGTCCGAGATGACAGACGAATTCAGCTCGTCCTGGACGCGTCGGATTGTGGCGCCATCAATGGTCATACGGAGACCTCAATGTGGAATAAGTGGAAGCAAGGAGAGAAGATTATGCGGGACAAATCCTTAAACCTCCCTCACCCTGGCCCTCTCCCACCGGGAGCGGGAATCTTCGTTAGCCGGTTACCGGATGGGCGATTGCGGCGTCAATACGATCCAGATCGAGGTGCTCTGAGGCAAGCTCGGTGAATCGTTCCAGCTTGGCCGGGTGGTCGAAACGTGAGTACTCGAGGAAGCGTTCGAGTTCCTCCGCGGCCTCCTGCGTGTCTGCCTCGACAACTGTGACCGGGACCTGTCGCTTATCGGCCTCGTAGTAGACGTATTCAACCGGCTTCACGCCCTTGGTCAGGATAAGAGCCTTGATGGGCGTGGCAAGCGCTGCGATTGCGAGGTCCGGGCGGTCGCCACGAACAAGGACGGCCGCGTTCTCCTGCGATGCGAAGTAGATCGGACCCCAGTCGAGAACAATTCCCCCGATGAGAACGTTTTCTACAAGCTCATCTGCATGCTCTTCCCACTCAAGCCACTCGCCGCCAAGGCATTCGTGCATGGCACGGGCCGTCACTGCGACAAGTCGCCGGTCTTCAGGGAGTGCGCCGATGTAGGGGAGACCGGCGGCGGTCAACGCTGGTACGACTTCAGAGTCGAGGTCGTGACCCTGATGTTTGGGCGAGTTGTTGATGACCACACCGGCCAGACGGTCCCCATATACCGGCGCCGCTTCAATGGCGGACTTGTAGTCAGATTGGCCTGCGACCAGGACAACACTGGCGTCCAACTCGTCAGCAAGGGACCGGTTTACGGCATGGTTGCCCGAAAGGCCTTCCACGACAGACAGGCCGCCACTGCCAATCGACTGCGCGGCTTGCTTGACCTGGTCATCGGATGGAGCACTGTTAACGGCGACCGGTGCGATGGAGTTTGCGCCGCTAACCAGCGCTTTCATCGCTGCAACATCGTCGTCGTCGGCCGCACCAAAGGCTTTGCCGAGTGAGACAGTTGCGCCGTCTGCAAGCAGTCGTGCAGCGTACGAGGCAGCGAATGCGGTCTTGCCCGACCCGGGTGAGGTGGAAACGACAAGGAGGGTTGGCATGTTGTGCTAGTGATTCCTGCGTTGCTTACGGGTGCAGTCTCTGTGTTGGGGCAAGTGGCGACTGGCGTTGCGCACGTGCGACCGCTCGGAATTATAGCGGCCCCGGGGCTAGTGATCGCATCGGTCTCTGGCAAATGTCTGCTGCCGTTCAGCGGCTCGGAGGGATATAGACCGGATCACGCGCAAGATTGGCGTGATGTCGCGTAATACTGTGGTTGAAGTGATGCCGGTTGTCTGAGACGATGGATCGTCGTGCCGAGGTAGCTCAGTTGGTAGAGCAACGGACTGAAAATCCGTGTGTCGGCGGTTCAAGTCCGCCCCTCGGCACCACAGGTTTGAACGTGATAAGTGGCCTCGGAGTCATAATGGCTTCGGGGTCGCTGCGCGTTTGATGCCAACCTTGATGCCAACCCAACTTACAAATGCGGCCTTTGACGGTTAGGAATGGCCTAATTTCCCAGATGAGTGAGCCGAGTTCCGGTACCCCCGAACCGCGCCGCGAGCTTCTCGAAGACGCACGCGCTGCGTTACTACACGCCCAAGTAGAGCTGGACGACGACAACCCGCCGGAAGACATCGACCTGGACCGGGCACGTCAATGGGTCGATCAGGCGGCACACGCCGTCGAAGAGGCGTTGTATGAGCTGGAGCCTGGGCGGACGAACGAAGACTGAGCTAGGACACCACCACTCAGCTCCGGTAGTCCGTCACCTGCCACAGCACCGCTAGGCCTCGCCTGTCCGGTAGCCGCCAGACCACTGTTCCCGACTCGACCATCTAAGCGGAGCCGAGTTCATCCGATCGAGGCTGGATCATCGGTATGGTTCTATTCGTAATCTGCATCCAATGAGTAATCCCACCCATCATTTGAGTTCCAGGATATAGCAGCATAGGCACCGGCTTGGTAGCACCAACTATCTCCCCACCACCTACCAGACCAGTTCGGCCCCCAGGTCCCGGGATCACAATCGAATCCGGCACCACCGGCCACCCAGCCCTCACCCTCAAAATTCCAGATATCTTCGCCGTCATCCTCGTTCTTGAACATTGTTAGTGATACGTCACCGCGTGCCGAGATAACACAAAGGGCTTCTCCGTAAGCGAAACCTCTCAGGGAGCCCCCGTACGCGGTCTCGTCTCCTGTGAAGAACCAGATTTCAACCTCTCCACCAACATTCAAAGAAAGAGCACAGCCGTTTTGAATGATTGGGACGTCGGTTAATCCTCGTACGTACACCCCTGTCATTGGGCCACCGGCCTCGGGGAATTTATTTACAAGTTCAGCGAAACCATGGTCCTCTAGAACAGGCGTACTGCTCCCGTTTATTCTCCCAATTAACAACCCGGCTCCGACACTTGCACTGGTGTCTTCTAAGTTGAGCGTCCCGTTGCCATTCATGCCAACGTAGAAAACACTCTCACCGAACCCAAATACGCCAGAAATATCGTCAAGAGTCAGGGTGCTAATTTCGACCTTGTCGTAGTAGGTCAGGCCACCCTGAACTCCAACATTACCGGCCCCGGTACTGATCACAAGTGTGAAATCTGCCCGGGTGACTTTGTATCCAAATACATCTGCTTTTACGTTTCGTCCGAGGATAGTGAAATCCCCTGATTTTGTATAACTAAAGCCAAGCAAATTAGTCTTTAGGAAAGTGTGTTCAGAGTCTTGTGATCCAGCTTCGGATATATTGACTCGCATTCCGAGATCAAAGCGTTCAAAATCCGTGCCGCCAACGTCATTTGTAGTAAATTCGACGTTTCCGCGTACGAGATTGAATTGCATCTTGTAGTCGCTGTCGTCGTCGCTGTCGTCGAACTGCAAAGCCTGTCCAACTCCACCACCTAGTCGAAGAAGCCGCTCGATGTTTTGTTCCTCATCCTCATCGGCGTCATCGAGTTCACTTTCTATAGCGTCAATGTCGAAGCAAGCTACCGGACTCATTGCCGATGCCGATGTGTTGATGACTCCGTATGTATCGGGATAGCTAAGTCCCTCGTAATCTGGCCATATCTGTGGAACGATCCCCTGGCACCCGGCGACTGTTATTGGATCTCCCGTTTCAGGGTCGATTACGCCTGTGTAGAGATCCAGATCTTCTGGGTCAAGATTCTTCTCTTCGTCTGATACCGACCTGTTTAGCCAACGATCGATAGTAGTCGCTGAGGGACTCTCCTCTCCAACTTCACCGATCGTTTCTGCTACCGCTCTAACACTGGCAGGGACCGAACTTAGGCCAAGGAAGATTCGGGAATGGTTTTCGAAACCGGCCCCTGGATTATTAGAGTCAATCACCACGGATGAGTCGAAACGTATTATTTCGAAATTCTCATTTTCAAGAGGAAGCACAGACGTATGCTCTGTTCCGGTCATGATTAGCCCGGAGTCATCACCTGTTCGTTTTGCGATAACTAGCGGGAAATCAAGTTCGAGACCGGCCTCGGAAATCCAGGTCTGTTTGGCTCGAAGACCACTATTGCCGATATAACCCGTGCATGAGGGGCATTGCATTTCATCGCCGTCATCTCCCATGGGCGTGAACACATGAAGTATGGCTTGTTCCGAGCCTTGATCCGTCATAAGTGGACCAAAGTAAGGGACCGTTAAAGTACCGGAATACGAAATCCATCCGGGACAGGTATTTTGAGCCAGGCATTCCAGGTCGTGTACATTCCCATCCTCAGTGATGTGATTTGCCAGGGAATCTATCTTCACTCCATTGGTGGGATCGAAATCAGCACTTAAGGTAACGCCATCTTGCACGTCGACGAGATAATGTAATCCGTTAAAAAGGACCATCGGAGACTGCTCAAACCAGGTTCCTCCACTGGTTCCGTCGGGGTTCCAACGCGTTTTCATGGTCACCCATTCAACTTCATCTCCCGCGTCATCGTAATCGTGCGGTAAATTGACGCCACCGTTCAGGAAAAGGTGTTTTTCTACTCCAGGGGCAGGAGTTTCAAAGACGGCTGTACTCGGAAGCAATGGGAGGTTCCAGTGTTCGGCCGTGATTTTAGTTCCGCCAGCCGCCGCAGTGATTTCCCTTGGGCATCCACCGTCAAATCCGGAAACTGTTCCAGAGAAGGAGAAGTTAGCCGGGTAAGGGACTCTGACACTCATTCCGACCGTTGAGTACACAATTTGACTATCTAGGAACCCTAATTCAGCTTTGGATATCTCAACGGGATAACCGTGAAGCTTGCCAGAGATCGAGTCCCCGCCGATCAAGGCTTTTACGACATGGGAGACTCCACTTCGTCTGAGATACAGATCTACTTCGGCATCAAAGACAGCATCAAGGCAACCCCATGTCACCTGTCCGTCTCCCCACGCATTGACCCCAGGCATTATCCACACCGGGTCCACGGAAATGGGGTCCCATAGAGAATTGTCGTTATCGCGAGGGTTATCCAGTTTTTGAGGATCAGCGGGTAACCCGCTGGTAATTACGGGCGGAATGTAGGTTGTCCATGTCCCACCGAACGTCTCGTCAACCGCAAAGCCGTTTTCTCCCAGCCATGTGGCCGGACTGTTTACAAGCTTTATATCCCCTTCTAGGAAGCCGTTAGCACCAATATCCAAAGATTCAAAAGTGCCGGCTAGGGAGGCTAGGTTGTCAGGGTCATCGTTCAGGTAATCAATACTGATAGTTCCATCACCTGTTACCGCACCCTCCACGATGGCACTGTTCTCCACCCGTATGGCGAGTTGATCTGCCCCAAGAGTCATCAGGTAGGGGACAGAACTGACCGATGTAATTCCGGTTGATGACGTTAAATCAGTATTTAAACCATTCGCTTTCAGCGAGAAATTGTCGACTTGGAAAACAGTCTGCTGCAGCATCGCATCATTTGAGTTGACCCTTTTGCCAACGGGGATCCTGTCGATCGGGCCTCGGATACCACGAGCTTGAAAACGCTCGTAGTACCGGCCAATTGCATCTCCAGGGAGCGTGATAGATGTCGGGCTGACGAGTAACTGGTCCGTTAACACCGCTATCGGTAGTTCATCCAGTACTAAGTAATCAACCCCGTCCGACCAGTTGACGTCGTCTGGAAGGATATCGCTCGAACTTGCTGGCAATGGGGTCAGAGATAGGATTGTTGAGAAGTTAAATGATCCATCCAGCCACGTATTTGGTAGTGCCAGTAACCTTCTTTCTACGTCGTTCTCTCCAATGGTCACGCTGTCATGCAGGCGGAGTTCTACATCGGCCTGAGAACCATTTGGCTTAGCATCATCGACACTGGCCACGATGTTTGCTACGGAGTAATCGAAGCGGTCCTGTCCCTGTATGAGTATTGGGTCGTGTGACCCTTTTGCAGTGCCCGAAATAACGGTTCCGGATGCCTTGCTTCTGACACCCTCAAATGTCACAAGAACCTGATATTGGGAACCATTGACGGGGTGGCGGAAGGCGATAAAACCGGTTCCGTCAACTGTAGCTACCCCACGTTCGAGTTCTTTTGCGAGCGACCAATTACAAACAGTGACCGTTGACTCATTCTGTTCCCCAACACCGAATATCAATTCAGTCGGCGCATACATGGAACTTAATTTTGGAGGGTCACTGGGCTTGCAGTCGTAATTCTCAAATCCCGAGTCAGACAGTTCTGCCAGTGGGTCAAGGGTTATCTGTTTCGGCGGTGTTACAGAAAGGGGCTCCCCCGTTGAAGGATCAGTTGTTACCACGACATACCAGTAAGTTCCGTGAACGGCATCTTTATCTAGGTACTCGATACCACCTGTCATGTTTATCGGGATATCGGGCGTGGCGTAATAAGAGTGCCCAGGATTGGCTGGGTTGGATCCGATTACCCCACCGATCACGGGGGCTATTTGCACGTATCCTGAATCTTCCGACCTTGATCGGAACACTAAATGAGCTCCCCAGTCGCGCTCCGTTCCTTGTCGACAGGTAGGCTCTAGGGCTGCCTGGTTCGATTTCAGACCCGCAGGTGGAACGATTCCAGTGACAGGTTCAGGGTCCCAGTTAATTCTGACCCCCGAATTTCCTTCGCCTTCTTGCGCAGCGATGTGATCTGAACACCACATCGCTGCTTTTACATTACGTAGTGCGTGAGTAAGGTAGTCGCCTGCATCACCTGGAGGAGCCAGGTATGGCTCCGACATCTTCTCGGCTGCGGCTCCCAGGTTTCCGCCAGCAAATCTCTCTGCAGATACGACGTAGTAGAAATCTGAGTTCAAAGTGGCGTTAACGGGAAGACCGGAATCTTTATATACGCCGGAAGAATAGCCATTACCGACGGGTTGGACCTGACCTACGGGAACGGTGGCAATCGGTGAAGAATTGCCTTCCAAAATTAAAGTTTCGACATCCTGGTCATTGTTGAAGCGGTAAACATTAAAAACGTCAAAATCTGGATACATATCTGCGTTCCAGTTGACTGTGTTTCTGACAATTCCGGGCTGTGTTTCTTCGGACAGAATGCTTGTAATTGCAGGAGCATCAAACGGGGCGTCACTACCAACTATTACCTCGGCCGACTCCGACCACGAATAGTTCCCGTCTGAATCGTGGGCTTGCGCGATGTAGGTGACGGGTACCGATCCGGGCATGTCACTGATTGAGTCACACCACTGAACCCAATTTTCGCCAACCTCTACGGGTATGGTTGCAACAAGTTGCATCGATCCATCATCAAGTGCACGGTAAATTTGTACGAAGTCTGTATCACCGTCTATTTCAACACGAATACATGGCCCTGAAGGGTCAATTTGATCGTACTGTGATGTTTTGGAATCTTCGTCACCGCGCTCAGCGATGGTGATTTCCATGGTGGGGGTTTCTGGTGGAAACCCGTCCCGCATGAACACATAAACCGGCTGGCTTAGAGGGCTGGGATTGCTACCCGCATCCCAAGCTCTCACTCTGTACCAGTAATCTTTCTCCTCCTGCTCAGTTGAGGGGATATCAGATATTGAAGCATCGTTGAAAGACGTGTAATCACCGGCGTCTACGAATCCGAGATCAACATCTAATGTCAGCCAATCGTTCGTGATACTCGGGTACGGAGCACCTGCATCAACTTCGGCCCGATAAACAGAATAAGTTTCGGCATCAGAAACAGTTAGCCACTTCAGGCGCACTTGGTCGACCACAAGTTCGGCTTCGAATCCAACGGGGGAATTCGGTGGTTCGAAATCCTGGAAAGCAGCGCAATTCTCCGGGCCATTATTCGCTGGAGATTTGGCGCTTTCTACACCAAGGAGGTCAATCGCTGTAATTTCGTAACAATAGATTTGCGATTGTTGAACCTCTGCCGCAGGCCCTGAATCGTCCACATAGAAATACCCATCAGAAGTGTTAGCGTTTTCGTCATCCGATTGATCAGGGCTATTCAGGTCGTAATTTCCGACTGCGGAATTTACGATTTCTTCACCCCATTGACCTGGGCTAAACCCACCTTGAAGACTTCCACCGGGCGATATTGGCTTGGAATTTATGGGCGAATCTTCCACCGCAACGCCGTTATCTGGGTCTAGGTTTTGGTCCACCGGATAGCGGTATATGTTGTAGGTAGAAGTGTGACTAGAGGTGTCCGAAAGGTCCCAACCAATGTAGATACTCTGGTCTATTTGACGGCGATAGTTTTGTTGGGTTGTCCACTGTTCATCACTGGGGATGTCACCGACAGGGCCAGCAACTTCTAATCCCGTCGCAAGATCAATGCCCATTATTGCGACGGGATTAGAAGTTGCGGTGACGGTGTCTGGAGGAAGAACAGATATCTCGCCTATCGTGATTGGGCATGTAACTCCCAGAGATTCGAGGTTATTCCCAATCTCAAGACTTACTCGATATTCGACTTGTTGCTGATTTGCCAGGCCACTGTCCAAATAGCCCATTCCCAACAAGAGAGCTATTTCATGGTGCCGATCTGCCCAAAGTGAGGCAGCCATGACATTTCCGTCAAAAACTTCGTACACATCTGCGAGACTGATTTCACTGGGAGCCCAATTCGTTTCTGGGAACTGATTGGTTTTTTCGTCTGCTACGTATGAAGCAAGATCACTCCACCATTCAGTTGTTTTCAACGATTGAATGGTGTCTTCGGTCCTAGTTATGCCAGATGCAATTGTTGCGAATTGCCCGTTGGCCCCTAACCGTCTCTCGACTGTCAAATCAGGAGCCGTTTCAGAACCTGGAAGGATTGATACTGTCGGCGGGCCCTCTTCGTTTGGGCTCTTTGGGTCTTGTCCTGCGGCTGCGCGGCCTGACCACCGAATCAATACCTTGTCGTCGTTGGACGCCCACGCGATATCTGATTCGCAAGCGACTCCTGAGATTGGCAGTACAAGAGCCGGTACGGTTGGCACTGGATCCATTTGCCCTAAATCGACGGGCACTGGGGTGTTAGAAGGAGAGCAAGCCCAGAGGAGCATAGCTCCGATAACAATTGCCGAAGTTTTTAATCGCAAGTAGTAGACCTATGAGGAATGGGTGACGTAAGAGTCACGTTGGACACTTTTTAGGAAGTGTGTCGCAGTCCTGTGTCGCGTCGTAATACGAATTTAGGGAGCTCTGCGTCGTAACGGGATCATCTACGGGACTGTGTAAACCTAAACGGATTCTTAGTGCAGCAAAATTTGCGATCAGAGTCTACCCCTGACGATGCACGTTTTGGTTCGTAACGTTCCGGAAACGCAAGCCCGGGTCCGGGCGCGTCACCCGATGTCGAGCACCTTAGTGAGCGTGAATCAGAGGTACTGACCCTCGCAGCACATGGACTCACCAACGCTTTGATCGGGGATGATCTGGGCCTTAGCCCCCGGACGGTTCAGACGCACATGCGGAACATATTTTCAAAGTTAAGAGTGAGCTCCCGCACTGAGGCCGTCGTCTCGGCCGTCCGCCGCGGGTTTGTCGACATCTCAGACAGGTAATAGAGCGTCGTTTTAACCGGCATTACTGCCGGAGGCGACTTCCGACGGAACGGTTGCCTCAACGATTGTTCCTCTTCCGGGCCGACTTGTTATCACCAACCGACCGCCGACAAGCTCAGCGCGTTCAGTCATTCCCAGGATGCCGAGATGGCCGTCGCGTTCGAGTTCTTCACGCCGCCGGGATGTCTCAAACCCCCGACCATCATCCTTCACGGTCAACGTGGCGTGGCCATCCTCGCCATCGAGGGTAATATCGATGCTGCTCGCCTCCGCGTGGCGTTCGATATTGTGCAGCGCCTCCTGTGTGATCCTGAACAATGCCAGCGCCGTATCTGGATCCAGGTCAGGTACACCTTCACCTTCGTTGACGGCCACTTCGACCCCAGTACGTTCATTGGTTTCTGCCCCGATCCAGCGAAGGGCCGGTAGGAGCCCAAGGTCGTCCAACACGGAAGGCCTGAGGTTTCTGGAAAAACGCCGAACCGTATCGAGCGTGGAACGAGCCAACTCTTCCATACGTTCAAGCTCTGCCACTGCTTTGTCGTCCTGATCGGCCGCATGGCGTCGAGCACTGTCAATGCCACGCGTAAGGATTATCAACCCCTGGGCTACCTCGTCATGAAGGTTACGCGCCAATCGCTGCCGTTCTCCCTCCTGGCCGGAGATCGCCTGTCTTAATGCTTCTCGCAACTGTCGGGTCCGTTCCACGACCCGGGCCTCAAGCTCTCGTCTAGATTTCTCCCGTTCGGTGGCGGCGACAGATAGCTGGCGTCGCATCGACTCAATACTTTTTGACAGCTCACCAATCTCATCCTGGGCGTTTATGTCGATCGGTGATTGCAGGTCTCCTGCGGCCATGCGTTGCGCGGCGACAGTTAGTTTCTCTGCTGACCTCACCACGTGACGGGAGGTAAACCAGGCGACAAGAAGCGCCATTGCTACCCCGATGCTGCCGTACAAAATCAGCCTGTTACGAAAGTCGTCCGACAATACGAGCGCTACGTCTTTGTCCTGGAGAAGTACCAGCGTCAGGTCTGACCTGGGCACCGGCATCGCCGCCATGACGTGATCCGGCAACCCCTCTCCCGTGTCACGATGCACCATCACACCGGCGGGGCTCTGGCCAAATACCTCTGTAAGTGCAGCAAAGTGTGCGCTGCTCTCACCTACAACCGCATCTGACCCAGCACTGAGGATGGTTCGACCCGTGGGAGAAATCACCTCGAGGCTATATTCCGCGACCTTAGGGAGATCGAGATGAGGGTCGCCCGAGTCGGAGTTGAGCGGAAATCGGCCGAACGGAACGAAAGGCTCGCTGGTAGATACCGCCACGGTATCGACCTCAACCAGACCCCAACGCACCCCGTCATCTGGAGCGACGAGCGGCATGGACAGGGTCGCAAACTTGCCCGCAGGACTTGCGTCATCCCAGAACACGCGGAAACCGGACGAGCCGCCTGAGGCAACGGTCACCACCTCCGGGAAGGTGGCAGCAATGCGATCCGTTGTGTCCTCGGGGCCTTCATATGCCGACACGCCAGACAGGCTGCTTATGGTCACTCCGGTGATTTCAAAGAATGAAAAATTGTCGGTTTGAGATAGGTGTTCATACGTCACTCGAGCGACCGCATGAGCCTCGGAAACGGACATATGAAGGCCCAGGGATTCGGTTTCCTCGACCGCGTCGCGAATTGCGTGATCGAACTCGCTGCTGAGCGCGCCGGCGACCGTTTCCGCAATGGCGAGTCGTTCCTCGAACGCCGCCTGAGTGGCTGTATCAATCGTGCGAGCGGCAAGCCAGTACACAGCGAAGAACATCCCGGCGAGGCCGATCGCTACGTACAACATGATCCGTGTCTGGAGTCCGAGTCGTCGCAAGCGGATCTCTCCCGGAAGCCGCAACCGTGACTATCATCCGACGCGAAGAAAACGCAGCGCCCACAGATTGCAGAATATGGGGCAAACCATACCCATCAGGCCGTGAACGACGCATGACGTTCCGATACGTCGGCATGAGGTCGCTGTGTGGCGCATGAGCGCCAAAGACGCGGAATCCGTGAGCAGGAGTAGATTCTGGCCGGTATCTACAGAGTTCGCCTGCGTGGCAGGTTTCCTGTTCCCGGGCCGGGGGAGTTGGGGAGTATTTTGTCTAGCTCCGCCATCTCGTCTGCCGTCAGCTCCCAATCAGATGCGGCGGCGTTCTGGACGAGTTGTTCGACCCGTGTGGCCCCGGCAATTACGGACGAGACCTCGGGGTGGGCCAGTAGCCATGCAAAGGCCAGTTCGACCATCGTGTGGCCACGTTCAGAGGCAAACGCTTCGAGCGCTTCCAGAAGGTCGAAGCTGGCGTCGTTGACATGTTGATCTGCCGTCCACTGGAGCCGGGAAAGTCGACTGCCTTCCGGTAGTTCCATGCCTCTTTTGTACTTGCCTGTGAGGAATCCTGAGGCCAATGGATAGTAAGGCAGGATCCCGGTGCCGTATCTGGCAGCAGCGTGGACGAGTTCTTTTTCCGGCTCGCGCTCCAGCATCGAGAACTCGGGCTGCACCGTCGCGAACTCCGGCCAGCCGTTGCTCCGGGCGACCTGGATTCCTTCCACGACCTCCCACGCAAGAAAGTTCGAGCAGCCCACGTAGCGGACCTTCCCGGATGACACGATGTCGTCGAGTGCCCTCAGCGTCTCTTCGATCGTTGTGAGGGGGTCCTGGATGTGCATCTGGTACAGGTCTATGTAGTCGGTCTGGAGTCTTCGTAAGCTGTCGTCTACAGAGCGTTTTAGATGTGCCGCCGTGAGTCCTTCACTGTTAACACCAGCCGCCCATTTCATCCCGGCTTTTGAGGCGATAACAAGCTCGGTCCGGTAGCCTTTGATCGCCTGCCCGATGAACTGTTCTGACTGACCTTCGGAGTACAGGTCAGAGGTATCGATGAAGTTGACGCCGTTGTCACGGCAGGCGGCGAGGATGTCGGTGGCGGTCTCGAGGCTGAGGTTGCCCCCGGCGACCTGGCTCGCGCTCATCTGGCCGAAGTTGTTTGCGCCCAGGCCGATCGCCGAGACGAGGAGTCCTGTGCTGCCGAGTCTTCGGTACTTCACGTGCAGGTTCGCTCCTTGAGCGGGTTGTTTTGGTTATCGGGGTGGGCGTATTGCCATACGCCGGTATATCGGCGATGGAGATAACTGCCCGACAGGGTCGGCATCGTATCAATTGCGATGGTGGTTGTGATCCCTGAATGTTCGCCTCCCGCGTATCATGCGCATATCTGAGAAAGGGGCTACACGCGATGCACCTGAAGGTGAACGACGAATCACACGAGGTCCATGTCGACGCGGAGCGCACGCTTTTGAGCGTGTTGCGTCATGAGCTGGAGCTTACGGGCACGAAATATGGATGCGGCGAAGGAAACTGCGGGGCCTGTACGGTCCTGATAGACGGCGAGGCGACGCGCTCCTGCATCACGCCGGTGACCTCTGCGAGCGGTCGTGACATCACGACCATCGAGGGCCTTGCCGATGGCGACAAACTGCATCCGGTACAGGAAGCTTTCGTCGAGCACACGGCGTTTCAGTGTGCGTACTGCACATCGGGTTTCATCATGAGCAGCGCTGCCCTACTGGACCGGAATCCGAAGCCCGATGAAGAGCAAATCAAGTCAGCGCTTAGCGGTCACATCTGCCGTTGTGGCGCATACGTCAGGATCCTGAAGGCCGTGAAATCGGCTGCAGGAGAGGGTGACGCAGGATGAGTGGACAGGATTTTCAATCTGAAGTCGCTCTGAAAGTAGTAGGCCCACCCCGCTGGACGCCCGAGCCTGACCCGCGTGTACCTCCGGGTGACCCCGCAACACTCTTGACCATTAACGGTGATGGCGCGGTGTCGGCGTTCTCCGGAAAGGTGGAATACGGGCAGGGGATTCGCAACGGGTTCGCTATGGAGATAGCGGACGAGCTTGATATTGCTGTGGATTCGGTGCGGGTAGTTCTGGGCGACACGGCACTCGTTCCGCAGGACCGCGGCACAACCGGCAGCGCGTCTACGCGTACCGTTGGGATCCAGTTACGTCGTGCAGCCGCTACGGCGCGCCAGACCTTAATCGATCTCGCTGCCACACGACTTGAGGTGGACTCCGGGGCCCTAAGTACCCGCGAAGGGTCTGTTGTTTTTGGAGGCGGCTCGAAGTCCGTCCGGTACGCCGACCTACTGTCCGGTCACACGCTTACAGTCGCTGTACCGGATGAAGTCACATTGAAAAATGTCGGTGATTTTCGGGTGATGGGTAAGCCCTCGTCCCGAATCGACGCTGTGTCCCGAGTTACCGGCAGCGCAAAGTACGCCCAGGACGTTGTGATCCCGGGGATGCTGTACGGGAAGATTCTGAGGCCACCGTCATATGGCGCTACGCTGCGGCAGATCGATACGGCACGTGCGGAGCGTATTGGTGGGGTTGTATCGATCGTGCAGGATGGTGATTTTGTTGGGGTAGTCGCAGAACGAGAAGACGTTGCGGAGTACGCCATAGAGGCGATCCGTGCTCGCTGGGAGGAAAGCCGGGACACGGCTTCTGACTGGAACCTTCCGGCACTTTTGAAAGAGCGCGCTGGTGAGAGTGTTGCTCTGCGCGAGGAAGGCTCCCTGCAATCCGGTTTCGCATCTGCGGATCGTGTACTTGAGAGCACCTATTACGTTCCATATATCTCCAACGCCCAGATGGAGCCAAGCGCCTCGGTAGCGCGCTGGGACGGCGATGATCTGACGGTGTGGTGCGCAAATCGGGGTCCGTTTGCTGAGCGAGATAGCCTCGCCGAAATGTTTGGGATCGACCCCAAACGGGTGAGGGTAATCGCGGCGGAGATTGGCGGTTCGTTTGGCACCAAAAGTCCCTCGGTTTCGCACGAGGCGGCACGGCTGGCGAAGGCTGTCGATGCACCGGTGCGAGTTTCTTACGACCGGGCGGAGGAGTTTGGCTGGAGCACTGTTCGGCCAGCAGCGACATTTGAGATAAAGAGCGGCGTTGATGTTGACGGAAAGATTGTGTCCTGGGATTACGCAGCGTTCCACGCTGGCGAAAATGCTTTCCGCGGTCAGCGGGGCGCAGATACTCCCTACGACGTGGACAATGTGCGGATATCGGTAGCAGCTTCAGAATCGCCGTTACAGGCGGGCTCGTACCGCTCGCTGGGTGGTGCGACGAACCACTTTGCACGCGAGCTCCACATGGACGAGATCGCCATCAGCATGGGCATCGATCCCCTCGAGTTTCGATTGCGTAATCTGTCGCATGAACGGCTGAGGGGGTGCTTGACCGCAGCGGCCGAAGCGTTTGGCTGGGAGTCTCGCGAGAAGCGGCCCGGGGTTGGCTACGGCATAGCCATTGGGTACGACGCCGGTAGTTTCACAGCGCAGATCGTTGAAGTAGCAGTCGAAAATCAGGAGGCGCGGGTAACACGTGTAACGGTCGGATTCGATTGCGGGCTGGTTGTGAACCCGGATGGTGCGCGGAATCAGATCGAAGGCTCGATCGTGATGGGCATGGGTACCGCGCTGTGGGAAGCCGTGGAGTTTGACGGGGGACGGATCCTGAACGACGGTTTTGCCCGGTACCGGGTGCCTCGCATCACGGACACTCCAGAGATAGAGGTCGTGTTCACGGGTGGTGACGATGTTCCGTCTTCGGGCGCGGGTGAACCGGGGATCGTGCCTATCGCTGCCGCTATCGCAAATGCTGTGCGGGACGCGACCGGGACGGCTATCGAGGAGTTGCCGATCGTGCCGCGACTTTAGCCCGAAACGCACACCGACAAATACCCTCGGGTTTGACCTGAGGTCATCACACGATTCAGAATCAGGCCCATGATCGTCAACGCCAGGATGTATTCGGTTACCCCGGCCGTGGGCGAGTTGTGGCAAGAACTTCTCGCTAACGTTGTGCGCGCGAGCGGCGGCAATCACGAGGTTTTGGACTATCCGCCGCCACAACCGCTCGGCCCGCTTTGGGCGCGCGACGACAAGGCCGCCGTGTTCATGTGCGGTCTCCCCTGGAGTCTGAGCGACCGGGATGACGACATCCTGGTTGCGCCGGTGCCATCACCGGAGGAGTACGGCGGTGAGCCGATCTACTGGAGTTATCTGGTCGTTCCGGCAGACTCCAAGTACAAGTCCGTGCGGGACACCTACGGTGGACGGTTGGCGCTTACGACGAACGAGTCGCAATCCGGTTACTACGCTGCACTCCACATGTTGATGGATTCTGGCGGTAAAGAGCCGCTGTTCTCGGAATTGGTCGGGCCGACGATTACCGTTCCGGAGAATGTGAAGGCCGTGGCTGAAGGCAGGGCCGATCTCGCTGCTATCGATAGTTATGGATATGACCTGCTCTCCCGACATGTCCCGGAACTAGTCGAGCGTGTCCGGGTTGTTGGCACCACGGAGAAGACCCCTATTCCAATACTTTCAAGCTCGGGATCGCCGTCACCAGAACTACGCGAGGCATTTCTGGATGCGCATAACGATTCGGCGAACTCGGAATTGATGCAGGAGTTGTTACTGGATCGGTTTGTTGTGCCTGATCCTGAAACGTACTCACCGTATCCGGCTCGACGTGCACGGGTGAACGCCCACTGGTCGATGCATCGGCTGAGTGCCACGGAGAATGAGGCGCTGGCGCCCAACTACGGGTGAATCCTGCCCGGGCCGCGGATTGAAGCTCCTATTGGGAGTTCGGGCGTGCTAGACGACTGACCAGATTGCCATCCGATCAGGTTCCCTCATCCCACCCCTCTCCCGTCGGGAGAGGGGTGTTACGTAGATGTCATCCCGAGCGTGTCCGAGGGACCGTCGCCTACAGAGCAACTGGCGAACAGAAGATGTTTGGATGAGAGAGTCTTCCTCCCTCACCCCAACCCTCTCCCGCTGAGCAGGCGCGACTTATCGCCCTTCCCGGATGAAGTCTGCTATTCGTTCGCCCATCGCTATCACCGTGGCGTTGATATTGGCGCGTACGCAGTCCGGCATGATTGATGCGTCTGCCACCCGCAGTCCGTCTGCGCCGTGGACTTTGCCGAACTGGTCGACGACCGCCATTGGGTCCGACTCCGGCCCCATCTTTGCGGTGCAGGAAATGTGGTGGCCGGTCATGACCTCTCGCATCATCCAGTCGTTCAGCGCCTCGTCAGATTCCAGATCGGCCTGCGACGGGGTTATTCGCGACTCGATAAGTTCCCGCATGTCCGGATTCTCGCCAAGCTCCACCAACATCCGAATTCCGTCACGGAATCGACGACGATCCTCTTCTTCCTCCAGGTAGTTGTAGTCCAACACGACCGTGTCAGAAGGATCAGCCGAGTTTAGCTTCAGCTCACCCGAGCCTTTAGCGAGGTTGATGCAAAGATTCATCTGGATGCGATCGACCTCCGTGCGCAATCCGCCCCTGTCGGACCGCTCGGCCGCCGCCGTGACCATGTAGACGATCATGTCGTTCTCTAGCTCTGATCCTTCGGCGGTGTAACGAAGTGTCAGTTGGATACGAGGGCCCATCGCGTCGAGATCGACTTCCGGCTTCGTCTTCCAGTTGACGAACAGCATCGGGTGGTCGCGCAGATTCTGTCCTACGCCTGGCAGGTCAAGCACGGAGTTGATCCCGTGTTCACTTAAGTGGCCTTTTGGACCGATCCCAGACAACATGAGTATCTGTGGCGATCCCACGGCACCGGCGCTAACCACGATTTCGTCAGCCTCGACTATGTATGTCTCGCCGCCGGAATCAACTTCCACACCTGTCGCTTTCGGGCGAGGGCCGGAGGTGTCCATAACAACGCGGCGCACAAGTACATCAGGCCGTATGGTCAGGTTGAGCCGATGCCGGGAGAGTCCGAGATAACCAAGGGCGGTCGACCACCGGATACCGTTGGGATTGTTGAGCGCCAGCGGGCCGACACCCGTGCTGCCGGGGCTATTGGCGTCTTCGCACGCCGGGAATCCCGCCGCCAGAGCGGCCTTCTCGAAGGCAATACTCGGGGCCTGCCAGGTTTCACGCGGGAAGCGATGACAAATGATCGGTCCATCGGAACCGTGGAAGTCGCCGGGATCGTCCTGGTAGGTGGTATCGGTCTCGATCTTTCGGAAATACGGGAGCATCTTCTGGAACGACCACTCGTCATTGCCCCAAGAAGCCCAATCGTCGTAATCCTCAGGCATGCCGCGCAGGAAGATCTGGCCGTTAATGGCGCTGGAGCCCCCGGTGACCTTTCCTCGCGGCACGTGTATCTCGGCCTGATCGGTTGCCCGCGCCATGAACTGCCAGTTGTGATCACTGGTCGTGATCTCCGTCCCGGTGGCGTAACCGTACTTCACCTCGTCCGGGAGAGATTCCAGGTCCGGGTAGTCCGGTCCGGCCTCAAGTAGAAGTACCGAGTGGTCCGGATCTTCGGTTAACCGTGTTGCGATGGCGGCGCCAGCGGAACCCGCGCCTATGACGATGGTGTCGTACTTCAATTGAGTAGTCTCGTATCAATTCAGCCGCTGGATTTATGCGACTGGTTGTTGTGGTTGTTGTTGCCGAGGCATATCGACCAGGTCATTCCGAGCGTAGCCAAAGGACCTTCACCAAAGGCCTGTCTGGAGAAAGACACTGATTACGCTGCGACCTTGAACCTCCCTGGCCCTCTTGCATCGGGAGAGGGGCCGGTGTTTACGGCTGCGGGGAAAAGGGGGCCGCGTTCATCATCTGGGTGGATTGCTTGACGATCAGCCCTTTAGTCATGGGCTGATATTCATTGACCCAGCGAGGATCACTCCTGAAAGCGGCGCGTGCCTTTTCATAGTGCGCGTAGTCTTCGTAGGCCCAGATGTGTACGACACGGTTTAGCGTCCCGACATCGGTGTAGTACCAACCGGCAAGTTTGATGCCGTGGTCCAGGCGTACTTGCAGGCCGACCTTCTCAACCGCTTCCAGATATTTGGGTACCTGGCCAACTTGAATGTCGTACGTGCGCATGTCGTAGATCACTGTCCGCTCTCCCTTGGTTGTCCTGATTATTTGTCGCCTGTGCGGCGCATAAAGCCAGACCGGGAGCGCGGAGTCAAGGACTCGGATCGATCAATCTGGAGCGGGGGTCGGATTGCAGCTAGCGTATCAGGCTAGTTTTTCTACGGCCGCCCAGGTACCGGAGTCGATCGACTCCTCTGCAGCCAGGCCCGTTAACTGGAGTCCGGTGACAGTGGATGCATCCGTTCTGGTCGCTGTGCCAGCACGGACCCCATCTACGAATGCGGCGACTGTTTCGTGCATCCCGGGCCAACCGGCGTGCGGTTGTTGTGCCGGGACCGACTCTGTGGCCCATTCGGGGTGGTTGCGGGTACGGGAGCGCAGTGTGCCGCGGAAGAGGTCCAGCTCGATATCTCCGTCGCGCCCATTGATCGCGATGTTTGCACCCAGTTCGCCTACAGACTCGATGTTGGCGTCAAACCTGCCCCATACGCGTCCGTAATCGAACTGTACGAGGGTCTGTGACTGCATCCGGCCGGGTACGCCACTACCTTCCTGGACAAGCACACGCAGGGGCTCTCTGCCAAGAACGCGATTAAGGGGATGGACATACCAGGGGATGAGTTGAAGCGCGAGGCTGACGTCTGAGTCGGCTACCGGTCCCCAGCCAGAGGTCATCGTCACCGAGGCCGTATGCACTACTCCAATCGCGTTGTCCGCGATCAGTGCGGTAGCGCGATCTACGACCGGCAGATAGGAGAGCTCCAGATCCGCGTGGGTCATCCCGGTGGCGGCGTTGAGGCGATCTATCTCGGCCTGTATTTCACTGCGTCGGTCAGATAGAGGTGGTTCGTAGAAGACCGGTATTCCTGAGTCCAGCGCTGCTCCGATAGTTTGAGCGTGCTGATCTTCCGTAACAGCGATCATGACGGCGTCGATTTTGTCCGGGTCAAGAAGTTCCCGGAAATCGCCAGTTACAAGTGCGTTCTCGTCAAGCGCTTCACGTGCAGCGGCCTGCGTTGCGGCGCTCCGCCCGGCCGCGGCGACGACTTCGGCACCGGGAATTCTGGCGATCGATGGCAGGTAGGCGTTGATGGCCCAGGAACCAAAACCGATGATTCCGAGGCGAATGGGTGCGAATTCAGACATGCCGACATCGTACGCCAGCCCTCCGCGCCTTGACCCTCTATCGTGCTGCGATATACATTTGAATAGTCCCACTACCACGGGATTCCGAGCGGAAGTGGCTCAGTGGTAGAGCATCACCTTGCCAAGGTGAGGGTCGCGAGTTCGAATCTCGTCTTCCGCTCCACTCGAAATAGATACGCAAAAGCCCCCGCGTTGGCGGGGGCTTTTGTCTTTTCTGGCAGGTTTTCGAGCCGTTTTATCACCGATGCGTAGAGCGATTCCCGGCCAGCCGTCCGAGACCGTTTGCGCAGCCTTCCGTAAACGTTAGGTAAAGTTATTCGGGCCGCCGACCCTCTCCAAAAATTTTCTAGGTGCGGTCCCCCAAACGACCGGCATGTGTCTGCTACGGGCGGACCGGGGAAGAATGTCGGCAAACCACGTATTACCACGAGCATCGCCTCCCTAGGTTTGATGGACGCAGCCGTCGTTGATCTGTTCCATTTATAGCCTTTAGATCAATCTTTACCGGCGCGTGCACTTGTTCGTCGACCGACATGCGTCACGACGAGCACCGGGGGTTTAATTGAAATCACAGGCCGCTCAGGAAAACGCACAACGAGGAATCACCGGGCTCGAAACGGCGATCGTACTGATCGCGTTCGTGGTCGTCTCGTCCGTGTTTGCGTTCACCGTGCTTACGACCGGTATTTTCTCTTCAGAGCGAAGTAAGCAGACGGTTTTTGCGGGGCTGGATGAGGTGCGAAGTTCACTACACCCAAAGGGCAGCGTGATCGCATACAAAGGCGCTCTTGATGGATCCACGGACACGATCTATAAAGTCAGTTTCGTCGTCTCAAGTGCCGTCGATGGTGACCAGATCGACCTGACACCCCCGTACGACGTGGGTAGCGATGGCGATGATCCTGACATCGTGTCAGGTGCCCGCACGAAGACCGTTATCTCTTACTCAGACTCAGATCAGTTCCTGAGTGATCTGCCTTGGACAGTTTCATGGCCGGGAGCCGATAACGGCGACAACGTTCTTGATTCCGGCGAGGCCGCCGAGATCACCGTGTGGATGGCTGACCGGGTAACCGGGGTGTCCAGTGCGTCCGACGCCGGTGGTATCGCTCTCATGGACGGGACCGCAACGGACGGTGGAACTGGCGGATTTGCAGACACGTCCACCGTGCCAGGCGTTGACGAGACCTGGACGATTGAGGTCAAGTCTGATCGCGGTGCAACACTCAGTATCGAGCGTACTCTGCCAAGCGCACTGAAAGCGATCATGGACCTCAGGTAGGCTTCCAGCTTCCCTGAAATAACCACTTGTAG
>JABIGL010000199.1 GCA_018650185.1 Chloroflexota bacterium
CTACCGACTATCCGCTCTGCAAGAACAGGGCGTCGTAGACCTCGATAAGTTGCCCTTCAGCATCCGCATCCTCCTGGAGAACGCGCTTCGTCAGTCTGATGGAGGCGTAGCCGACCGCTCTGACGTCGAGACGGTCGCTTCATGGACCCCATCCGCCAGGCCTGATAAAGAGATCCCGTACCTTCCCGGTCGGGTCGTTTTGCAGGACTTCACTGGTATTCCGACCGTCGTGGACCTCGCTTCCATGCGCGATACTGTTGCCGAATCCGGTGGGGACCCTTCCGTGGTGAACCCCATAATCCGGACCGATCTTGTGATCGATCACTCGGTTCAGATCGATTATTTTGCGACCGAAGGCGCTCTCGCCCTGAACATCGAGCGAGAGTTTGAGCGCAACCGTGAGCGCTACATGCTCCTGCGTTGGGCACAGGAGGCGTTCGACAACTTCCGCGTGGTTCCGCCGGGTACGGGGATCGTTCACCAGGTGAACCTTGAGTACCTGTCGCCGTCTGTTCTAACGGCGGATGGAGTTCACGGACGTGTCGCGTACCCGGACACCTGCATCGGCACCGACTCGCATACCACGATGATCGACGGACTGGGCGTGCTTGGCTGGGGCGTCGGCGGCATCGAGGCAGAGGCCGTGATGCTGGGGCAGCCCTACTACATGCTCGTGCCGGAAGTGGTCGGCATGCGGCTAACCGGCTCACTTCCTGAAGGCACGACCGCCACGGACCTCGTTCTCACGGTCACCGAGAAGCTACGAGCCCACGGAGTCGTCGAGAAGCTGGTCGAGTTCTTCGGCCCCGGCCTTTCTGCACTTCCCGTCGCTGACCGGGCGACCATCGCCAACATGTCGCCTGAGTACGGCGCCACCGCCGGGTTCTTCCCGGTGGACGACCAGACACTCAAGTACCTGAGAATGACCAACCGCAGCGATGACGCCGAACTTGCTGAGGCCTACTACAAGGCTCAGGGGCTGTTCTACGGGGCCGACACGCCCGAGCCCGAGTTCACTTCGGTAGTCGAGCTGGACCTGAGCACCGTCGAACCGAGTCTCGCCGGCCCGCGACGTCCACAGGACCGGGTAAATTTGAGTGGAGTAGAAGAGAACTTCTTTGACGCATTCCCGGAAGGGGAACGCCCGCAGGACCGTGGGGTTGATGCGTCGTTCCGAAACGCCGTTAACGTGGACATGGACGACCAGCGGATCGAGGTTGGAGATGCAGCGATCGCCATAGCGGCGATCACGAGCTGTACAAACACTTCTAACCCGTATGTCATGGTCGGAGCCGGTCTACTGGCGCGGAACGCCCTCGCAAAGGGACTCCGCCAGAAACCCTGGGTGAAGACAAGCCTTGCACCCGGTTCACAGGTCGTGACGCACTATCTTGACGCACTGGACCTGACGAAAGATCTGAACAACCTCGGGTTCAACACCGTCGGGTACGGTTGCACATCCTGCATCGGAAACTCTGGTCCGCTACCGGCGCCAGTCGCTCAGGCGATCGACGACAACGACCTGACCGTCGCTGGCGTTCTAAGCGGGAATCGAAATTTTGAGGGCCGGATACACCCCCAGGTGAAGGCCAACTACCTGGCGTCACCGATGCTGGTGGTGGGCTACGCACTGGCGGGTCGTGTCGACGTTGACCTGGTACGAGACCCACTTGGCATTGGCTCTGACGGCAACGAGGTGTACCTGAAGGACATCTGGCCTTCACAGTCGGAAATCGCAGACGCGGTCGACGGAGGCGTCACTCCTGACAAGTTTGCCGCCGGATATGCGAATGTCTTTGAAGGCTCTGACGAATGGAAAGGGTTGCCGGTCCCGGAGGGCGTTCAGTTCGCATGGGATCCGGGTTCAACCTATGCCCAGAGGGTTCCGTTCTTCGACGGTATGCCGACAAACGCACCACCCGTTGAGGACATCAAGGGCGCACGCGTGCTCCTGCGACTTGGCGACAGCGTGACGACGGACCACATATCACCGGCGGGGGCCATCCCTCCGACGGCTCCATCCGGTCAACTGCTGCTCGGCGATGACATCCCAAGACGTGACTTCAACACGTACGGAGCTCGACGCGGAAATCACAACGTGATGGCGCGTGGCACCTTCGGAAACATTCGTCTACGAAACCAGATGACTCCGGGTCGTGAAGGCGACTGGGCACTCCACCTTCCCGATGGCGAGGAGATGCGTGTCTTTGAGGCAGCGACGAAGTACGCCGAAGAGGGCGTGCCGCTCGTAGTCCTTGGCGGTCGGGAGTACGGCACCGGCAGTTCACGTGACTGGGCTGCCAAAGGCCCGTCACTGCTGGGTGTACGTGCGGTCATCGTTGAAAGTTACGAACGAATTCACCGCAGCAACCTGATCGGGATGGGTGTACTACCGCTCCAGTTCATGGACGGAGATAGCGCTGACTCGCTGGGTCTGACCGGTAAAGAGACGTTCGAGATCACGGGTATATCTGGTGACTTCACGCCACGCCAGTCAGTTCACGTGTCTGCCACCACAGACGATGGTGAAGTCACCGAGTTTGACGCGACGATGCGGATCGACACCGGGGTGGAGTGGGACTACTACCGACACGGCGGCGTGCTGCAATTCGTACTACGTCGGATGGCGGGCGAAGCGGGGTAGACGCTCCAGTGACGTGAGCCTCCTCCCTGGGAGGGAGGAGGTCTGGAAGTGGGTCGCGTGATACGAAGACGGGTGGAAATGAAGTAGCGCTGGTCACCTGCCGCCTTTCAGGCGACAACACCCCTCACCTCAATCCTCTCGCGACCGGGAGAGGTAGGGCACTAAAGCGTCACGGCGTAAGGGTGGATGGTGAACGACCCTACAAACGTTTGCTCGACCAATACCCCCGGTCCTTCGAGAGCCTCAGGACGAGCTCAATGCGGATGCGGTATGAATACGAACCGCTGCACCCTACGCCCGCCCCAGTGCTGCTTGCAGGGCTGACTCCAACTCCGGGTGTACGAACTTGTACCCTGACTCCTGAAGTCGGGTCGGTGTTACGTTCTGGTCGGTGAGGATTAACTCCCGACCCATCTCGCCAAAGACCAGTTTCGCTATCAACCCCGGCATCCAGCCCAAAGCTGGACGGCCGACGGCCCGCGATAGCGATCTGGCGAACTCCCGGTTGGTCACGGGATTAGGCGAAGTCACATTAACCGGACCGGAGAGAGTCTGGTCATCGATGGTATGAAGAATTGCGCCCACAACATCGTCTATGGCGACCCAGCTGATACGCTGTTTCCCGTTACCGACATGTCCCCCCAGGCCGATGCGCGCCAGCGGTAGTTGCCGTGCGATAAGCGCGTCGTCACGATCAACGATGACGCCCAGTCGTGTGTTGACGACCCTGATCCCGGCGTCTGATGCGGGAGCGCAGGCTGCTTCCCAATCTATGGCGACGCTCGCTAAAAATCCTTCGCCTGACTCAGATGATTCGTCCAGGTGTTCGCCGGGTCGACTTCCGTAAATTCCAACCGCGGATGCAGAAACGAGCACCGATGGCGGCTGCTCAAGAGCGGCGAGAGCCTTCGCCAGCAGCTTAGTTCCGTCCACCCGACTTGAGCGAATGCGTTCTTTCTTCGCCTCGCCCCATCGCCAGCTTGCTATCGGCTCTCCGGCGAGGTGAACAACTACATCGTGCCCTTCAAGAACGTCACTATCCACCCGGCCCGAAACAGGATCCCACTGCGCCTCATCTCCGGTCCGCGCTGCAACACGTCTCACAAGTCGTGTGACCCGATCCCCGCGAGCGCGTAGGGCAAACGACAGAGCACTTCCAACCAGCCCCGAAGCGCCGCTTATCGCAACACGTCTGGTCGCACGCTCCTCAACCTCACTGGTGGATTCGTTATCGAGCGACGATACAGTCTCGTTTGGGTCTGGATCAGGTTGCATAATTGCGGACTCAACACCGGAATTGATCTTGATATCTTCAAAACCGACGCTAACTAGTTCAGATCACTAAGAAGGGACCAGCAGTTTCCCGATGCCCGAACAAGCAATCCTAGTCGAACATGACGGCCCGGTCGCAACAGTAATCTTGAACCGACCTGACAAGATGAACGCCATTTCTCTTGAGATGTGGGCAGATCTTACCGAGCGTGTCGATGAACTGGAGAAGGATACTAATGTCCGGGTGATTGTGTTCAGAGGGCAGGGCGGACGAGCGTTTTCCGCTGGCGCAGACATCGGCGATTTTGAGGCAAGTAGACATGACTCGGCCTCGGCCATGGCCTATGCCGAGGTGTTTGAGGGCGCGCTTGAGAAGGTGGCAGGGTTGACCGTGCCGACCATCTCGATGATTGAAGGCGTTTGTGTGGGCGGTGGGCTGGAACTGGCCTCTTGCACCGATGTGCGTATCGCCGCGGAGGGTTCCCGGTTTGGTGTGCCGGTGGCGCGTATCGGGGTTGTGGCGGGTTTCCGTGAGATGCGACGCCTGGTGGCGATAGCCGGACCTGCAAACGCTGCGTACGTTGTGCTCAGCGGGGAGGTAATCGGACACGCCGCAGCGCTCGAGATGGGGTTGCTTACAAGGGTTGTATCGGCGAGTGAGCTGTCGGATGACGTATATGGTCTGGCGAAGCGGATGGCGACGCTTTCGCCCGTGTCCCACGCCGCGCACAAGGAGATTCTTGAGACCTTGCTGAGTAATCCATCGCTGGCTGACGTGGATACAAAGGCCCCAGGCGGAGCGCAATTCAGGTCTTTTGACTCCGAGGATTTCAAAATCGGCACCGATGCCTTCGTAAACAAGACCCGCCCTGAGTTCACGGGGCGATAACCGGTGACGGACACCACCGATCATGCCGGGTTGCGCGTTGGAATCTACGCCGATGATCTGACGGGTGCGCTTGATGCTGCCGCTCCGTTCGCTGCGGTTGGCCTGTCGGTGTACGTATCGGTGTTTGGGGTTGTGCCTGACGAGGTTGCCGTTGAACACCGTGTGTTGTCGCTAAACATAGACACCCGTCATGGAGATCGCTTTCCTGTGTTCGACAAGGCGGCGAGGGCGGCCAAGGAGTTACGTTCCGCCGGATTCACGCTACTCGTCAACAAGATCGATTCGACGCTCCGGGGCCACGCAGGGCTTGAGGCTCGTGCTGGGCTGTCGCCGGAACCGGATAATCCGGGTGCGGTCGAGGAAAAAGGCAAGTGGGCAGGTCCTCGCCTGGCGTTAATTGCGCCCTCATTCCCCGAGATGGGCCGTGTCGTATCCGACGGTCAGGTATTTGTGAACGGTGAGTTGCTGGCAGATTCCGAGGTTGGCCGAGATCCGCTCTCGCCGGTGACGGCCAGCGCCATTTCCGAATTGGTGCATGCGAATACCGGGATCACTCCAACCGCCCTAAACCTGTCCGATGTTCGGGCGGCCGATCAGTTGGACAGGCGTATCCGCACGCTTATGTCGAACCCTCCCACGCTTCTGGTGTGCGATGCGGAGACCGGCGATGACCTGACAAAAATCGCTGCTGTCGCTGTGAGGGCCCGGGGGGAGATAATCCTGTCGGGTTCGGCGGGCGTCACGACTGCATTAGCCCGCTA
>JABIGL010000065.1 GCA_018650185.1 Chloroflexota bacterium
AACCCGGAATACTCCGAGCCGCGAGCGTGGGCAGTGGACCGGCGGAAACGGCATTGACCCGGATGGAGTTAGGCCCGAACTCGGCAGCGAGCTGGCGGACCGTATTCTCGAGCGCGGCTTTCGCCGTGCCCATCACGTTGTAGCCCGGGTACACCTTTTCTGATGCGTCGAAGGTCAGGGTGACCACCGCGCCGCCGCCCTCACCGAAGTGTGGGACAGCCAGAGCTGTAATAGGGATCAACGTGTAGGCGCTGACCTCGAGTGCGGTGCGGAATCCGTCGATCCCGGTCTCGGAGAAATTTCCACCAAGGTCGTCACGCTCTGCGTAGGCAATGCAATGGACCACAAAGTCCAGCCCTCCCAGGGCCGCGACGGCCTTTTCGTAGGCCGCTTCGACCTGTGTAGAGTCGGTCGCATCACACTCCACGAGGCAAGGCTCGCCGAGCGAAGCAACTGCCTTTTGGACCGGGGCGAGAAGGCGTTCGTTCTGGTAGGCAAAGGCCAACTCTGCGCCGGCGTCCGCCAACTCCTGAGAAATGGCCCAGGCGATGGACCGCGCATTGGCCACGCCGAACACCACACCCTTTTTCCCGGTGAGATCCAGTTTTGTCATTGGCGTCTCCGATTTCCTTATATGTAGGGGAGGTCAAATGTGGAATGCAACTCTGGATAGTTGATCCAATGTCGAGGTCTGGTCTGGGTCTCCGCGCTGATTCCAATTATTTACGGGCGGTAAACATATCACCGTAATGGCGTGCGTCTACCAGTTTGTGTACGAGCCGTCTCTCCGATGCAGATGGTTGAAAGGTGATGGATCAGCGGCGCGAGCAGCTGCGAACTTTTCGTCGACGTCGATACCAAGCCCGGGTCCGGTCGGCACCGGGTACCTGGATCCTTCAAGCTCTAACAACTGCGGAAACAGGTCACGGTCATCTCTGCCCAGGTTCTCGGTGGGAGAGTTTCGGCACTCCAGCCAACCGAAATTGGTTACGGCCGCGCCCAGATGGACGCTCGCCGCCGTGCAGATCGGGCCAAGCGGGTTGTGTGGCATCAGGTCTATGTAGTGAGCCTCAGCCCAACCAGCCACCTTCATCGCCTCGGTGAATCCACCGATATTGCAGATATCAAGCCGGATGAAGTTAGTAAGGCCTCGCTCGATGAATGGAATGAAGGCCCATTTGGAGGAAAACTCCTCGCCGATGGCGAAAGGGATGTCCGTCATTGTCCTTAAAGATTCGTACGCCTCGGGAGACTCTGATCGGATCGGCTCCTCCAGGAAATCGAGGGTCCCCCGTGGCATCTTCTGGGCAAATGATGCAGCCTCGGCGACGGAAAATCGGTGATGAATATCGATTCCGAGCACCGGTTCCGGGCCCAAGGCCTCACGAACCTTAGTGAGCCAGACGGCTGTGGACGCGATCGACTCACGCGGTTCGTACAGCTCGCCCCCGCTCGACCCGGTGCCGTCCGGCATGAGCGGGAGATTCCGGCGGATCGTGGTCCAGCCCTTCTCTACGAGCATCTGGCAATCTTCGATCAACTGTGGCCCGTCGGGAGCCGTGACGGTGGCGAATGCGGGGACGTAGTCGCGCTGTTTGCCGCCCAGCAGCTGGTAGACCGGTACGCCGAGGGCCTTTCCCGTGATGTCGTAGAGAGCGATGTCTATGGCCGACATTGCCGCCGTCAGAATCAGGCTGCCCTCGAAGTACTGGCCCCGGTACATGCGCTGCCAGTGGGCCCCGCGGTCTAGAGGATCGCTACCTATTAGGAATCCCTTGAAATACTCGATCACGCCCGCAACCGCTTTGTCGTGATTGGCCAGGCCTCCCTCGCCCCAACCGTAGATCCCTTCATCGGTTTCAACTTTGACAAGAAACTGGCTGTGATTGCCCACCTGCGTGGGAAAGACCTTGATGTCTGTGATCTTCACTTCAAACTCCGTTACGTGGATGGATTTTGTTGCGTTGTTTCGGGTTTCATTGCGGAGGCAGGCTTTTCGTTTGCACCCTTATAGGGATGGATGCTCGCGCAAAACCTCATGTGCGGCGGTGGGACAGTGGAGTATTGGCGCATGAGTCGACCGGGCCTCGCCGGGAGAGCGGCGGTCTGGTAACCTCGACGGAACGAATTCGGAGCCAGTCTATGGCTCTCCGTGAGGTACCCCTCCCCATCAGTCGCGAAGCCCGCAAATTCGATTTGAAAAAGCCGGTTCCTCCGGCCCTGCGGCTTCCCCCTGACTCTCCCGCCGATTTCATAACCCGGGACTTCACGCGTCCCACAGGAAGCGGACGAGTTCAGGACCTAAAGAATGGGACCTCTGGCGTTGGGCTATCGATTCTGAATCGCGTCACGCCCGTAAACATTCCCGCATCCCAACCGTTCCCGGTATTCCCCGTAATCAAGGAGGCACGACCTTGACCCAGTACGTGTTTGTCACTGGCGGCGTCGTTAGTTCCCTTGGAAAGGGAATTGTCGTCGCCTCGGTTGGCAGGATGCTCAAGAATCGTGGCGCCAGTATTGCCGTGATGAAGCTCGATCCCTATCTCAATGTCGATCCCGGGACCATGTCCCCTTATCAGCACGGCGAGGTATTCGTTACGGGCGATGGGTCAGAGACGGACCTGGACCTTGGTCACTACGAGCGGTTTATAGATGTCGAGCTCACCGCTGTGTCTAACGTCACAGCGGGTCAGATCTACTCAGACGTGATTGCGCGTGAGCGGAACGGTCGCTACCTGGGCGGGACCATACAGACGGTCCCTCACGTCACCAACCTTATTAAGGAACGCATCCACCAACTCGCAGATGAGAGCGGTGCTGATGTAGCAGTCATCGAGGTCGGCGGTACGGTGGGCGACATCGAAGGTCTGCCGTTCCTCGAGGCGATCAGGCAGATGCGGAACGACGTCGGACGTGACAACGCCACTTATGTTCATCTAACCCTCCTGCCACATCTGGGCTCGACTGGCGAGCTGAAGACCAAGCCGACACAGCACAGCGTCCAGGCACTGCGCGGAATAGGTATTCAGCCGGACGCGATTATTTGCCGAAGCGACTACGAGGTTGACCTGGGTCTACGTGAAAAGATATCGCTGTACTGCGACGTGCCGACCGAGGCGGTTATTGGTCTAGAAACTCTCGACACGGTATACGCCGTCCCGCTGAGCCTAGAAGAGCAGGGGTTCGGAGATTTCCTGGCGAACAGGCTTGGTATTTCGAGGCCAGCGGATCTTTCCGACTGGTCCAAGATGGTGACCAAGCTTCGCGATCCCAAGCGAACAGTGCGGGTCGCTATCGTGGGCAAATATGTCGAACTACCGGATTCTTACCTATCTGTAATAGAGGCGCTCCGGCATGCCGCTCTCGCCAATGATTGCGAGGTGGCGATCGACTGGATCAAGGCGGAGGACATTGAGGAGCACGGGGCTGATCATGTGCTGGGCCGCGCGTCCGGGGTTGTAGTGCCGGGTGGGTTTGGCGAGCGTGGAGTTGAAGGAATGGTCTCCGCCGCGCGCTACGCACGCGAGCGCGGGATTCCTTATTTGGGTCTTTGCCTTGGCATGCAGGTGATGGTCATCGAGTACGCCCGTTCGGTTCTCGGACTGGAAGATGCCAACTCTGCGGAGTTCGATCCGAACTCCGAGAACAAGGTCATCGCATATCTCCCGGGACAACAGGAACTTGGCACAACAGGCGGGACTATGCGTCTCGGTCTTTACCCCTGCTCACTGACTCCGGGGACCATTGCAGCACAGGCATACGGCGTGGAGTCGATCGATGAGCGTCACCGTCACCGGTACGAGCTCAACAACGACTTCCGCGACCAGCTAAACGAGTCCGGGCTTATTTCCAGCGGAACGGCGCCGGACGGATCTCTGGTGGAGATTAGTGAGGTCGAGGGCCACCCCTTTATGGTCGGCTCTCAGTTCCACCCGGAGTTTGCGTCACGCCCGGATCGCCCGCATCCGTTGTTCAGGGAGTTCGTCGGCGCTGCCGTAGAAACTCTCCGTGAAGGTGCGCAGCATGAGTTGCCGTTGGCAGATTCCGAAGATGATCCAGCGCCGCCATCTTCAGAGATGGTCGCCGGTACCGGGATTTCTTCGTAGTGGTTACTTTGTAGTGATTCCAAGGAAGGTTGTGCTATAGTCGCGAGAGTCGCCTGCCACGTGAAACCGTTGGCATGGCGCTGCCGGTCGGGACTTCCGACCATCCCGCCTCTGGGCCCCTCCCGGGATCAGTTCGCAAGAAACCTCATGAGGTAAAGCGGACGACGCTGGACTTCAGCGGAAACCCGGTCAAGAGGACATCAGTCCACAGGGCTTTCGGACGGAAATACGTCATCGGCGAACCTGGGCCGATATCCGGAGATCGACTCTAACGAGACTCCGCACCCCACACCTTCATAGATCATCAAGCATCCTGCGCAGATCGACGCCAGGTTGGTTGGCAATGCGCCTCCCGATGAGCCGATCGATCGTCCCGCCGGGTCAACACATGACGCATCTTGCGTCTCACACCTTCGCCCCTCTATGTGGGCGCAACCTGGAGGAACTCACCTGACTACGCAGAGCCAGACACGCGGCAGACGCCGCCGGTCATCGCACCGTGGACGTCGATCCAACGGCCGAGGTCGTGGGGCGCCTGCGGGGCTGCCAAAGGATGTCCAGTTCGACGATAGTGGTTCACAACTCGGGAACGTCGGCGCAATGTCGATGGACGAACTTCGTTCCCGAGCCCTTGAACTAACGCTTCGGAACGGAATCCCGAAAAAGCGCTCGGACCTTGTCCTTCAGATACTCGCCCGTCATGCGGAAGAGGCTGACCAGCTTCTTGGCATGGGCATCCTTGAAGTGAACAATGACGGCCACGGCTTCTTGAGGCAGCCGACGGGGAACGGAAGCGAGTCCGACCCGGAGGTTTACGTCGCACCGGCGCAGATCCGTCGATTCGGTTTAAGAGCCGGCGACCAGGTTGCGGGAGAAGTCCGTGCTCCCAAAGAGGGAGAGCGCTACTACGCCCTTATAAGGGTGGAAGTTGTAAACGGCCTGGACCCTGAGTCCACCCGTAACCGGGCAAAGTTTGAGTCTCTCACCCCAATTTTCCCGGACGAGCAGATATTGCTCGAAACCACGCCGCAGAATATGGCGACCCGGATGATCGATATGGTCGCCCCTATAGGGAAAGGCCAGAGGGGCATGATCGTCGCACCGCCAAAGGCCGGTAAGACAATCCTCCTGAAGCAGATTGCTGAAGGCATAACAGCCAACAACCCCGGCGTGAGCCTGATCGTTGCACTTGTTGGCGAGCGACCTGAAGAAGTCACAGACATGCGGCGATCTATTGAGGGTGAGGTATTCAGCTCCACCTTCGACGAGCCGCCCGCTGACCACACCCGTGCCGCAGAAGCGGCGCTTGCCAGGGCCAAGCGATTGGTTGAGGCGGGGGAAGACGTGGTCATCCTTGTAGATAGCCTTACCCGGCTCGCACGTGCATACAACCTGTCAGTGCCCGGTAGCGGCAAAACGTTGTCCGGTGGTATGGACCCTGTCGCTCTTTACCCACCGAAAGGGTTCTTTGGCGCAGCCCGTAACTGTGACGAAGCGGGAAGCCTGACAATCCTGGCTACCTGTCTTATCGATACCGGTTCCCGGCTGGACGACTTGATCTACGAAGAGTTCAAGGGCACGGGAAACATGGAGCTCCACCTGAGCCGTGTGCTGGCGGAAAGACGTGTGTACCCGGCTATCGATATCCAGCGTAGCGGTACGCGGCATGAAGAGCTGCTGTTGTCCGAGCAGGACCTCAGGCAGATCTGGTTGTTGCGTCGGATGGTGTCGATCATCGCCACTGATTCCGGCGGCGACAACACTGTTGGCACCGAGCGCGTTATCGAGCGCATGTCCAAGACACAGGACAATGAAGAGTTCCTCGCCTCGATTAACAAAGTGGGATAATTTGGGTTAACGGGGAGTTTGCCCCCCTAAACGGCAATGTGAAATTACGACGAGGTCGTCACCGTTTTAGGACGTGGCGGCCTCGGCGCGTACGGGCGATTACGTTTAACGCAGCCGAGGTTGTGGAAAACACGAGCCAAAAGTGCAATTCCTGTGTACCAAAAGTCGTTGACACTGATCTACCGTCACACGTATTCTCCGTTCTGCAATGACAACCGAGTCAGGTGCAAGGCAGATCGGCTTCATCCGTTACCGGATAAGGGTGTCGAAAACGGTTGGAATCGCCCACTTTGGCGCGCTTCCAACTTCTTGACAGCCCCGTAAGCGGAGTGTAAGAATCCATCTGCTCGGCTCCAGTCCCGGGAGTCCGCGCGTATATGTGCGCGTTTTCCATGTGAAGAATTGGGACGTATCACGGGCCGGCGCCGTCGATTAAAAGACGGAGCGATCCTGTGGAGGATAGTTTTAATCTTGGGATCACGGCGAGGCCTAGACCCACATGCAGAGAATTCTGCTGGCGGCGGTCAGAAACGCGAAAGTCATAGGGGGACAAGCAACGTGAATCTTTCGGTGAAATTGATAACCGCTCTTGCGGCATTCGTGCTGCTTGTAGTGGGGTTAGTGGGCTTGACTTCGTCAGGTTCGACAGCGCGAGCTGCTGTAGACGCTAAGGTCTACGTAGCAAACGAGTGGTCGAATCTCACGAACGACCCCACCCCGCAAACCGGTTACACATACGCCGGGTCCGGTAAGACCGTTTACACCACTTTCGTGGAAGTAAATGATGCTACTGGAACCCGGCAATCTACGATTGCTGGCACGCTCGACAACAACGCTAACCGCGTGACGATCTTCGTCGAAGACGCAGACGTTAACGTGGCCTTGGCCAAGACAGTCAGCGTCTCCGGCGCTGTTACTGGGTCGGTCACAGCTGGCGCGGTTCAGATTGTTGTTATAGCTTCTGGCGACAGCCCGATTGTTGACGCAGACGGGGACGGTCAAGTCTCCGACGATGTGACGGTTACCGCCGTCCCGGCTGGCTCAGTTGTCATCACCGGCGCGACCGCTGGCGCGACTGGAGTCTCCGGCACGGTCTCCCTGATCACTACGATCACGGGCACTGTCACGAGCGTTGAACTCGGGTGGAGCACTAGCTCAATCAACTCTTTGGTTGTTAAGGTCACAACAACCCAGAACAGCACGGGCAAGACCTTCTCTATTACGGAGACGGGCGCGAGCACGGGCGTGTTCAAGGGCACAATCGACCTGATCGACGTTCAGCGCGGTTCGACACCGTCGACCGACTCGAACGCGGCCCCGCACACGACCGCCGATGGTGGCACTATTGCCATCCAGAACGGTGGAACGGTCACTGTTGAATACTCAGACGACTCGCCGGCGAGCGGAAGCTCAACTGCGAAGAAGATCACCAGCACGGCGACCGCCGAATCCGGCGCACCGCTCGTGACGATCACGACTCCTGCGAATGGAAGCGCGACTCAGGTGCTCCGACCGGCGTTTGCTGGCACAGCAAGTGACACGACTTCTGGTCTCGACGTAAGCGAGATTTTCGTCTTCATTGACGAGTCCGACGACGCGACCAACACCGGTACTGTTGATGCCTCCAAGGGATCGACTACCGACGAGAACACCCCGACGCTGCCCGCCGGCTCCGCCGACGGCACGACGAGCACGACCCTGACGTTGACGCCGGGTGCAGACCTACCTAAGGACTTCACTGGGACGACACCGGATCACATCGTTGACTGGCAAATTCAGGCGACGGACCTGGCCGGTAACATCGGTTGGACCGATTCGAGTTCGACAAAGGCTAACACCGCTGGTCGCGGTCAACCCCACACTGTGAAGATTGACCGAACCCTGCCAGGCATCACAAATGCCTACACGGGCCTCGCTCTTGACAACACGGTTAGTCCTGTCGTTCGCAAAGCGAACGTCAAGAACTCAATCGAGATCAACTTCAACGACGACATAGATGGCGCTACGATCCAGAATACGGACTTCGAAGTTGTCATCAGTGGCGTAACACAGGTTCCGGACACCGCCGTTGTTGGCGGAACCGGGTTCAAAGACCGTGTTTTCCTGACGCTGGGTTCCGACCTGGCGACGAAGGATGCACCGACCGTCAAGATCGTCGGCTCCATTGCGGATGCCGCGGGTAACACCACGTCCACCGGCTCCAAAGTCGGTAAAGACGCGATCTCCCCGACGATCACCGTGGCCCTGTCTGGTGGTTCGTCTGCCACGTCACCGGCAACGTTGACCAAGGCAGCGATGACCATCACGGTTACTTCCGACGAGAACTTGTCGGCTGACCCAAGCGTTGAGATTTACAACGTGGGCACGACAGCCTCGGCTGAGGGCACGGTTACGGCCGTCAACCAGGGCAGCAATCAGTGGGTCGCCACGTTTAGCGGCGGTTCCTTCGACGGGACAGGCGCTACCGGTAAGAAAAAGTCTGTTCGGGTGACCGCAACGGACGCCGCTGCCACAGTTGCTCAGGTAACCACGACTCTCGATGGTGACACGACTGTCCCGGCGACCGTGACGGTTGGACAGACCATCAAGGGATCGAAGAGCACGACCGCCTCGGGCGCCGTGACGTTCACCCTGGACAAGACAGCCCCGACCCTGACGTTGTCGCCCTCGGGCACGACATCAGACAACAGCCCGTTCGTCCGCTGGGACTTCGGTGAGGTTGTTACCGTCTCCAAGGCAGAGTTCGGTGTTTCCACCGCGACCCTGACGGACGTGACTACCGAACTGGGCACGAGCGACAGCAAAACATACATCCGAGCCACCTCCGGTCTCGCCCTTGCTACATACAAGGCAACGGGAACGGCGACTGACTCGGCAGGGAACAAGGCAACAGGCTTGAGCGGTACATTCACGATCGCCAAGCGTGCTGAGTTCAAACTGACAGTTCTCCCGGGTACGACACTCGTGTCCTTCCCGCTGACACCAGCCGACGCGAGCATCAATGCGGTGTTCTCTCCGGCCGGTATCGTCTCGGTGTCCTCCTACGACACGGCAACTGGCACATTCGCCAGCTCCGTTCGTGACGCAACGAGTGGCGACCTGGCAGGTAACCTGGCCAGTGTGACAAGTGGAGTCGGCTACATCGTGGTAGCGGATGCGGTCTCGGCCCTTGTGGTCCCGATCCCGTCCCTCACCGCTTCGTCGATCCCGCCGTCAATCGCTCTGGCATCGGGTTGGAACCTCGTTGGTGTGACCGACGTTGCAGGTGGCACCGGTGGTGCGCTGCAGCAGCCGGGTACCATCATCAAGGCCGGGTCGTCCTACTTCCCGTCCAAGGTCACCCAGGTTTACTCCTGGAATGCGACCGCAAAGGTCTGGGAGCAGCTGTCGACACGGACCACGACCGGTACGACCAACGTCGTGTCTGGTGAAGCCTACTGGGCATTCGCCACGGCAGCGGACGTGATCGTCCCGTAGTCGGGAACCCTTAACAGGGAATTAGACATACCCCCCTTCCCTTTATTGGGGAGGGGGGTATGTGTTTGTCTGGGAGGTACGTAAACTGTTCGGGATAGTTCTGGGTTCAGGAGGAGTCATGAAACGTAAAGTTGTGCCAGCATTGCTGCTGGCCGTGGTGTTCGTCGGCGTACTCGCTGCGGGTTCTTCGCCGACTAGAGCCCAGGGATTCCCTAGCCTTGGATTTACCCTTTATCAGGGTTCAGTGACGGTCGCGGGACAACCAGCGGAGGACGGTCTTGAGATCAAGGCCAGGATCCTTGGCACGTCATATGAGTCGTTGGTCGGCACAACATCTGGCGGCCGGTATATAGCTTTGCAAGTTGGTCCGGTCGAGGGCGCCAGTGGCAATGAGGTCGAGTTCACACTCGAAAATCAGATCGTTGCGACTACGCGTGACACTTATGTTCTCCCGAATTGCGGGCCTGATGCCTGCCCTGCGTCCCGTGTCTTCGATCTAATTTTTGCCTCTACCCCACTTGCGCCGACCCCGGTGCCGAGTCTCCCAGCGAGGTATTCAGGGTTCGTCTCCGCCGGTGGGGCGATTCCACCCGATTCCACAACCCTGACGATACGTATCGGTTCAGGCTACGAGGTAACCGGTGGAAGCCTTTCCGGTGGGGATTTCTCCATCATCGTTGACCCGCAAGACATCGCACTGACAGGAAAGCCAATTGAGTTCTTCCTGGATGGTGTTAAGGCGACTCAGACCGTGCCGTATCAGCCAGGGCAGATTGTTGCGAATGTCATTCTGACGTTCAGCGCTCTTCCGACTCCGACGCCGGTACCGACTCCTGTTCCTACAGCGACACCGGTTCCTACGGCTACGCCTACTCCGGCGCCAACAGCGACGCCGGAACCGACTCGGACGCCGACTCCGGTGCCGACGAGCACGCCGAGTCCGACTCCGACTGCGACGCCAACCCCAATTCCTCCGACGCCCACGCCAGCCCCGGAAGCGACTGAGACACCCGTCCCAATCGTGGAAGACGAAGGCGGAGGTGGTTTGTGCAGTGCCAATCCAGGTGGACCGGCCTCAGCCGGGCAGCTTGGTCTATTGCTGTCACCCCTCGCCCTTGGGCTGTGGGTAGCGATACGACGCAGGAGTCCGAAGGCGGTCGTGTAAAGGCCCCTGGCTAGATCCAAACTCAACTTAAAAAGCCCCTCACTCGCATGAGTGAGGGGCTTTTATATTCCCAGGCTGCCAGGCAGAGCGTCTCTAGCTATCTCCCTGTGGCCGTAGAAGGACCAAACGCTGAGTCTCACCCAGGTTTCCTCGTGTCACGGTAACCCGGGCTACCGGTTCGGGCTTCGGAAGCCCTATCTCGGAAACGAAAGCGTCGAAGGCGCTGAAGTCGGAGCCATCAAGCGGAACAGAGGGGTGAACCGGAATAACGACACGTGGCTCAAGTGTTCGAGTGACCGCGGCGGCCTGATCGGCTGAAATCGCCTGATCCGTGCCACCTGCGGGCGTGATCAATACATCAACGTGTCCGATCAAACGAGCTGCCTGCGCCGTAAGGGGTCCGTTCAGGGCTCCCAGGTGGCAAACTGTTATCAGCTCTGCATCAAGGGCGTAAACGGTGTTTAGCGCCCGGGGATCGTTGGCGTCCCCAAGCGGAACCGCGATGCCGCGAACTCCAAGCCCTGTTATCTCATACTCGCCCGGTCCACGGATCACATGCACCTTCTCCTCCCATCCGGCGATACCGGGAAGAGCGGCGGCGTGGCTGACAGTCGCCACGGTACTGGAGGTATCCATGTCTGCACCCGGATTTGAACCGGGCATTGGATCCATGACCAACGTACCAGCGGCTGCACTGATTACGATTGATCGTTCGGCTTGCCAGCGAATGTCCATGTAGTAATTCCGGTAGCGCGCATCGCGTGCAGGTAGGTGAAAAAAGACAGGAAACGGAGGTAGAAAGACCTCCAGTATCGGGTCAAAAAGACCACCTTCTACTTTACGCGCTCCCCATCGGGCGGTCAACGTAACTCAATCGTGTTGACACCCCCCTGAGGCCATGCTACGTTCGCCTCGGTTGACGGGCGCGACATGTGGCCGTTTTCACCAACCGTGTTGACTCTCCATGAAGAGTACCAATGACCACCCTTAGCCCACGTCGTGGCAGCATACTCAAGCTCATCGTCGACGGTTACATCGCGACGGGAGAGCCGGTCGCGTCGTCGGTGGTGGCTTCTGACCTTAACGTGCGGGTGAGTCCAGCCACGGTTCGAAACGAGATGGTCAGCTTGGAGGACGATGGGTATATAACCCGTCCACACAGTTCTGCAGGCGGAATCCCGGCAGACAAGGGTTATCGATTCATCGTTGAAGGTTTGGAATCAACCCCCAACGAACCCGCCGCCCACGACTTTGCAGCGATTCAAGCAGCACTTGAGAGACGTCGACGGGACATGGAAGAGTGGGCGGATGCCGCCGCTTCCATCGTGGCCGGCCTCCTGAAAACCCTCGCTTTTGCGTCGGCTCCGCGCGCGGACGCCTCACGTATAAAGCAGTTGGATTTGCTGCTCATGCAAGACCTTACGGCGATGTTGGTCCTAATTCTGCACGAGACGACGGTGGTCAAGCAGTTGATACCGCTTGAATCCCCGACCACCCAGGATGAACTGTACAGCGTGCGAAACAGACTGCACGGAACCGTTGCCGGGCGGACTGCTGACGAGATCACTCGACAGATCGGGACGAGTGACACGGGTCATGGACTGGAGTCGGTAGTCCTGGATTCAACTGTGAGCGCCCTTCGTGAGCGTGACCAATCAAAGGTAACTGGCTACAACATAGAGGGGCTTGGGCGTCTGCTAGGCACTCCAGAGCTTTCCCAGGACAATTACGGGGTGGCGTTGACCGAACTGCTCGATAGTGATGACGCACTTTATGATCTTAGTGAGGGTGCTCCCAGCGATGGTACGGCTGTCGTGTACATCGGCGAAGAGATCCCGCGGGCAGAGTTCAGCCGCTGTAGCGTGATCGTGGCACGATACGGTGTGCCTTCAGAGGCATCCGGCGTGGTGGGATTGATCGGCCCAACAAGACTTGCGTACCAAAGGGCGGTGCCTGTAGTGGAAACTGCGGCCACCCTGTTGGGCGATCTAGTGACCGAGGCCTACTACGGATACCCGGTCTCAGGCGACTAACTACGGCGGACACTCAGTCCAATCCGGGTAAACGGCGTCGCCGATTCGACTTTTACGTTCGTATAATGAAGTCTGTACTATCGCGTTCTATGCCGCTCGACGAGATACTTCTAATCGGCGATGACCACAAAAACTGACTTTTACGAAACCCTTGGTGTTGCACGTAATGCAACGGCTGAGGACATAAAAAAGGCTTACCGGAAGCTCGCATTCCAGTTCCACCCGGACCGGAATAAAGACGCGGGCGCTACGGAGCGTTTCAAAGAGATCAGCGAGGCCTATCAGGTCCTAAGCGATCCTGAACGTCGCGCTTCATACGATCAATTCGGCCATGCGGGTGCGAACGGTGCGGCTGGCCGCGGCTTTGAAGGCTTCGAAGGTTTTGGCGGGCTCGGAGACATATTCGAGTCGTTCTTTGGCGGCGGACAGAGCAGCCAGGGACCAGCCCGCGGTCGTGACCTTGAGTACCGAACCACGATTACATTCATGGAAGCGGTGTTCGGCGCCGAAAAAGAGTTCGATATCAACCGGATCGAGCCCTGCGAACGATGCTCCGGAAGCCGGGCCGAACCGGGCACGGATGCGACACAGTGCGCAACCTGCAAAGGTTCAGGCCAGGTACGACGAGTTCAGCGCAGCATCTTTGGGCAGTTCGCCCAGATGTCGACATGTTCCACTTGCCAGGGTGAGGGATCGACGGTTTCAAGCCCCTGTACACAGTGCAAAGGCGCCGGTCGTGAGCGCAGGCAGCGCAGAATTTCGGTGAACGTACCTGCAGGAGTGGATGCGGGAAGCCGGATTCGCATACGTTCCGAGGGTGAACCCGGCGATACGGGAGCTACCGCGGGGGACCTCTACATCCACATAGATGTAGAACAGCACGAGATATTTGAGCGTGACGGGGACGATGTCCTGATGAAGCTGGACATCAACGTGGCGCGTGCCGCTTTGGGGGCTACGACACAGGTTCCGACCGTTGATGGGCTCAAAGAGCTCAAGATTCCGGCCGGTACGCAGTCTGGACAAGCTTTCCGGATGCGTGACTTCGGGGTGCCTCATCTCGGAGGTTCGGGTCGTCGTGGCGACCAGATAGTGATAGTGAACGTTGCTATCCCGAAGAAGTTGGACGAACGACAGCGAGAACTTCTCGAGGAACTCGCTTCCACCATGGGGGACGATATTTCCCCGGAAGGTGAAGAAGGTAACTGGTTCGGCAAGATGAAGGACTTTGTCAGCGGCGATGGCGCCTGACGATGGACATGCGATCCACACCTCTTATTTCCGACAGCCGTATTTAAGCTGCCATGCCATCAGAGTGGATTGAACTAAGTACCGAGGCTCCTGGCGAGTACGCAGAGCCGTTGACGCATCTTTTTGCCCGCTACGGTGAAGGTGGAGTCGTTGTAGAAGAAGCGGGCGGATACAACCCTGACGAGGGTGAGACCGCGCCGATTGACGCACCCGTCATCGTTCGAACTTACCTGCCCGTAGATGCCACCACGGATGATCGTCGCGCCCAGATAGATATGGGACTGCGCCTGATCTCATACCTTCACGAGATCCCACCGCTGAAGGAACGCGTGCTGAAGGATCGTGAATGGGAGATCCAGGAGTTTGAGCCCGTTCGAGTTGGCAAACGGCTGGTCATAGCCCCGGAAGGCTCAAGCTGGGACAAAACTTCGGACGACATCATCATCAACCTGGACCCCGGTCTCGCTTTCGGGACAGGCCACCATCCGACAACGCGGATGTGCATGTTGTACCTGGAGAAGATCGTCACCGAAGGATGCAATATCCTGGATCTTGGCTGTGGTTCAGGAATTTTGAGCCTCGCTTCGTTCAAGCTCGGGGCAGGATCGGTAGTCGGGTTGGACATCGAACCTGATGCGATAAAGTCCAGCTACGAGAATCTGGGTAAGAACGGGCTGGCAGAAAAGGCGAATTTTGCGGAAGGCAGTCTTCCTGCCGCCATCGCTCCAGATGGCACGTTTGACGTGACCGTCGCAAACATATCGGCCAACATCCTGATCGCTCTCGCACCCCTCATACTGAGGTCCCTTGCCCCTGGCGGCGTTTTTATTGGATCAGGGTTGCTCGCCGACCGTCGTGAGGATGTCGAAGAAGCATTCAACGCGGCCGGGGCAGAGTTCACGGACCTCACAATTTCAGGCGATTGGGCGGCATTCACCGCCGCGACCAGAAGCTGACCCCAGCACGTAGGTAGCCATGCACCGGTTTTACCTGCCGGACGGAATACCGGCAGAAGGTCCTGTTCAGCTCCCTCGTGAAATCGCACGACAGGTGTCACGCGTTCTGCGCATGCGAGCGGGCGAAGAAATAGGTGTTTTTGACGGTAGCGGGGTGCAGTGGACGTTAGAACTGGATGAGGTGTCTTCACGATCCGCTGGAGGCCACGTGACCGACGTAACCCGCCCGAGTACCGAGCCAGATGTCCACATAACGCTATATCAATCGCTGATCGACGCTACGCAGTTTGAACTGGTCCTCCAGAAGGGCGTAGAACTTGGTGTGAAAACGTTCGTGCCCGTGCTGACCGAACGTGTGCGCGGTGCCGGTTCTACAGGGGCGTCTGAGGGGCGGCAGGCGCGTTGGGGACGGATTCTTCAAGAGGCCGCCGAGCAGTCAGGACGTGTATTTGTCCCGGAAGTGGAAAGCCCTGTATCGCTGGAAGAGGCGGTCCCAGAAACTCCTTCGGGGCAATTCATAGTGCCGTGGGAGGGTGAGACATCGTTGAGCCTTCGGGAAGCAATGGGAACTCGGGAAACGAATTCGACGAAGGCGGTGAGCATACTCATCGGTCCCAAGGGCGGGCTCACGGAATCTGAGATCGAGTTTCTCAGAGGTCGGGGCGCTGTCCCCGTCACGCTCGGGAGTCGGATCCTCAGGGCTGAGACGGCCGCCATTGCCACCGTGAGCGCTGTTCTTTACGAACTAGGTGAGTTGGGCGGCTAGATCTGTGGAGGGGCCTCTGCGACAGGTGCACGGGTCATCAAGCCCTCTACCGCCGCCTGTTGGTCCAGTTCTCCAGCCAGTACCGCTTTCGTGATGCTGGCGATCGGCATGTCGACGCCTAGCGACTCAGCCAGAGCGACTGCATGTCGGGTAGTTGCGACGCCCTCGGCCACCTGATCCATCCCGGCGACGATATCTGCTGCCGCACGACCCTTTGCCAGCTCCTGTCCCACGTATCGATTGCGGGACAGACCGCTATAGCAGGACGTTACCAGGTCGCCCATACCTGACAGCCCGGCGAAGGTTTCGGCACGGGCGCCCATCGCAACTCCAAGACGCGTGATCTCGGCCAGACCGCGTGTCACGAATGCCGCCTTGCTGTTGTTGCCGAGTTCGTGGCCGTCGATGAAGCCCGCTCCGATGGTGATGATGTTCTTCAGTGCACCGCCGAGTTCGACACCCACGAGGTCCGAGCTTGTATATACCCGGAATACCCGTGAGTTGAGGATGCCCTGAGCGACCGTCGCCGCCGACTCATTAACGTGCGCAATGGTTGTAGTGGCCGGTTTGCCTTCTGCGATCTCCAGAGCGAGGTTCGGCCCGGAGAGCGCCCCGATATCGTCACGGCCCATCGCTTCACCCGCCACCTGCGACATACGGCGACCGGTTGTCGCGTCGATTCCTTTTGTTGCGCTGATGACGACAGCACTGGGTGGCACGAACGCCGCAACAGAGGCCGCATTGTGAGCAACGGTAGACGACGGCACAGCCATCAGAACGAGGTTTGCACCGGTAAACGCCTCTGAGGTATCGGCGGTCACCGAGATTCGTTCAGGGAAATCCACGCCGGGCAGGAAGCGTTCATTCCGTCGTGAGGTCTGGAGCAACTCGGCATCGGATTCGTTGCGTGCCCACAGCCTGACGTCGTGCCCTGAACGGCCCAGCAAAATGGCGAGAGTGGTACCCCAGCTTGTGGTTCCTACGATCCCTACCTGCGCCATATGGAGAACCTAGCTCTCGTGCGAACGGGCCCGTTTTGGCCGTCCAGCCTCAGTTACCGGTTTCTCGGCACCAGACATCAATCGGCCGATGTTGTCGAAATGTCGTATCCATATCACCGCCGCGCCGATGATCGAGAAGACGACGTATTCCATCGGAGCCTTTCCTACAAAGCCCAGCACAATGATTGCTATTGCCCCGAGTGTCGTACCGAACAAGGATCCGACCGAGACGTATCTTGTGACGGTGACGATTATCCAGCCGAGGGCGGTTATTCCAGCGGCTATCGGGGAGAGGGCAATCATGGCACCCCAGCCAGTCATCACACCTCGTCCTCCACGGAACCCTGAAAATACCGGCCAGCTATGCCCAACGATCACGGCCACACCGGCTAGCGCGTGTGAGTATTCGTTGCCGTCCGTGGCGATCCAGGCGATGCCCACGGCCAGCGCACCTTTGGCGATATCCAGTCCCACCACAGTGGCCGCGGGAATCCGCCCCAGCGTCCGATACATGTTCGTAGAGCCTGTGCTGCCGCTTCCGTACTTACGGATGTCCACCCCGCGGACCAACTTGCCGACCACAAGTCCGGTCGGCAGCGCGCCCAGAATATAGGCGACGATCAGGGATCCGGCGAACAGCAACGGATCCATCAAGCTCCCCCTACGAACCTTAGTCGGAGCGGGCTGCCGTCAAATCCAAAGGCGTCCCGCAATCGGTTATCGAGATAACGTCGATACGAGAAGTGTATTAAGTCCGGGTTCGCCATGTGGAAAGTGAACGTAGGAGGCCCGGTTCTGGTCTGGGCAACTTTGCGCAGACGTACCCGCTTATATCCCGCTCGTGGCGGCGGGTGCGTGGCCAGAGCGTCGATCACGACCCGCGTCAAATCGCCAGCGGCCACGCGTTTGGACCACTCGGCGTACGTGTCTACGGTGGCCTTCAAAAGACGATCGAGCCCACGTCCGGTTAGTGCGGAAGTGAACACTATGGAAGAGTTCGGGAGGAATTTGAATCGGTCCCTAATTTCTTCCTCGGCCTCTTCTCGCGTGAGCTTGAGCTCCCGGGACAGGTCCCATTTGTTGACGACCACAACCAGTCCGCGGGAAGCCTCTGACGCAAATCCTCCGACGTGCAGATCCTGGGCCGTGACCATCTCAGATGCGTCGAGAACGATAAGCGAGACGTGGGAGCGTTCGATCGCCTGGATGGTTCGGAGCGCGCTGTACTTCTCGATGCCCTGTTCCGTCTTACCCCGGCGTCGCAAACCTGCGGTATCGATGAACATCAAGTCAGACTCGTCATCGCCGTTTACGTAGCGATACCGACTGTCTATCGAGTCTCTGGTGGTACCGGGAATGTCGCTAACAAGTGCGCGTTCCTCACCCGTCAGGGCGTTCAGAAGGGCGGACTTACCGACGTTTGGGCGGCCCACGATGGAGATGCGAACGTCACTGCCGACCTCCTCGTCATCGTCCGTCGCGACCGAGTCCATCACGACGTCCATGAGGTCGCCGATGCCTATGTTGTGATAGGCACTGATCGGTATTGGATCGCCCAGATCCAGTTCGTACGCCTCTACCGCCTGCTGCTCCCGTTCCACGTTGTCGGCCTTGTTGGCGGCCAGTACTACCGGCTTGTTGTAGCGTCGTATCAGATTGGCGGCGTCACGATCCGCGTCGGTCAAACCGTAGCCCGTGTCGGTGACAAAGATCAGCAAGTCTGCCTCGTCCAGTGCCTTGAGGACCTGAGACTGCATGTCCGGCCAGAAGATGTCCTCGCTGTTGCCCTCAATACCGGCGGTATCGACCAGGATGTAACGGTCGTCGCCCCAGGAGGCGTCTGCTGAAACCCGGTCGCGCGTCGTTCCTGCAATATCGCTAACGACCGCGATGCGTTCACCGGCGAGCCGGTTGAACAGGGTCGATTTGCCGACGTTGGGTCGGCCGACTATGGCGATTACCGGGATTGCCACTGGATTCAGGCTCCGGCGAACAGGAAGTGCAACAGCCCGGCCTGTGCGTGTAGTCGGTTTTCCGCCTGGTCGAACGCTATGGACCGGGGATCGGTCAGCAACCCGTCCGAGATCTCTTCACCGGGGTGCGCCGGTAAGTCGTGCATGAAGCTGACGCCGTCCGGGGCTTTGTCCAGCAGCTCCGGGTTCACCTGGTAGCCCTTGAAGGCTTCCAGCCGGATGCGGGTTTCTTCTTCCTGACCCATGCTGGTCCACACGTCCGTGTACACGACATCGGCATCGCTCACAGCTTCGACGGGGTCGGTCACCATCTTCAGGCTGCCACCGTTGGCGGCGTTCAGGAGGTTCGCATGTGTGGCCACAGATTCCGGCAGAACGTAGCCATCCGGTGACGCGATTGTTAGATGCCCGCCGGTCGACGCCATGCCTAGTGCGAGGCTGATGGCGACGTTGTTGCCGTCGCCGATGTAGGCCACCTTCACACCTTCAAGAGACCCTTTGGCCTCCTCAATGGTTTGAAGATCCGCCAACGTCTGGCAGGGATGCTCTCCGTCGGTCAGGGCGTTGATCACGGGGATAGAGGCTGCTTCCGAGAACTGTTCAAGAATCCCATGATCGAAGGTCCTGATGACGGCAACGTCTGCCATACGTGACATGACGCGCGCCACATCTTGCACCGGCTCACGTTTGCCGAGTCCGACCTCTTCGGGTGAGAAGTAGATCGGGTGGCCACCGAGGCGGTGGATACCGACCTCAAAGCTGAGCTTGGTGCGGAGGGAAGGTTTTTCGAACAGGATGGCGACGGACTTTCCGGCCAGCGCCTGAGACGGCTCGCCGGCCTTCAACGCTCGACCTCGCGCGATCACCTCTCGAACCTCTGAAGGCGTGAGATCTGTGACCGAGAGAAAGTGGCGAACGTTACTCATTTCGAGTGTCCCCGTGGTTATTAGTCTTACGTTCGGGCACGTTAGCGCAAACGCGAACGGTAATTGTATTCCTGTTGCGTACGAGAGTTCATCGTCCGCAGGTAACGCGTAAAGAGGCGAACCCTGAGGTCCGCCTCTTTACGTTTTCCGTTCCGCCGAGAGAACTAGCCGACAGGCGTCTAGTCCCTCGCCAGGATCACGGTTCCCGTTGAGGACAGTGTCCCGCCGGTGCCGTGGGCCATTGCGAGTTTGCAGTCATCAAGTTGGCGTTGTCCGGTCTCGCCCCTGAGTTGTCGTACGGCTTCAACGACCGTGAAGATGCCGTACATGCCGGGGTGCGTGTAGGACAACCCGCCGCCGCTCGTGTTGAGGGGGAAGTCGCCGCCGGGGGCTGTGCGCTGGTCTGCCACGAAGTCCGGTCCCTCACCTGGACCGCAGAACCCGAGACTCTCGAGCGTTGCGATCACCGTGTAGGTGAAGGAGTCGTAGATCATCGCCAGGTCCAGCTCGTCGTGCGTCACGCCGGCCATCTCAAGCGCCTGCGGACCCGTGTGTCGGCCCCACGTGCGTGTGAGGTCAGGCATCTGGTGCAGCACCGAGTGGTCGTGTCCCTCGGCAGCTCCAAGAACCCGAACGCCGCCCTTTTTTGTGGACTTTGCACGTTCAGCCGATGTCACCACAATCGCAGCGCCCGCGTCCGTCACCAGACAGCAGTCGGGGAGATGGAAGGGCCACGAGACCCAGCGGGAGTCGTGATACTCGTCGAACGACATCGGCGTGTCGTAGAAGTAGGCCTTCTCGTTCATGTTGGCCCACTTACGCGTGGAGACAGCGATGTTCGCCATCGCCTCCCGCGTGCGGTCCTCACCGTACTGGTGCATGTACCGGTTTGCGGCCAGGGAGTAGCCGATCGGCGCTCCCATGATGCCGTAGGGGGCTTCGTACTGCGCAGCGGCCAGACCCGGGTTACCCCCCGGTCGTGCCCGGTTTGATCGACCGGATTCGCCGTGTGTGATCAGCGCTACTTCGCAGTAGCCCGCCTCGATGGCGGCCATCGCGTGAGCGATGTGGATCACGAACGAAGATCCTCCCACTGATGTGGAGTCAGTGAAGTGGGGCGTGATGCCCATGTACTCGGCAATGTCGTAGGTCGAGTAGCCGGCGGTGAAAACGCCGTCCACCTCGCTCTTGTCGATTCCCGCGTCTGCGAGTGCGTTACGCCCCGCTTCTGCGTGAAGCTCCATCGGACCCTTTTCGGGCACACGCCCGATGTTGTCCGATTCAGCGACGCCGACGATTGCGGCCGAGCCGGAAATCGCCTTGAGCTTGTCCATTACTGGCATGTTTGAAGTCCTCTGCACTTCGCCTGGCGCGTCTTTCGACGCATAAACGGGTTTGCTGCGTGATGGGGGACATGCCCGAGAGCCTGCCCCCCATCACGCAATGCGTTTTCCGTTTAAGCCGGCTCGAACTTGGGCAGGGAGATCTCGTCGGTGATCGACTCGAAAACTACCTTGACCGGCATGTCGATCGAGATCGCTGAGGGGTCAGCCTCTACGTTGACGATTTGCGTCGCCATTCGCGGGCCTTCCTCAAGCTCCACGATCGCCGGGACGTACGGAATGTCGTCCATGAAACCGGGGTGTGGGGGACGGTGGACGATTGCAAAGGTGTGAATCTTCGCTTTGCCGCTGGCCACGATCCACGAGGTGTTGTTGTTCCCGCAGTCCGGGCAAATGTTCCTCGGGTAGAAGTAGGCCTGGTTACAGTCGTCGCAATGACGAAGACGAAGCTCGCCCGCCTTTGCACCTTCCCAGTAGTTGTCCGACTCCGGCTGAGGAATCGGGATTGGCTTGTTGTATCCGTCTGCCATATGTCTGTTAGTCCCTTCCCAGAATCACGGTACCGGTGGACGAAAGAAGTCCGCCCGTGCCGTGTGCCATTGCCAGTTTGCAGTCATCAAGTTGTCGCTGTCCGGTCTCGCCTCTCAGCTGCCGCACCGCTTCAACCACCGTGAAGATTCCGTACATACCCGGGTGGGTGTAGGAAAGTCCACCTCCGTTTGTGTTGAGGGGGAAGTCGCCGCCCGGTGCCGTGCGCTGATCTGCGACGAAGTCCGGGCTCTCGCCGGGTCCGCAGAAGCCGAGGCTCTCCAGCGTGGCGAGAACTGTGTACGTGAACGAGTCGTAGATCATCGCCAGGTCCAGGTCATCGTGCTTCAGACCGGCCATCTCAAGCGCCTGGGGTCCAGAGTGTCGGCCCCATGTTCGGGTCAGGTCAGGCATCTGGTGAAGGACGGCGTGGTCGTGACCTTCCGCCGCTCCAAGAATGCTGACTCCACCCTTCTTTGTGGACTTTGCTCGATCCGCCGAGGTAATCACGATAGCGGCCCCGGCGTCCGTCACCAGACAGCAGTCCGGGAGGTGGAACGGCCAGGAGATCCAGCGCGAGTCGTGGTACTCGTCAAAGGTCATCGGCGTGTCGTAGAAGAAGGCCTTTTCGTTCATGTTGGCCCACTTGCGTGTGGAGACAGCGATGTTTGCCATCGCCTCACGCGTGCGGTCTTCGCCGTACTGGTGCATGTATCGGTTTGCGGCCAGTGAGTAGGCGACAGGGGGGCCGATGATGCCGTAGGGTGACTCGTACTGCGCGTTCGGCAGTCCGGGGTTGCCGCCTGCACGAGCGCGGTCTGATCGGCCAGTCTGTCCGTGTGTGATCAGCGCTACTTCGCAGTAACCGGCCTGGATGGCGGCGATTGCGTGAGCGATGTGGATGACGAAGGAAGAGCCACCAACGGACGTTGAGTCTGTGAAGTGGGGTTGGATACCCATGTACTCGGCAACGTCGTACGTCGAGTATCCGGCGGTAAAGACGCCGTCCACCTCGCTCTTGTCGATACCGGCGTCCGCAAGTGCATTGCGACCGGCTTCTGCGTGCAGCTCGAGCGGGCCCTTATCCGGGGTCCGACCAATTTTGTCCGATTCGGCGACACCGACGATGGCGGCCGTTCCGGAAACTGCCTTGAGCTTGTCCATCACGGGCATGGGGCTGTCCTCTCTTAGGGTTTGATCTTGCGGGTGAGTTATTGATCAGGGGACCGATGGTCAGCCACAGTACGGCTGTCACATTGATCAGAAACTTACTGAAGTGGTGAGTAGGGTGTCGGTTTCAGGAGTTGGTTCCGGACGTTCTTGACGATCAGCCCGTCCTCTTCCGATGCAGCCCGGACCTTTTGCCAGTCCGGATCGCTTCCAAACGATGCCCAGGCCTGTTCACGGTGTCCCCAGTCTTCGAAGGCGATCATGTAGATCAGTTCCGTGCTGGACGGGCCGACCTCGTTGGTCCAGTAGCCAACGTTTTTGATGCCGTGCTTTTCGAAGAGCTTTGTTGTGTGATCGCTGAACCGCTGGTTGAGCGCGGGAAGTCGTCCGCCAAAGCACTCGTAAATTCGCAGTTCGTAGAGCAATTCTGCCTCCTGGATCACGGTGGGATCGTGTTCGTGGTCACGAGTGGGAACACTGGGTTCCGACATCCGCCCGGATTCTCACCTCGGGAACGTACCAAGTCAAGAACGGAAGTCGGGTGAAAACACATCGGTTCAGCCCGAACGCCGCTACGAATAAATGATGCATCGCGTCTTACTGGTCTATGACGCTCCCGTCTGCGTGTAGTCGTGTGACCACTTCGCGTGGTGTGAACGGCACCTTTTCGCGGGCGTCCGGCTTGAGGGCGAGGCCGATTCCTGGTCGGTCCGATATCTTGAGGTAGCCCTGTCCGTCGTGCTCCGCCGGGTGGTCCACCATGGCGTTTTTCGGGAACACGTCTTCCCCGGTCGGGTACTCCTGGAGAGCGAAGTTGGGGATGCAGGCTGCGATCTGCAAACAGGCCGCCGTGGAAACCGGCGAGAGGGGGTTGTGTGGGACGACGCCGACGTGGTGCGCCTCTGCGAGCGCCGCAATCTTCTTAGCGCCACTTATTCCACCGACCATGCACACGTCCGGTCGGACGTACTGCACGGCGCTCCTATTGAGCAGCATCTGGAACTCCCAGAGCGACGTGAAGCGTTCACCGGTGGCTATCGGAATGTTGATCTTGTCGGCCACGTACGCCATCTCGTCGAAATTATCCGGTGTCACCGGGTCTTCGTAGAAGTAGGGGTGGAACTCTTCGATCCCTAGTCCCAGTTGAACAGCTTCGGCGGGCGTCAGGCGGCGATGGATTTCGATGCACAGGTCCACATCGGTCCCGACGGCTTCCCGGTACTTGCGGACCGTCTCGATAGCATCGCCGATTTTGTTGGCGTGCGTCTTGAAGTAGGGAACGCCACGTTCCTCATCCAGGAAGGGCGTCAGGTGGCCGACGGCGGTGAAGCCCTGTGCTTTGGCATCGACGATGCCGGAGACCAGCGTTTCCGTCGTGTCTCCGAATACGTGATAGTAGACGCGGGCCTTGTCTCGGACCTTGCCGCCCATCAGTGCGTAAGTGGGCACTCCGAAGTGCTTACCGGCGATGTCCCACAGCGCGATGTCGATCGCAGATAGCGCGCCCATGATCGCCGCGCCCCGGAAGTGGGAGAAGCGGTACATGTACTGCCAGTGGTGTTCGATAAGAAGCGGGTCTTTGCCGATCAGGTAACGGCCAAACTTCTCTATCGCCGCTCCAGATGCCTCAAGGAAACCCCATGAACCAGACTCGCCAAGTCCGATGATCCCTTCATCGGTCTCGATCTCCACCAGCAAGAAACGATCCAGGAATATCGGTTCAACCCGTGTGATCTTCATTAAGACTCGGCTCCGGGGGGCTGGAGATGGGGCGGATAGCAGTTTGCATGCGCCGGGCGATGTTACCCCGACACGGTGTTGGGAGGGGGCATCGGTGGCCCTCGAATCCCCTTATCATCGAAGCTAACGATTAGGAACGACACAATTTGAGGACAATCGCTTTGCCGGCAGCACCTCGACGTCTATTGATCTCGGTCGCACATCCTGACGACGAGACGTTCGGAATGGGTTCGACAATCGCCCACTATGCCGCTCAGGGAATCGAAGTCCATGTCGTGTGTGCGACGCGCGGTGAGGAAGGAGAGATTGCGTCCGGAAGCGACGCCACACCAGAGACGCTTGGAGATGTGCGAGAAGCCGAGCTTCGGGAAGCGGCAGAAATCATGGGGGTAAAGAAGGTCCATCTCCTCGGTTACAGGGATTCGGGGATGGTTCCTGTGGAAGAAATCGAGAATCCGGACGCTTTTGTCAACGCGAACGAAGCAGACCTGTTGGTGAAACTCACGCGACTGATCAGGGACATTCGCCCGCACGTGGTCGTCACTATGCCCCCCGACGGTGGGACGGGACACCCCGACCACATCCGGATCAATCAGGCCACAACGAGGGCCTTCAAACTGGCGGCTCATCCGGGCTATATGGAGCCGGGAGGATTGGTTCACTCGCCCACCAAGCTGTTTTACAAAGAATATCCACGTGCCCGCATGCGCGAGTTCATCGAGGCCGTGACTAAAGGACGGCCCGAGATGGCGGAGCCTATCCGCCAGTCTGGTATCGACAAGTTTGGTGTGGAGGAGGACGTGATATCGACGAAGATCGACGTGTCAGACGTGCTGGAAACGCGCATCAAAGCGAACGCATGCCACGCGTCCCAGGGTTCGCCATTCGACATGATTCCGCCGGAAATGGTCCCGACGGTGCTGGGCACCGATTACTTCACACGCGCGATTCCGGCGTGGACCGGCGGCGAGCTGGAGAGCGACCTGTTTGTTGGGCTTTAAGTCTGCCTACCCCTTCACGATGAACCCTTGAAGCGCGTCCTCGTCGACCTCCACGCCTAACCCTGGCCGGTCTGGCAGAACGAAGCCGCCGTCTTTGTAGACCCACGCTGAATCGGTGATCGCCTGCGTCTTTTCGTAGTGCCCGGCCTGTAGTTCTTGAAGGTGGGTTGGCTCACACACGGCTGAGAAGTGCAGGGTTGCGGCCTGGAATACCGCTACGCCGTTACCCATGTGAGGCGTCGTGGGGATACCAGCGTCACGCGCCATTGCCATCTGCGTGAGTCCGTCGGTGATGCCCGTACGCCCGATATCCGGCTGGTACACGTCAAACGAGCGTGGGGAGAGCCACTCTGGAAGCTGGCGGGACGTACGGAAGTGCTCTCCGATAGCGATGGGTGCGCCCGGCATTCCGGCCAGTTCCCGATGTCCCTCAAGGTCCTCCGGGTTGATGGGGCATTCAAGAAATCGCACGCCCAGTTCACCAAAATCGCGCTTGCCACGGGCCACGTCATCGCCCTCGAGCGTCCATAGCGTGTCGACCATCCACTGGCCCATATTCGGGACGCCTTTTTGCAGCGCCTCAAGCTCGGTTAGACCGCTATCGAGGTCGCCTGTTAGGAAAATCTTTGCGCCACGCAGGCCGGTGTCCAGCCAGTTGTTTGCGTGATCCACGCGCTCGGGAAGGGTCGCCCGACGAATCCCGGACAGATAGACCGGTATCTCCGCCCTCGGCGCGTCCAATGACGAGCCCGACACGATCATCTCCGCCACTGGAACCCCGGCACGGCGACCCAGCGCGTCCCATATCGCTATATCCAAGCCGGCCAGCGCGTCCTGCCAGAACCCGCTGAAATAACCCCGACCACGTTGCGCCAGGTAGAGGAATTCGTTGAGGTCCCGTGGATGACCGAACTCGCGACCTTTCGCCATAGGCTGTACGAGGTTTTCCAGTACCAGGCAAAAAACCTCCGGCCCGATAGGTACGTTTGCCTCACCCCAGCCGATTGTGCCGTCCCTGAGTTTCACCTTTACGAGCGCTGTCTCCGTGGAGAGCGCGTAAACGGTAGGCCAACCGGCCTTGAACTCGAAACGCTCCATCTCTGACACAACTTCGTCTCGCCGGTAATCCTCCCAGTAAGCACCTTCTAGAGCCAGGTGAAAAGTCTCAAGCGATTCGATCTCGAAGCTGGTGTCGTATTGAGCCAAAAAAGTCTTGTCTCCTCGTGACCGTCGGTCTATAACAAGGCCGCATATTTGTTCCATCCGCTAAACAACGCAAGCATAGCGAACACTTCACTATCGAGATCATCGGATTCGGAGGGTAGTTGTGTGGTGAGATGCCGATGACAATTAGCGAAGCACATATGAAGCGGCTCAACTCGACGGTTGCGGACGCGCTTAAGTCGGGCCGGATTGGTAATCCGGTGTTCGTTCGCTGGTTCGAGCGTGTTGATTCTGATCCGGGAGATGCAGCTCAAGCGGCCCTGGGGATCGTTTCAACCTGGTATGAGGGAGAACCCACGTTCACCCATGCGCCGGAAGGGTCCGATCTGCAATCCACGTTGTTAGCCCGATGGTCCGGCGGCCAGTCCGCTCTGTTGATAATGGCACCCGTCGGCTTCATGGACGCTCCGGGACTCGATCTCGCAGTAATCGGATCTAAGGGAGCGGTGTATCACGATGTTTAAGGTCGGAGAAAACGATGGCCGATAGCACGTACAGAGTGCTCTTGATATCGGGGGACCGGACACATCAGGAGGGCTATGCGGCCGCATTTAACGCCGATCCTCGCGCCGAGATCGTTGGCGTGGCGGATGAGGCGGATGTGCCGGAGCAACGTCATATCTGGAACAGGGCGATGGCGACGCGATACCGGGTTCCGTACTACGACAATCTGGACACGGCTCTTGCGTTACGAGATGTAGATCTGATCAGCGTCTGTCCGGAAATCGAACGACGGGGACGGGTGGTGCTGAGATGTTCAGGACGGGGCGTGCCTTTGTTCCTGGACAAGCCTCTTGCCGGGACCGCCGCAGACCTGTCAGATATCCGGGACGCTATTGAATACAACGGCGTGACCGCCCAGATGTACAGCTTTACATCGACACCCTGGGCGAGAGCCGCGAAAGCCGCGCTTCAGGCAGGTGATCTCGGTGACTTGATCGCTGTGCATGCGGAAGTCATGTTCGCCAAGGGACGCGCTGGAACCGTGACGTCCGGCGTCGTCAGGGAAGAGCATGAAACTCCCGGACGCTATACATTCACGGAGGCGAAGCGTGAGCTGTTCGATCTGGGAATCTATCCGATTGTTCTCTGCCTCTGGCTTGCGGAATCACCGGTAAAACAGGTCACGGCGCATACAGCCAATTACTTTTTCTCCGAACATGCGGAGATAGATATCGAAGACTTCGGTGCGCTAACTATCGAATTCGAAAACGGCGTCGTGGGTAGTGCAGTGGGAGGCCGAATTGGATATTACAGCCACCCCAAAATCGGTCCGCACGGCGTGACGGTGTCTGGGACAGGCGGAACGCAGACATTCTCCGCATGGGACCCGCACATCGAGGTGTTCGCAGACGAGCCGCAGGCCGTGCTCCCGACTCCTCACCCGGAAGATCCGATGTCTATGTGGCGATCGACTCAGGTGGAGTCAGGGGTCCCGCGGAAGATGGGATGGCAGGCTTTTGAGGACGAGTCGGGATGGGGCGCGGACGAGGTGTCGTCGTTCCTGGATTGCCTGGATGAGGGACGCACCCCGGATGTCGGTGCGAGCCTTGGTGCGGCCGCGACCGAGGTAATCCTTGCGGCATACCAGTCAGCAGCCCGCGGGGCGTCGGTCAGCCTCTAAGGGCTCAACGCTACGCGGGTGTTTTTCGTAAAGATATGACAACGAGTCCCGCCAATAGCGCAACCGCCGCTGCCGCCATATAGGCGTCCTGGAAGGCCCCGACGAACGCGTCGGTCGCAAGCACACCTGCGTCCAGCGCGCTGTCCTTTCGCCATGTGAAAACTGCCATCCCGAGTGTGATGGACAGCGGTGTGCCAAGTGTTTGCGCTACCGCCATCACGGCTGAACCCGCACCGGCGTGTTCTGGTCGCGCTTTTCGCATCGCCAACGAGTACACCGCAGCCTGATGCAACCCGAACCCGATGCCAGCGACCGCTACACGCATTGCGATCCCGGGGAGTGTGGAGTCTGCGTTCAGTCCAGCGATCCATACCAGGCCCAGCGCTGTGATGCCAGCTCCGGCCGCCGTCACAATCCGGTCACCGATGCGGTCCGCCAGCCAGCCGCCGAGGATTGAGCCGAGCGTGGATGCACCGGCGACGATGGCGAGCATCGACCCGACGATCATGACTCCCCGGCCCAACACGTCAGTTATGAAGAATGGGAACAGGAACCAGGTCAGGAAGCTGGCGGCAAACAGTAACAGGTTCGATATTCCACCCACGGCAAAACCCTGCGTCGTCCAGAGCGCTTTAGGCAGCATCGGGCGTTTGACTCGTTGTTGCAGATACGAGAATGCAGCGAACAGCACTGCCGTTAGGACTGAGAGTCCAATAACGATTGTGGAAATCAGACCGTCCAGACGTGCGAAGGATATCGCCGAGACAAGTGCGAAGAGGGCGCCGTAAAGGACGACCGCGCCCGACCAGTCGAAACGCCTATCACCACCGGCCGGGTCACGCGTCAGTACGAACAACCCGGCGGCGAGTACGGCGGCTCCTATCGGCACACGGGCGTAGAAGATGGCCTCCCACCCGATATTCTCGGAGAGGAAGCCTCCGCCCAGTGTGGCGGTCATCTGCCCGGCACTGACGGAGGCAAGCGTCACGCCAAGGGCCGTCCCGCGGCGTGCCGGTCCGAAGGCGCGTACAACCAGTGCGGGCCCGGCGGTGAACAGGATTCCCGCGCCAACGCCCTGCAAAACGCGCAGCGCCACGACTGCGCCCAGGGTGTCCTGAAGCGCAATCAGCCCGACCGCAGCGGTATACGCCACGACGCCCCAGAGGAAGACGCGTTTCAGCCCGAAAGCGTCACCGAGTCCACCGGCAGCGGGCGCGAGTCCGCTTCTACTGGCGTGGTAAAAAATGATGATCCCTTGCACGGAAATGAGGGACGCACCCAGCGAGTCACGCATCGTCGGCAGCGAAACATTGATCGAGAAATCCAGCGCGACGAGGAACAGCCCGGAGGACGCGATCATCACCGTGAGCATTCGGTCACGGGAGGTCAGGGATTCGATTGAGGGGGTGCCTGACGACACCCTTACTCGTCCGGAGATCGCGTGATGAGGTTGTCCGGTTTCACCGTTATGAGGACCCGGGTCTGGCCCTCGAAGATGCTTTCCATATGGGGATCGACCTGATCTGGATCATCCAGGTAGTACTTTGCGACCAGGTCTCGCGTCCTGTCCCAGATATCGTCCAGTTCCAAAATAGCGTCGCCGTAGGCGATCACCATCTGCCCGGTAGCCGGGTCGTCGACACATATGGACGCACGTGGGTCGCGTTTCAGGTTCCACCATTTTGCCGTTGCAGTGATGGTGGAGATGACGAAGGCATCCCCGTTCCACAGGTACCAGACGGGTGATGCCTGAGGTGAACCGTCTTTGCGAAGGGTGCCCAGTACGAGGTTTCGTTGCGACTCAAGGAACGCTGTAATTTCCGGGCCGATCTCTGACGGGTTCATAACTGGACACCTTCTTCATCCTCTTCTTCTTCGGCAAGGTCGCCATTGTTACCGGGCTTACGTGGGAAGAAGGCCAGTATGACCACCACCAGAACCGTTCCGCCGACGGTCAGGACGTACAAACCGGAGCCCGCGGCCATGCCGAGTGCCGCCGCAACCCAAATACCGGTGGCAGTCGTGAGTCCGCGGACAGACGTGCCAGAGCGGATTATCGTCCCCGCGCCGATGAAGCCAATCCCGGTCGCTACCTGTGCGGCGATCCTCGCCGGATCTCGCACAAACTCACCGTCGATTGTGCTGAACGCGAAGATGGAGATGACGGTGAAGGTGCCTGAGCCCATCGCAACGAGGGCCAGTGTGCGGATGCCTGCCGGGGCGGCAGAGTGCCGACGTTCAAACCCAATCAACCCACCTGCAATCGCAGCCAAAACGATGCGCAGCAGCATCTCGCCCTCTTCACGGGCGGTAAACGGGAATATTTCAAATTCACCGAGCATCGGACGGTATCGCCTCTTTGCGGATTACGGAGACAGGTTGTCTCAGGTTCAGGCGCTAGATGTTACACGGCGCGGGTGCCGGGCTCCGGGCCGAGGACCGGTTAAGCCGGACGCACGTCCCGGGAGAACATGTGTACCCACGCAGGATAGAAGCCGCAGGAAATGGCGGTGCGCATGGACCATGTATTTACGGCGGTCGTCCCGTAGTAGGGCACGGCACCGTGGTCAAAAGTGGCGCGCGTGATCGCGGAGGTCAGCGCTCGGCCGAGGCCGCGCCCGCGGTGCGGTTCCTGGATTGCGATGTGAATCTGATACAGATCGTCGCCGTCCGCAGTGACACCGGCAGAGCCGATCGGGCCTTCGTCCGTAATAGCGACAGCACGGAACTGGTGGGTCGTTCGCTCTCCCGGTCTCCTGCTCTGCGCCTGTTGTGCCATTACGGCGTGGCGATCCTCATCATCGTCACGAAGCTCGATGGTGTAGCCAGGTGGTGCAGGGAACTCCTTGAGATCCTCTTCTGCGCACACCCATCGTGGGAACGGGCCAAAGGTTTTTTGTCCCAGCCGTTCCATGCGTTCCGAGACTTCAGCAATGCGGATCGGCTCCATCATCTGGTCACGGGTTACCCCTTCGTAAAGAGGAACGGCCCACGACATGAGTTCCGGAGACACGGTAATCACTCCGCCGACGCCCACGGAAACGAGGCTTAAGTATGGATCGGGTCGATCGAACCAGCGTCCGCCGGGGATCCGTGAGGTGTCGTCAGAAGTGGGATCAGCCTCAATAACGTGGACATCCCCGTCCAGCAGGTCATCCCGGCCGCAGAACTGCTCTGCGGTCAGCACGTCGAGGATCACTGATTGGACGCGGTCGCGATTGATGGGGCCGGTGGTCATCTAGATCCTTTGGGGCGTAGGTTCAGCCGAGCTAAATCGACCGTTTACTCCACCACCTCGACAAGCTCTACCTCAAATATGAGCGTGGCGTTTCCGGGAATGACGAAGCCGGAGATGTTCAGGCCCGCCGCCCCGTATCCGACTTCCGGCGGGATCTTGATGCGACGTTTGCCGCCCTCTTTCATATCCGCCATGCCGATCTGCCAGCCCTGTATCAGGCCGCTCATCTGGAACGATGCCTCGGTCACGCGGGTCCGAGTAGTGTCAAATATGCAGCCATCGGCGAAGAATCCAGTGTAATGAACCCGGACGTTGCTGTTCACTTTGATCGCCGTTCCTTCGCCGATCTCGCGCTTGAATACGCCGACTCCGGAATCGATGGTCTCGTACGCAACCATGGAATCATCCCCGAAGGCCGGGGCGTCATCCGGATAGGTGCCGTTGAGACAGTTCACCTCAGCGGGGGTTGGGGTCAGAACTATCACATCGTCCAAGTCACGATCAGAGCTAGGGCTGTCGCCCCCGCAGGCCATCGCGACTACGGCCAGGGAAGCGATGACCGCTAGCAGCATCCAACGATTTCGCAAGTTCACCGAGTAGCTCCAACCCGTGCTCTCAAGTCCTGGTATCCGGTATCGATCCACTCGAGTGGGCTGGTTAAGAAGAACCGCGCGCCTAACTCCATGTATCGGGCTACGTTGGAGTGATTACCGACCGTGCCGGGGATCCGACCCGCAGATACGATCTGCTTGACGGCGTCCTCCAAGGCTCTGGTGACTTCTGGATGGAACGGCTCGCCCAGGTGTCCCATTGATTGTGACATGTCGCCCGGACCAACCAGGAATACGTCGATGTGGTCTACCTTCAGGATCTCGTCCAGGTTGTCCAGCGCTATCACGTCTTCGATGAAGACCACGATCAGTGTTTCGTCGTTGGCTTTTTTGAAGAACTCCGGGTCTCCAAGACCCTGTCGACTTCCATACATGCCGCGTTTGCCAAGGGGCGAGAATTTGGCGGCACGGACCACGGTCTCGGCGTCCTCGCGCGTGTCTACGTGGGGGACGGCAACGCCCTGCGCCCCGAGGTCGAGAGCCTGGTAGATGATTCCTTCTTCGACACGGTTGACCCGGACGATGGAGGTGGTACCGGCGAGATCTGCGGCGCGCGTGAGGTCAGCAATGTTGGGCGGACTGACCAGGTTATGTTCCCCCTCAAACCAGACGGCGTGGGGGTTCATGGGGCCGAGACGTTCGACGGTATCTGCGTGGTTCAGCCCTTCAAGAGCGATGACATGTTTGCCGGCGGCCAGTCTGGCCTTGGCTTCATTTTTACGAAGTGTTCGCATCTGATTAAGCCTCCGCCCTTCGGTTCATTTCGATCAGACCGGTTTCCATCCACGGTGGAGGACTACCCAGGAAGAACTTGACGCCCTGTTCCAGATGGTGCGCTGCGTTTTCGTTGGAGACGAGGGCACCTGCGGTCCGTCCTGCCGCCACAATTTTGCGGAGAGATTCGTCCACAACGGCCTGTACTTCCGGATGGTGGGGCTCACCGATACGACCCATCGTTTGAGCGAGGTCGCCGGGAGCTACAAAGAAGACATCGATGTCGTCTACCTCAAGAATCTCGTCAAGGTTTTGTACGCCGACTATGTCCTCAATCAGAATGATCAGCATCGTCTGATCGTTGGCTTTCGCCTGGTAGTTGTCTACGCCAATGCCCTGTCGGCTAGTAAACGCACCTCTGAGCCCAATAGGGGCGTACTTGCCTGCGTGCACGACCGCCTCTGCTTCTTCGCGCGTGTTCACATGAGGTACGCAGATGCCCTGCGCTCCAAGGTCCATCGTGCGGTAGATCACGCCCGGCTCGTTCTGGTGTACCCGGACTATAGGCGAGGCGCCGATCAAATCGATCGCCCTCGTTAGCTCGCCGATGTTTGAGAAATCGACTTCGCCGTGTTCGCCTTCCAGCCAGATGGCGTCAGGCTCAAGGTCTATTAGCCGCTCAAGTGCATCTGCGCCGCCGTAGCCCCATGAGGCCAGGGCCACAGTAACCTCGCCCCTGGCGAGCTTCTCTTTAGCTTTGTTGACGCGTAGTTCGGCCACTGGAGAGCCTTTCACCGATCGTCGAGTCTGGCGATATGGATTTGAGAGCGCCTGAAGCGCGGGTTAAAGCGAGATTCTACGAGATCATTCAGTCCGACGGGGCCGGTGCATCCGGCTCTTTCCGATTGGCCGCTCTGGAAGCTGCTCCTCCAGAAAAAGTGAACCAGGCAAGAATTATCCCTGTGAAGCTGAAAAATGCCGACACCAGGAACACCGCCGATAGGCCGGTTGCGAGGTTGTTCCGGGACGCCGTGAGGTCGGTCTGGTAGCGCTCTTCGCCGAGTTCGGGGTCAGCAAGGTATTCGGCACGGATTTCCGCTAACTCATCAACCGCGACGATGAGTTCCGGGTTCGCGATTCGTACCTGAGGGCTATTTTCGTCTAACCCGACGATGCTCACGGCAACGGATGCGAAGAGCACAGCTCCAAACACCGCACTTCCGGCGGCCTGACCGAACAGACGGCCGAACTGGAGCGTGGATGTCACAACGCCGAGGATTGAGACCGGCATGGCGTTCTGTATCGGCACTGTGAAAGATGTGAACCCGAAGGACATGCCGAACCCCATGAAACCGGTCACCACGAACAACATCCATAGAGAGGAAGAGCTGTCGAGGCTGCTCATGATCAGGAGTGCCGCCGTAGTAATCCCAAGGCCGACCATGCCAAGCTCCCGCGGATGGCCTTTACGCGAAAGGATCTGTCCGGAGGTATTGGCACCGCTCGCCACGCCAATGGCCAGGCCTATAAGGGGTATTGCGGCTGAGGTCGCAGATTTGCCGAGTACACCCTGAACAAAGAGGGGCTGGAATGCGGTGATGGCGATGAAGGTGCTCGTAGTAGTTAAGGAGGCCAGCCAACCGAGCGCGAAAACGCGATGGCTGAACAGGTTTAACGGGAGCATCGGGTCCTCGGCTTTAAGCTCAACCCGGGCGAAGATGGCGGACGCCACCAAAGCGCCACCAAGCAAGCTGACGATTCTTGGAGAGTCCCACGCGTAATCGCGACCACCCCATGTGAGCGCCAGCAGGAGGGCGGTGGCCGCTATAGCGAATAAAGCGGCCCCGGCGAAGTCCAGGCGACCTTTCCGTTGACCAGGGGCCACGTTCGGAAACCAGATCCATAGCAGCGCGAGACTCACCAACCCGGTCGGCACATTGATAAAGAAGACCCAGCGCCAGCTCAAGGTATCGCTAACAACACCGCCAAATATCGGACCCATTACCCCGGACAGGGTGAAACCGGCGGTTGCGACGCCCATCCACTTGGCACGTTCTGATGGAGGCCAGAGCGCGGCCATGATGATCCATACGCTGCCCATGACTCCGGCGAACGAAGCGCCCTGGAATACGCGCGCAACTATCAGCTGGGTCATGTTGGTGGAGGCACCGGCCGCGGCGGAGGTAACCATGAAGAAGATCACGGCGCCGATAAGCACCGGCTTTCGGCCTGCAACGTCAGACAGTTTTCCTACTATCGGGACTGCTGCGGTTGCGGCAAGCGAGAACCCGGCGAACAGCCATACGAAACGGTCAAATCCGCCGATATCGGCAACGATGTTCTGGGCAGCGGTGGCGACGACCGTCTGGTTCATCGTGGCCACAAACAGGGTGACGGTGAGTCCTGCAACGACCAGGAGTTTCTGGCGATAGGGAATATCGACCAGGTTGGTAGCCGGTTTTGCGGTCTCCCGTTCGCCGGTCGTCGTTCGAGTTGCAGCCATAGGGGCAAAGGCTAACGGAGAGTTCGCCTGGCCTCAACGGGGCAATGTGCGGGATGGGAGAGATGAAATTTCGAGCAGTTGTGTGTGGACGCCTACGTGCAGGTACTTAGTAGTGATGGCGCGTACCTGCTACTCCGATGTCGGTCTGCGCGCTGAAAATAGTCGCATACGTTGGGTTTCAGGAGGTTTTCTGCTCGGTCACAAATCGAGTGGTCGGTAGCTGAGACCAAATCGGCGCACACCGGGGAGTATCAGATTTATGCGAAGGATCGTACGTAGTGGACGGCGGGCACGAGTCCGCGTCTCGTCACGTCGGTCTAGACGCGTGTCCGCACCGCAACAGGTCAGATCTGCGGAGTCGGTTGCGGCTTCCGGAGCGATCCCCAACGCCAAAACTCAAAACACCACGACATCCGTGACCCTCATCGGTCCGGTCTCCTGGCGAGAACCTCTGGCACGATGGATCGAATACGAAGCAGAACTGGTTCTTTCGACCGAGATCGAACCGGACAATCGGCCCAGTCATGTATTCGACGTTCCGACTTCCGACGTGGTGATCGCGTTTGCAGATGCCGCCAAACCGGATCCGGTTGTTGAGCTGGCCCTGGAACTTCAGGCTAAGAACCGCGGGACCGGAATAATCCTAGTACTTTCCGGGATTCGTGATGACATGGCGAGGCGGTTCAGCGCCTACGCCGGTAGCTGGTCGATGATCACTCCGAGAATGAGTTCAGATCCGGTCAGATTAACGGTGGTCATCCAGTCTTCTGCCCGTGGCATGCCAGTGGTCGAACCGGCCGTGACGAAGATGCTCGAAGCGGGCTGGAGGACGAATACCTCTGAAGACCTTATGCCAGAGATCCCCCAGTTGTCTGAGCCCGTGACCATCGGTAAAGCGGCCTGACCATTGATCACGGTGATTTTATGACCGTGGTAGTACCGGAACTCTTTCTTCCAGGCGCGTAACTACGCGTAGGTGGAACCACGAAATTCATCGTGCGGGCGAACGGCACCACGAATTAGTGTGACGACGATGGTTCCGACGCCAGACTCGGGTGACTATTGCAGAGGTGCGATGCAGTGAGTGGGCCCAACTCCAAATGGTGGTGATAATCGATTGATGCAAAAAATGGTCCGGGAAGCTAAGGCCAAGAAAGCAGCTGAAGCTGCTGGGCAGCCGCAGCAAGAAAAGCCCAGACGGGTCCGTATGACGGCGGCCGATCGCGAACGCGCTCGCAATCCGAAGATCCAGCGGAACCTTGTCGCCGCCCAACCCACGTCCGTCCTACTGGTAGGACCGATCCAGTGGCGCATCGCTGTCGACGAACTGTTCGCCGGATTTACGGGCCTGACGATTGCGGCCGATGTCGCGGGTGATCCCAATGAAGTCGACATCTACAGCATTCCGCAGGCTGATGTCGTTCTGATCGCTGTAAACAGCCACCGACCCAATTACGCCATCGAGTTTGCCATGCGGTTGCAGGCCAAAGACCGGGGCACCGGTATAGCGCTCGTTATACCCCAGATGAGTAACAAGAACCTGCGCACGTTCCACACCTATGGCGGAAGCTGGTCGTTGATATCGGCATCGGTGTGTAGAGATCGTGATCGCCTGGCAGCCGTTCTTGAATCGTCCGGTCGAGGTATTACGTGGGTTGATCCAATCATCACACGGTTGCTTGCATCGTTCGATCACGGCACGGCGGATTTCGACGAAGATTTCGACGAGAGCGCTGTAAACGAGTACATCGTGAGCAACGATCTCGCGATCCACGATACGCCGCCGCCGCAGCAGTAGGCGCTTAATCGTCCGGGAAGATCCCGTCAGGTTTTACCCACGCGGTGGGCACCTGGACGGCCGTTACTTTTCCTTCAGCGGTAATCGACCCAGAGCTGTCCACCACGCTGACCTCGAACTGTGTTCGACGACCTTTCGTCTCGACGATCTCGGCGCGAACGGTGAGCTGCCCCTTGAGACGCGTCGGTGCTTTGTAATTGACCTCTAGTGAGGCGGTAGCGTAAGCGATCTGGTCGCCATCGTCGCCTATCTGCCGACCTTCCCGCCGGAAACGATCCGCGGTCGCTGTGCTGATGGCATGGCAGTCGATGAGAGAGGCAATGATGCCGCCGTTGACTACGTCAGGCGGACCTGCGCAGTGGTGCGCAGCCGGGGTGAACTCGCATATAGACACGTTGGCGTCATCCGGATCCCAGTTGCTGTCGATGCGTAACCCACCGGGGTTGTCTTTTCCGCACCCGTAACAGTGATTACCGCGCATTTGGGACTGGAAGCTACCGTGCGATTTCTTGTCCTGTGAGTGTCCAGAACTCATGCATCGAGCCTCCGTAATGAGATAGTCACATCTTCGATACCGGAGGATACAACCATCAGCAGACCGGCGAGTCCCGGATATGCGCAGACGCGAAAAGATCCGCGGTAAACACGGATCTTTAATTCATGGTCGCCAGCTTGCCCGGGGCTTCAACCCCAGAGCGGAGTTCAATTAATCAGGCGGCCCGCCTGGCGTTTGCCGGTGATGTGGAGATTACCCCGCGTGCCACGAGACTCCATACGAGTCCTTCAGCGTGACCGCCGTCCATACGGACTATGCCAAACTCACCGGGTT